>NZ_CP073653.1:2627500-2966250 GCF_018223745.1 Clostridium beijerinckii
ACTACAGCAGTTAGAATTATACCAGCACCAGGTTGTGAAATCGGTGATATGGTGGAGTTTGGTGGATTATTGGGTAGAGCACCTGTAATGAAGGTAAATGGTAAATCATCAGAATTATTTGCTCAAAGAGGTGGAAGAATTCCTGCACCTATACATTCATTTAAAAATTAATAAACATAAAAATAAGACCTACAAGATATTAAATATATCTTTAGGTCTTATTTCATATTCTATATTATTTCTAAAATAAGCAATTATAGAAATCTTTTCTTTTGTAATATCGAGGTGTAAAAATAGCCTTACAGGATAAAATTAGTTGGTTGTTTTATAATAAGAATAATAGTGGCCATAATGCCCAAGCATTATTAAAACCATATCCACCACCATATCCGCCATAACCACCGTATCCACAAAAGTTTCCGTAATTGTATCCACAGCAATTATTGCAACATCTGTTATAACAGCATCTGCTCATAGTTCATTTCTCCTTTGTTAATCTATATCATTTGTTATATTAATAATATATTAAACATAATTAAAAATTGTTACATATTAAACTTAAAAATAAAATTATCTATAAGGATATAACCCGCCATATTTTTATTATACAAATTTATGTAAATAAGATCTTATAGGTGTACATACTGGGGTAGAATAGTTTAAATAAAGCATTTTAATACTAGAATAATTGAAAATAATGTTTAAAAAGACATGAAATTAATAAATAACATAGTTAGAGTATAATTTTAGTAGGCAAAGATAATAAAGAATACTATATAAATAATAAAGGAGATGCAAAAGCATCTCCTCAATACATAAATTATCCATTATAATTAAGTTGACGAAACTAAATAGAATAGAGTTAGATTTATGTATGAATTAAGTTTAAATGATAATGGATTTACTTTCAAGGAGTTAGAGAAAAGAATTTATAAATATGCTTGTGATGAAGCTTGCAATGCATTAAAAAGCATATTAGAATCCTTGGATGAAAAACTACTTAATGAAAGAGATAGCAAGGTTTACCGTAATAAAGGCCGTAAGCAAACTTGTTTGAGGACTATTATGGGGAATGTAGAGTATTCTAGGCGTGTTTATGAATTAAAACTTGAGGATGGTAAGAAAGCAACTAAATACCTTTTGGATGAGTATTTAGGAATGGATACTATAGGAAATGTTTCTATAAATCTCGTAGAAACTATTTTGACTAACGTGGCGGATGTTTCTTTTAGAAAGACATCTGAGAATATTAAAACTATGTGTAATCAAGAAATTAGTGCTCAAGGCGTTTGGAACGTAGTTCAAACAGTTGGAGAAAAGATTAAAGAACTAGAAAATCGTAAAATTGAACTAGATGATAAAGGTGTGTTAAAAGGCGAAAAGGAAGTACCAGTATTGTTTCAAGAGCAAGATGGAGTTTGGCTCTATCTTCAAGGTAAAGATAGACCAAAAGGGAAAAATAAAAAGAAAGAGTTAAAACTAGCAGTATCATATACAGGCTGGACTTTACGTCCAGGAAGCAAAAAAGAATATGTAGTTGTTGATAAAACTGCTTGTGCAAGTTTTAGTAATTCTAGCCACTTTAAAAAGCTTGCTAGCGCAACAATTTCAGAAAAATACAATGTAGACGAAATTCAAACTAGAATATTAAACGGTGATGGAGCAAAGTGGATTAAGGCAACTTGTGAGGATCAAGACATTCATTTTCAACTAGATCCATTTCATGTAGGTCAAGCAATTATGCGTAAGGTAAGTGATAAAAGAACCCAAAAGCAATTATTAAAACTATTTAGAGAAGGTAAAATTGATGAAGGTCTAGAAGCTATTGTAAATATGATGACACTTACAAATGAAGAAGATGTTTCATTTAAGAAGCTTACTGAGTTATATGATTACTTAGCTCACAATAGAGATGGATTAACACCATATAAATTAAGAGGTAACATAGACATGCCTACGGCGCCGGAAGGCATAGAATACAGGAATTTAGGTACAATGGAACATAATATTTGTGATGTATTAGCTCAAAGGATGAAGGGCAGAAAAATGAGCTGGTCTATTAATGGTGCAGATAATTTATCTAAAATATTATCTGAAAAATTTAGTAATAGGTTGTTTGATACTGTGGATAAAATCTATAGAAATATTATTCCTGATAATGTTATTGATACAATAGTTACAAAACTACCATTAACAGTATTTCAAGCAAATAAAGAATCTAATAAATGTAAGGTATATAAGTGTAATAGCGCACAAATTCCGTACAGCGGAGCTGCCACAACGCTAGGTAGAAAAATAGTGCGTGATTTATGTGGATTAAAATCATTTAGTGATATTAGTTATAGTTAAGTATAAAGCGTGTGTAGGGAAATTCTAAAAATATGATGTAAAATAATGGATAATAAATTAAATAAAATTCTTGCCAACTTTTACTTGACTCAAACAATAACATAATACGGATTTAGAATTTGATGTCTTTATGTTATAATAGGCAAAGAGAAAATAAGGTGTGTATTATTTTTGAAAATTAAACCATAAGAAGAATAAGTAGGTGAAGATATGACAACTGAAAGAAAGTTTTTGCCCATAAGCAAAAAAGATATGAGAGAAAGAGGTTGGGAGCAATTAGATTTCATAATTGTTACAGCTGATGCATACATTGATCATCATAGTTTTGGTACTGCAATTATTTCGAGAGTACTTGAAGCAAATGGATATAAAGTTGGGATAATACCACAACCAGATTGGGATAATATTTATGATTTTCAGAGATTTGGGAAGCCTAAATATGCTTTCCTAGTTAATGGTGGAAACATGGATCCTATGGTCAATCATTATACTGTAAGTAAAAGATTAAGAGAAAAAGATTTCTATTCTCCAGGTGGACAAATGGGACTTAGGCCTGATAGAGCGACAATTGTTTATTGCAATAAGATAAGAGAAGCTTATAAAGATATAGATATTGTAATAGGAGGAATAGAAGCAAGTCTTAGAAGATTTGCTCATTACGATTATTGGAGTGATAAAGTAAGAAAATCAATATTAATTGATAGTACAGCTGACTTGTTAATTTATGGTATGGGTGAAAAACAAATAGTGGCCGTTGCAGAAAGTTTAAAGAATAAAGTTCGAGCAAAGGATATAACTTATATTAGAGGTACTTGCTATGCTACAGAAAGTTTAGAAGATGTGCAGGATTATATTGAAATTCCTTCGTATAAGGAAGTATCTACAAATAGATATAAATATGCGGAAGCAAGCAAAGTAGAATATGAAGAACAGGATTCTGTTCGTGGTAATATTATCGTACAAAAGCATGGAAGTAAATATGTGGTACAAAATATTCCAGAAGCCCCTTTAAATAGAGAGGAATTAGATGAAGTATATGGACTTCCATATATGAGAGATTACCATCCTGTTTATGAAGGGAAAGGCGGAATAGCTGCAATTGAAGAAGTTAAATTTAGTACAGTAAGTTCAAGAGGCTGTTTTGGAGATTGTAAATTTTGTGCTATAACTTTCCATCAGGGAAGAGTTGTTCAAAGTAGAAGTAAAGAATCAATATTACAAGAAGTAGAAGACATTACAAAACTTCCAGATTTTAAGGGATATATTCATGATGTAGGAGGGCCGACTGCAAACTTTAGAAAACCAGCTTGTTCTAAGCAGTTAGCTTTTGGAGCATGTAAAAATAAAGAGTGTTTATCTCCAGATGTTTGTAGAAATATGGATGTAGATCATACTGAATACCTTGATTTGTTAAGATCTATAAGGAATGTACCAAAAGTTAAAAAGGCATTTGTGCGCTCAGGTCTTAGATATGATTATATTATGGCTGATAAAGATGATACGTTTTTTAAAGAATTAGTAGAACATCATGTAAGTGGAAAATTAAAAGTTGCGCCTGAACATATTTCAAAAGATGTACTAAAATATATGGGTAAACCGGCTGGTGAAACTTATGATAAATTTGTAAATAAGTTTGAAAAAATAACAAAGAAACTTGGAAAAAAACAATATATAATTCCATATTTAATGTCATCTCATCCGGGAAGTACTTTAGAATGTGCAATTGAGCTTGCTGAGTATCTAAGAGATATTAACTATCAACCAGAGCAGGTACAAGATTTTTATCCAACACCAGGTACATTGGCTACAACAATGTATTATACCGGATTAGACCCAATGACAATGAAAGAAGTTTATGTACCAAAGACTAAGCATGAAAAAGCTATGCAAAGAGCTCTGCTTCAATATAAGAATCCAAAGTACTATACACTGGTCTATGAGGCATTAACACAAGCTGGTAGAACTGATTTGATAGGAAATGGTCCAAAATGTCTTATAAAAGACAAAAATAAAAGTGTCAAAGGTTATAATTCTAGCGTTTCCAGAGGTAATGAAAGCCAAGGAACTAATAGGAAAAAGCCTTCAGACAGATTAAAGGCTGATAGAATTTCTGATAGAAGAGAAAAAGGTAAGAAAGCAAAAGAAAAAAACTCGCCAAATGGCAAAAAGAAGACTATTAAGAAAAGATAAAATAGTAAATAGCATTGTAAAATTGCTGAAATGAAAGAATAAAGTGTTTTTGTTAGATCTTATATTTAGTTCATGAGTTGTAGCAATTTACTAATTTAATCGATAGTATATATTGAAATTAAGAATAAGTTATTGATTTTTCAGCATGTATTTGCATACATGCTGAAGTTAAATTTCTACATTTTGATCCTAATTTGGTAGTTAAGTATTAGAGTGCTAGATGTGGATTTTTATTATTTCGGTATGATTAAGAGAAAGGGGTAAAAATGGGGGATATTTTAATAAAAGCGTTTAGCTTTATATTGATTATTGCGATAGGATATAGTTTTAAAAGGATAGGGGTTTTTGGGCCTAAAGACTATAAAATTATAACTAAAATTATAATGAATATTACTTTACCGTGTGCACTTATTACTGGATTTGCAAATTTTAAAATGGATACATCAATGCTTTTTATTATTTTGCTTGGATTTTTGGGAAACATTATAATGTCTTTCGTTGGTTTTGTTTTAGCTAGGAATAAGGATAATAAAGAAAAAGCCTTTAATATGCTAAATTTAGCTGGATATAATATAGGATGTTTTACCCTACCATATGTGCAGAGTTTTATGGGTGCATATGCTGTTGGGATAACAAGTCTCTTTGATATAGGTAATTCGATTATGTGTACAGGAGGCACATATGCACTTGCATCAGGTGTTGTTGGTGAAGGAAATGATCAAAGCATTAGAGCATTTCTTAGAAAAATGTTCTCATCTGTACCTTTTGATACTTATATGCTTATGTTTATAGTGACAATTACAGGTATTAAGTTGCCACAGGTGATATATACAGTAACTTCAAATCTAAGTGCAGGAAATGCGTTTTTGTCCATGCTTATGATTGGCATGGTTTTTGAATGCAAATTCCGAAAAGAACAGCTAGTTAAAGTTGCTTCTATTATAAGTATACGTTACTTGTTTGCAGCAATATTTGCAGTTATTATTTATTTTTGTGTACCGTTCTCAATGGAAATTAAGCATGTACTAGTTATTTTGGTATTTGGCCCAGTTCCTGTTCTTGCACCAGTCTTTACGGCTAGATGTAAATGTGATGAAGGCTTAGCGGGGGTAGTAAATTCTTTATGTATACCTATAAGCATAGTTATAATAACTTTATTGTTGTTTATTATTAATTAGTATAATCGAAAAAGTAATATTTTGATAAATGGATTAAACCACTAGGCATAAAAAGCATGTGGTTTTTTGTTATGTTAATAAATTATTTACTAACATAATACGTATGTTCTAATAATAAATCTATATTTAAAACTCTAGAGGTCAAAGTGTCCACTTAAATCTAATAGAAAGTAAAAAGATAATTGTGATATATATAGATAATATTTCTAAAATATTATATAATAATTATTATTATTTAAGATTTTAAGGAGGAGATGAAATTGAAAAAATTAATCTCATGGAACGTAAATGGGTTAAGAGCCTGCGTAAAAAAAGGCTTTTTAGAATATTTTAAGGAAATAGATGCTGATATATTTTGCATACAAGAAAGTAAACTTCAAGAAGGTCAAATAGATTTGGAACTAGATGGATATACAAGTTACTGGAATTATGCTGAAAAGAAAGGTTATTCAGGCACTGCTGTATTTACAAAAGAGGAGCCTTTAACTGTAAAAAGAGGTATTGGGATAGAAGAACATGATAACGAAGGAAGGGTACTTACTTTAGAGTATGGTAATTTTTACTTAGTAAATGTTTATACTCCTAATTCTAAGCAAGGATTAGAAAGACTTGATTATAGAATGGTATGGGAAGATGTATTTAGAAAATATTTAAAAGAACTTGAGAAAAACAAACCTGTAATAATTTGTGGGGATTTAAATGTTGCACATAAAGAAATAGATTTAAAAAATCCTACATCTAATAGAAAAAATGCAGGATTTACAGATGAGGAAAGATCTAAGATAACTGAACTATTAGAAGCAGGATTTATAGATACATATAGATATTTCTATCCTGATAAAGAAGGCATGTACTCATGGTGGTCGTATAGATTTAATGCCAGAGCTAATAATGCTGGATGGAGAATAGATTATTTCTTGGTTTCAGAAAGTCTTAAGGATAAATTAGAAGATGCAAAAATTCATATGGAAGTAACAGGATCAGATCATTGTCCAGTTGAGTTGACAATTAATCTATAATAGATAAAAAACAAAGCATAATAACTATATTTGAGTAGTTGGTTATGCTTTGTTTTTTTACTCATTGTACAATAAATCTTTTTATGCCTATCCAAGCGGTAAAGCTGGAAATGAAAGATAGTATACCAAATGTAAGCATCAAGAAAAGCGGAAGTGATATAGGAAAAAAGAAAATATGAATTCCTAATATTAGTGCACAGGCTAATTCGCCTAACAATGTATTTCTTATACACACAATACAAAGTAATATAGAATTTTTAAAAACATCTTTTAGAGGAAGAGAAACAGTAGTAAGCAACGGATAAATATACATGGATGCAAGTGCAAGTAAAACTGTGATAAAAAGACATAAATAGAAAACAAAATAGAAAATAGATTTCTCTTGAGCTAATTTTAAATAAAAGGATAGTGAAACACCTAAAAATGAAAATGCAATTAATATTATTAATCCACTAAATAATGATTGTTTCCAGTTGTTTTTAAAGGCTTCATGGAAATCTGAAAAAATATAAGTATGCTTTCTTTGGATCATAGACATTAAAATTGAAGTCATAGCACCGAAAGCTGGACCGATTGTAATAATAGGGAGGGAATATAAAACAAAGACAAAATTCAATTTAATTATATCCCAAAATCTCATAGTAAATAATTCAAAAAATAAATGTATACCTTCCTTTGGAGGCTCGTCCTTTTCTATATCAGGACCTTCGCGTTCGAAATTTGGGGTTAATAGTTTCATATTAATCAATCTCCTCAAATAAAATTTACCTAATATTATTGATATATTTATTTTAGATAAGTTTAAAGATAGTATATCATTTGAAAATTTAAAGTTCAAGATTATAAAAACATTTACATGCCATTAAGAAGTTCGTTATAATATAAAACATCTTAAGTTTTGTATAAAAAGGTCAAAATATGATTTAAATAAATCTAAAATAATTTAAATAAATATAACTTGAAAGTATTGACTTTAATAGATATAAGTATATAATAAATTTATGATAATAAGTTGCAACTTAAAAATAATGCATATGAAAAGGATTACTGGTGGCAAAATATCGATAAATTAACAAAAGAATTAAATAAACTAAAAAAATATATACATAAAATAATTTAAAAGGAATACAAGTTTATTGATATACTTTAAAATTAATTAAAATAAAGCGCGTATTTGTACAAGCTTTGTTTATAAGAGTTATTTTGATCACTGTTTTTAAAGGCATATATTTAATTAATAAAAATGAAATGGTGTTCACTAAATATATTAACTTCAAATAAATAATGGGAGGTAAAAATATGAAAAGTGTAAAAATATTAAAAAAACTTGCTGCTATTGCTGCTGTAACATCCATTGCTGCAACAATGTTAATCGGATGTGGTGGAAGTAGTTCGAGTACTAGCTCGAGTGGAGGAAAGGATTCAGCATCATCTTCTTCAGGAGATCAGTTAGAAATGTGGACATTTATTGAGATGCATAAAACGTTTTATGAAAAGATGTTAGAAAAATGGAATCAGAAAAACCCTGATAAGAAGTTAAATATTAATTTTACAGTTCTTCCTTATGATGATATGCATAATAAATTGCAATCTGCACTCTTGTCCGGACAAGGAGCCCCTGATGCATGTGATATAGAAGTTGGAAAATTCCCTAATTTTCTTAAAGGAGACCCACAATTAGAGAATCTTGATGATGTTATTTCACCTTATAAAGATAAGTTGGTTAAATCTCGTATAGATCTTTACAGTAAAGATGGACATAATTATGGACTACCAACACACGTTGGTGCATGTGTAGCATACTACAATACTGAAATCTTAGAAAAGGCGGGGATTGATTATAAATCTATAGCTACCTGGGATGATTTTAAAGCAGCAGGTGCTAAATATTATGCTGCAACTGGTAAAAACTTTGGGACAGCAGATACAAGTGCTCAATGGCAAGAAAGTCTTATGCTAGCAGAACAAAAATCAGATTTTACTGATGCGGATGGTAAGCCACAATTAAATAGTCCGCAAATGGTTAAAGCACTTACTACGTTAAGAGATTTACAAGATGCCCATGCAATAGCTACTATTCCAGGTGGACAACCTGACCAAACAGATGCTGAAGGTGCGATAAATAATGGGGACTATGCAGTTGCAATTATGCCTCTTTGGTATATGTCAAGATTTTTACAATACATGCCTGATCAAGCAGGTAAATGGGCAATTGCTCCGGCTCCAGTATTTGAAAAAGGTCAACTACGTTCTGTAGGTTTAGGTGGTACAGGTACAGCTGTAACTAAAACAGCTAAGAATAAAGAAAATCTTAAAGAATTCTTAGCATATGCAAAACTTTCAGATGAAGGTGAACAGGCAATATGGGAAGATTTAGGCTTCGATCCATGCAATACTGATTTATGGACTAAAAATGATATTACTCATAATCCAGAAAATAAGTTTGTAAAATACTTTAAGACTAATCCTTTTGATACATTAAACGAAATCAAAAATGAAATACAATTAATTAAATCAAATGATGCTATTCCAAGTATAAACAACGTTTTAAATACAGTTACATTAAATAGCATATTTGAAGATAAAAAAGATATAAAACAAGCATTAGATGAAGCACAGCAACAAGTAGAAAATGAATTGAAATAATTAAAAACATCCACACAGAGAAGCTTTTTACAAGCATATTGAGTTACAAAGATGGCTTCTCTGTATTATTTAAGCGTGGGAGGAGGAAGTTAAGAAATGGTAAAGAGATTTATATATAATAAAAAAGCAGCACCATATGTATTTATATTACCATTTATTCTTGTATTTTTACTTTTTTTCATATCTCCAATGGTAAATACGGTAATAATGAGCTTTGAGAATGTATTACCAGGATCGAGAAAATTTGTTGGGTTTGAAAATTATACAAAACTATTAGGGGATAAGGTTTTCTTAGTTGCGTTATGGAACAGCTTTAAATATATGATATGGACATTGATATTGCTTATTCCAATTCCAATGATACTTGCATGTATAATAGACAGCAAACTAATGGTTGGAAAAGAATTCTTTAAATCTGCATTATATTTACCGGCTTTAACATCTGTTGCTGTGGCAGGTATAATATTTAGATTTGCCTTTGGAGAACAATCTACTTCATTAATGAATCAGGTTGTTGCGCTATTTGGAATGGATCCATTTAAATGGCTAAAAAATGGAACTACAGGATTTATAGTATTGCTAGTATTGGCATGTTGGAGATGGACTGGTGTTAATATGTTATATTTCTTATCAGGACTTAAAAACATTCCTGCGGAATTATATGAATCAGCTGATATAGATGGAGCAAATACATTGCAAAAGTTTAGATATATAACAATACCTCAACTTAAACCGACAACAATTTATGTGCTTACTATATCTATTTACGCAGGTCTTGCAATGTTTATAGAAAGTTATATGGTATTTAATGGCAATAACTCGCCTAATAATATAGGTCTTACAATTGTAGGATATTTATACAGACAAGGTATTGAAAAAAATGCCATGGGTTATGCATCTGCTGTAGGATTAGTATTGTTTATTATAGGAATGGCTATTAATTTAGTGCAATTAAAACTAAATGGAACATTTAAGAAAGGAGATTAGTATGCAAAGCAATATTAGTTTGAATAATAAAAAAAATACGCAAAAAAATGCAGTAAGTCATGTAAAAAATTTGCCAAAAAGAATATTAATTTTTATGCTTTTTGCAGTCATAGCCGTAATATTACTAATTCCCTTTTATACATTATTTGTTTCTACGTTCAAGGATGGTGCATTAGTAATAGCAAATGGTATGGATGTATCAATAGATACTGCTAAAATGTCGTTTAAAAATTATATAATTCTATTCACAGAAAAAAATAGCTTATTTACATGGTTTTTTAATAGTTTATTTTTAACTATAGTGCAAGTAGTTTGCCAATTGTTTATCAGCGCATTTGTTGCATATGGTTTCGCAATGTACGATTTTAAAGGAAAGAATTTTCTATTTATATGTGTTTTATTCGTTATGATGGTACCTTTTGAGATTTTAATGTTACCTTTATATAACCAAATAAGTGATATGCATTTAACAAATACCTATATTGGAATAATTTTGCCGACTATAGCAAGTGCATCAACTATATTTTTCTTTAGGCAATACCTCTCCGGAATACCAAGAGACCTTGTTGAGGCAGGTAGGATAGATGGGGCATCGGAATATGGCATTTTCTTCAGATTAATTTTACCGATTATGAAGCCATCTTTTGCGGCAATGGCTATATTAAATGCAATGTTTAGTTGGAATAACTTATTATGGCCAATGTTAGTGTTGAAAGATGGTGCAAAATTTACTTTACCAATAGGATTAAATACATTATTAACGCCTTATGGAAACAACTATAATTTATTATTTGTAGGTTCTTTCATTTCAGTAATACCAGTATTTATTTTATTTGCATGCTTCCAAAAATATTTTGTAGAAGGTATGACAGCTGGAGCTGTAAAGGGGTAATATGATTTGATTTTCACTAAGGACTAGAAAGTCCAAACTAAATACTTAAGGAGATGAATTATAATGGCAAAAAAAGCAAAAATGGTGGTAGACAAAGACTTTAAAATATCCGAAATAGATAAAAGAATTTATGGTTCTTTCATTGAACATTTAGGAAGGGCAGTATATGGAGGGATTTATCAGCCAGGCCATATGTCAGCTGATGAAAATGGCTTCCGCACCGATGTAATGGAATTAGTAAAAGAATTAGATGTTCCAATTATAAGATACCCAGGTGGTAATTTTGTATCAAATTTCTTTTGGGAAGATAGTGTTGGAGAAGTAGCAGAAAGGCCAAAGAGACTAGAATTAGCTTGGAGAAGCTTAGAAACTAATGAAATTGGATTAAACGAATTCTCAAAGTGGACTAATGCTGTAGGATCTGAAATAATGATGGCAATAAATCTTGGAACAAGAGGAATTGCAGATGCCTGCAATCTTTTAGAATATTGTAATCATAAAGGTGGTACGAAATATAGTGATTTAAGAATAAAACATGGTGTTAAAGAACCACATAAAATAAAAACATGGTGTTTAGGAAATGAAATGGATGGACCATGGCAGATAGGGCATAAAACTTCTAAAGAGTATGGAAGATTAGCTCTAGAAACAGGTAAAGCTATGAAATTAATAGATCCAGATATTGAATTAGTTTCATGCGGAAGTTCAAATACAGCAATGCCTACTTTCCCTGAATGGGAAGCATCAACTCTTGATCATACTTACGATGTTGTAGATTTTGTATCTCTCCATCAATATTATGGTAATAGATTAAATGATACTGCAAACTTCTTAGCACAAAGTGATGATATGGAGCACTTTATTAAAACAGTTACTTCAACTTGTGATTATATAAAAGCAAAAAAACGTAGTAAAAAGACTATGCACTTAAGCTTCGATGAGTGGAATGTATGGTTCCATTCTAATAATGAAGATGATGATATAATGAAGAATCATCCATGGCAAAAGGCACCTGCACTTTTAGAAGATATGTATAATTTTGAAGATGCACTTTTAGTTGGATTAATGTTAATTGTTTTAATGAAACATTCTGATAGAGTTAAAATGGCATGCTTAGCGCAATTGGTTAATGTTATCGCACCAATTATGACAGAAGAAAATGGACCAGCTTGGAAGCAGACTATATACTATCCATATTTGCATGCATCTAAATACGGTAGAGGAATTGCACTTCAACCAGTAGTTTCTTCGCCAAAACATGATACTATAGATTTTACTGACGTAAAAGACGTTGAATCGATAGCAGTATATAATGAAGAAAAGGAAGAAGTTACAATATTTGCAGTTAATCGTAATTTAGAGGAAGATATTGAATTAACTTGTGATGTAAGAAGTTTTGAAGGATTTAAAATCATTGAACATATTGTGTTAGAGCATGATAATATGAAAATAGTGAATTCTCCAACAGGTGAAGCTGTTACTCCAAAATCTGTAGATAGAAGTAATCTGGTTGACGGAATTATAACTTCATCTTTGGGAAAAGCGTCTTGGAATGTAATTCGTTTAGGAAAGAATAAATAAAAAGTAATATAGATTAAATAGGATTTAACGACTAAAATTAATAGTGTTAAATCCTATTTTATTGGCAAAGAATCACATCCATCAAAATTACCAATGAAACATTCCATATTATGACAACTGCGATTACAAAAGTATATTACTTATTTCTGGTTAGAAAACATTTGAAATGGTATATAAATAAAATAAGAAGTAATATTTATGCCCTATAAATATTACTTCTTATTTATTATAAAAACGGATCTAATTCAATATATTTTAATATATATTGCAAAAATGATTCTTCATTATAATTCTAAAAATATTGCAATAATTTTAGTTGCAATTGTGAATTGTGAAATGTGCATTGTGAATTGCAACATATATATAATTAGATACAATGATCAACATCAAGATTCTTGAGTTAATGTATTATAAACAAGTCTTATGCTTATGCCTTGATTGTAATTGCCAAAGTTTTTTCCGAAAATAGTTAATCCACCAACGTGTTTTGTTTCTTCTGGAACAGCTAACTTTAGAAGGATATCACTTTTATAATTTAATTCTAAATCTTCTAGAGTGACATCTGAAATCTTTATTCCATCAATAAAAGTTCCGAAGGAATTTATGCTTAAAAGTTTTAGTAATCCGTATTGATTCCAATGAGGATTCCACCAAGATGGAGTCAAAATACCTTTACTATCACCAAAATCTCCAGGACTGGTCCATCTGCCAACATTGACATTATTTAAATAGAAATGTATATCAGATGGCCATATGCTACATACTCCAGGAGCTTCTGAACTTATTTCCATAGATATTTGCAATTCAGAGAATACTTCACTTGGTTTTAAATAGTTAGGGATTCTATATTCTATACTTCCTTTAGTGAACCAAAGAATATCTGCATTAATTCTTTCAGGATCAGCAAAATAATTTGGATTGTCTACCTCTCCTATAATACTATCCTTAGTTGCAATTCCGCATGTAGGGGCAATATCATAATTAGAATAGTGGCCTATATTTAAATCTATATGATATGAATTTTCTACATCTTGTTTACCAATATCTATTACAAATTTATCCTCGTGAAGAGAACATATCTTTTGTAATCCATGCTTTCCAGTTAAATTAGTAGTTTTTATTAATCCACACTCTTCTAATTTTTTTATATGCATAGTAACTGCACCATTAGTTAAATCAAGTTTCTCTGATAACTCATTCATATTTAATTGCTTATACTGTGATAAAATCTCTAATATATTCATTCTTACATCCGAACTTAAAGCCTTGAAGAGTGGTAAACTTTCCTTTAGATTTGTAATGTGAATCATAATAATCTCCTCTGTGTTGTTAATATTCGTTGAATCGAAATTAATGTTTAAATATTAATTTCGGAAAAATTGTACTTAAGTTATAGTTCGTTATAAAATTATCAAATAATAATATACTATGTTAAGATTATTATACCCTTTTATGAATTAGATGTGAATAATCATTTTAAATATTTTTAAAATAAAGTCACAATATAAGAAGTTATTTTTTGTTTAAGTTTTTTCTAAAATATGCATTTTTATATTCAGTTGGTGTGACATCTTCAAATTTTTTAAAAAGTTTCATAAAATGCTTATCATCATTAAATCCAACCTGAAGAGCAATTTCTTTTATTGAGAAAGATGAATTTAATAGAAGTTGTTTAGAAGCATAAATTCTTGTTTTGTTGATGTATTTTAAAAGAGACGTACCAGTATATTTTTTAAATGCCGAAGAAAGATAATCCTGATTGTAGTTAAATGTTTTGGCGATTTTATGTGCAGTTAAATTTGAATTATAATTTATATTTATCCAGTTTGCAATTTCATTTATTTTGCAATTGGTATTAGATAGTTTTTCATTTTGATGAATTATATTATCCATGAAATCTTGAGAGATTTCCATTGCCAACAGGCTTAATGCATAATTTGTTAAATATTCTGAATAACTCTTTTTGTTTGATAGATCAAGTAGTTGACGAAAAATAAGGCTTGTTCTTGCGGCAGAAGAAATTGAACCATATTCAGGTAAAATATAAACATCTGAAGAGGCTTTTTTTAATTCATTATCAAGATTGAATATAGAATCATTAATTTGTTCAGCGTTTAAAAGCTTATATTCAGCAGAAGTAATTCTAAAATGACACCAATAGTAAGAAAGATTCCCTTCAGATTTTTTATAACCGTAGTGAGTATGGAAGGGAAATAATATAATAAACTTATTTGGAGTAAGTTCATATTTTTTATCATCTTGTGCAATGTATAGTGTTCCCTTACAACCAATTAGAATAACAAAAGTATCGAGGTTTCTTTTAGAATGTATAAAATTTTCATTATTTATCAATTTTCCACTAGAACAATGAGTAAGGGGATATTTATTATCAGAGATAAAATAAAACATATAGGATTTCACCACCTATTATACTAAAATGAAAGTTGTTTCTATATAATAAATATACTATAGTTATATGTATAAAAGCTAGTCATATGCTTAAATAAGGGAATTTGTATTTTAGAGGAATGAATAAAATAGTTTTTGATAATTATAATAAATTAACCACCATAAAAATAAATTTAGGAGGAATTAATAATGAACTCAAATACCTTTAGTAAACCTTTGCAAATAAATCGTATAAATGTAAAAGATAATTTTTGGAAGAAAATGATGGAGCTAGCAAGAACTCATGTGATTCCTTATCAATGGGAAGCATTGAATGATAGAATAGAAGGTGCGGAGCCAAGTTATTGTATGCAAAATTTTAAGATTGCAGCTGGGATGATGGAAGGTGAATTTAAAGGTTTTGTATTTCAAGATAGTGATTTTGCAAAATGGATAGAAGCGGTTGGATATTCTCTTATGTGGAATAAGGATGAAGGACTTGAAAAAATTGCAGATGGAGCAATTGATATTGTTTGTGCGGCACAGCAGCCAGATGGATACCTAGATACTTATTACATTATAAACGGATTAGATAAAAGATGGACAAACTTACGTGATAATCATGAATTGTATTGTTTAGGTCATTTGATTGAAGGGGCAGTAGCTTATTATGAGGCAACAGAAAAAGATAAGTTATTAAATGCAATCGTAAAATATGTAGACTATGTGGATACTATATTTGGACCAGAAGATGGCAAATTGCATGGATATCCAGGTCATGAAGTAATTGAATTGGCTTTAATTAAACTGTACAAAATAAAAAAAGATAAAAAATATCTAAATTTAGCAAAATACTTTATAGATGAAAGAGGCAAATCACCATTATATTTTGAAGAAGAGGGGAAAAAGTACAATAATAAGTTCTGGTGGGAAGATAGTTACTTTAAATATCAATATTATCAAGCAGGTAAACCAGTAAAAGAGCAGGAAGTTGCAGAAGGGCATGCTGTAAGAGCTGTATATTTATATTCAGGAATGGCTGATGTAGCAAGAGAAACAAATGACGATGAGCTGCTAGAAGCTTGCAAGCGATTATGGAGTAATATGACTAAAAAGCAAATGTATATAACAGGTGGAATCGGATCATCACAATATGGAGAAGCATTTACTTGTGATTATGATTTGCCTAATGATACTATTTATGCTGAAACTTGTGCGTCTATTGGATTAGTTTTTTTTGCAAGAAGAATGCTTGAAATTGAACCTAAATCACAATATGCAGATATAATGGAGAAAGCCTTATACAACGGAATTATAAGCGGAATGTCAATTGATGGAACTAAGTTTTTCTATGTAAATCCATTAGAGGTGGTTCCAGAGGCTTCTGAAAAAGATCATTTGAGAGCACATGTAAAAGTTGAACGTCAAAAATGGTTTGGATGTGCATGCTGTCCGCCTAATCTAGCAAGACTTTTGACTTCTATAGGAAGTTATGCATATACATTAAGAGATCATACAATATTTATGCATTTATACATGGGAGGAGAAATATCAGCTAATTTCTCTGGAAAGAGTGTAGAATTTAATATTAGAACAAACTATCCATGGGATGAGAGTATAGACATTAATTTAAACATGAAGGAAGAAGCTGAATTTGAATTTGCATTAAGAATTCCTGAATGGTGTAGAAATTATGAAATAAAAGTTAATGAAGAAAAGATAAATTACAGTGTAGTCGATGGATATGCTTATATTAATAGGAAATGGAAAGATAGTGATAGAATTAGCATTTTATTTAAGATGCCTGTAGAAATAGTTAGAGCAAATATAAATGTAAGAGAAGACATGGGAAAAGTTGCTGTAATGAGGGGACCAGTTGTTTATTGCTTAGAGGAAGAAGACAATGGACCTGATCTGCACAGAGTTTATTTAAAGAGTAATCCTAAATTTACTTATGAATATGACAAAGACTTCTTAGGTGGTGCAATAGTACTTGAAAGTGATGGACTAGTAGTTAAAGAACAAGATTGTGATAAAGATAAGTTATATGTATATGACTCTAAAATTGAATTTAATGAAAAGAAGTTAAAATGGATTCCATATTATTTATGGGCTAACAGAACACCAGGAGAAATGATAGTGTGGGTAAGAAAATGTATTTAGTTCAATAAAGCTTAAAATTAAGTAACTTGTACGCTGTTTATGCAGATGAATATAGTATATAATTTTAAATGAACCTAAAGCAAAAAGCATAAACGTAGGAGGTACTTAGTTTTGAATGAAATTTTGACTAAAACAATAGAAGAAATGGCGGATATGGAATTTGACTGTGGCTGCGGAAAAAAACATAGAATAGACATAAAACATATCTATGTTGGAGAAAATGTATATAATAGAATTCTAGATGTCGCAAAAGAAATTTTACCAAAAGAAATCTTATTGGTCAGTGATAATAATACTTATAAAGCACTTGGCAAGTGTGTAGAAAATGAACTTACTGAATCAGGTTATAAGATAAATAATATTATATTATTTAGTGATGGAGATTTAATTCCAGATGAAAAAGCAATTGGACGAGTATTGGTTGAAGTAAATAATGAAACAGAGCTTATAGTTGCTGTGGGATCTGGAAGTATTAATGATATATGTAGAATAATAAGTGCAAAAACTCATATTCCTTATGTTATAATGGGAACAGCTCCATCAATGGATGGATATGCATCAACAGTATCACCTCTAATTATTGATGGAGCAAAGGTAACATATCCTGGGACTAATCCATATGCTATTATAGCTGATTCAAATATTATGAAAGATGCTCCATTTGAGATGATATGTGCTGGATTTGGTGATATACTAGGAAAATATACAGCACTTTCTGATTGGAGATTATCTAATACGATTCATAACGAATATTTTTGTGATACAACAGAAAAGCTAGTAAGGAATGCTATGTATAAATGTTTTGAAAATATAGAAGGAGCTGTTAAGAGAGATGTTAAAGCAATAGAATATATATCAGAAGCACTTATACTATCAGGAATAGCAATGACTCTTTCAGGAAATTCAAGACCAGCATCAGGAGCAGAACATCATCTTTCTCATTATTGGGAAATTGATAAGCTTTCAAGAAGACTAGAGCATCCTTTGCATGGCAATTCAGTTGGAGTTGGCACAGTAATATCGGCATGGGTGTATAAAAAACTTAATATTGAAGAAAGGTTTGGGATAGAGACTCCTGTGCCAGAAATAATAATAAATTTATTAAATTCTATTGGAGCTAAGTCTAATCCAAAGGCGTTAGGAATTGAGAAAGAATTATTTCATAGGAGTGTAATTCATGCTCTTGAAATCAGACCTAGATATACGATTTTGCAATATGCAAAAACTGAAAATATGTTAGAAGAATGTGCAAATGAATTAACGAATTTATTTTACGGAGAATGATAATATGCTAAAAGATAAAAAATTATTTTTATTAGATATTGATGGTACAATAGCTTTAGATACAACATTAATCGATGGTACATTAGAATTTATGGATTATGTTTTAAGTATAGGTGGTAAATATATATTTATAACAAATAATTCAACAAAAAGTATAGAAGATTATATTATGAAGTTTGATGACTTTGGAATTAAAGTTGATAAAACAAGTTTTGTAACATCATCTTATGCAACCGCAATATATCTAAAAGAAGTATATAAAGATAAAAAAATATTTGTTCTTGGAACAAAATCATTTATTAAAGAACTAAAAAGATTTGAGCTTAATATTACAGAAGATAAAGATGAAGATATTGTTTGTGCAGTAGTAGGCTTTGATAATGAATTAAATTATAAAAAGATAGAGGATATATGTGAATTACTATCAACAAGAGATATTGATTATATAGCTACTAATCCAGATCTTGTTTGTCCGACTAGCTTTGGTTTTGTGCCAGACTGTGGATCAATATGCGAAATGATTGAAAATGCAGTTAAAAGACAACCTTTATACATTGGGAAGCCTAATAAAACGATAGTGGAAATGTGTCTAGAACAAACTGGATTTACAAAGGAGCAAACTTTAGTTATAGGAGATAGATTGTATACAGACATTGCCTGCGGTATTAATGGTGGTGTTGATACAGCTGTAGTATTCACTGGAGAAGCAACAAAGGAAGATTTGAAAGATACAGAATTTAGACCAACATATAGCTTTAGTACAATCAAAGAGTTATATGAAAAGTTAGCTTTTTAATATACTTTTAGTAAAGCAAGTATTACAAGCTGTTAAGAATGAAATTGAAATTTTGTTTTTAGCAGCTTTTTTATACTGTAGATAATAACATTCCATGATAGTTTTGGACTTATTATTTATTTTATGTGCTTAATTAATTCTATACAATTTGTTTATAATAATTATTAGAAGAATATAATTTTCGTATCGCTAAGATAATGATTTTGATATAATATTTTTATAACATAACTAGATAGGAGGAGATTATAGAATATGAATTTAGAATATATTATGAATAAGTTGAAAGATGAGAAACCATATATTAATGGCTGGAAAAGAATGAGAAGGTCAGCTATAATTATTCCACTAGTTGAGATTGATAATGAAGTACATGTGTTATTTGAAGTTAGGTCTAAAAAATTAAGGAGCCAGCCAGGAGATATATGCTTTCCAGGTGGAAAAATAGATGGAAATGAATCTCCTAAGGAAGCCGCGCTTAGAGAAATATCCGAAGAACTTGGCGTAAAAAGCATTAATATAGTAAATGAATTAGATACTATAGTAAGGTATGATGGCATAATAATTCATCCGTATGTAGGAATTATTAAAGATCTTGATGAGATAAAGATAAGTGAAGATGAGGTTGATCATGTGTTTTATGTACCGTTATCTTATCTTTTAGATAATAAGCCTCGTATATATAATAATAAAATAAATATTGAAAGAGATAAAGAATTTCCATATGATTTAATTGTTAATAGGGAAAACTATAAATTTAGAGAAGCTAATTATAGATCTTTATTTTATAAATATGAAACTTATAATATATGGGGAATCACAGCTGAGATGCTACAAGATTTTTTGGAGAATTTGTAACTAACCATAAAAAATGAATCATTTCTATCAATATCATAACAATTCCCATAAAAATTAGTTTTTTTACTCTAAACATTGCAGGAATAGCTATATTGCTTGGAAATATGTATAAAAAGGAATTAACAAAAGAAGTCTAGAGCTGAGAGTAAAATCTTGGCTCTTTTTTCATACCTAGAAATAGAATTAGGGGGGAAATAAGATTGGATTAAGTAGTAAGCTACAGACAAATACATTAATGGATTATAGAGAATTATAGGGTTTTAAGATGATAATTAAAAATTATATTATTGTACAGCATTAATATGGGGGCGGTTTAGTAAGGAGAAAAATTAAATATAAGTGGAATGAAAGTCGCGAGTATTATTAGATAGTGATAAATTTATTTATATTTAATGAAAATAATTGTAAGGAAATGATATAATTTACATAAAGCGAAACGAAATTATAATTTGTATGATAGGTTGGATTAACAATTTGTTGGTAAATGAAATTCTCTGATACCATGATTTAAACGATAAGAATATATGTGTAATATTTAAGTCAAAAGAATCAAAGCTATTTTACGGCAATATTTACGAGTCGTGAATATTGAAAAATGTGTAGTGGGAAAAATATTATATAAATGATATTCAAGAAAAAACAAATTTATACAGATAGAGAATTTAAAGTAGGAATAGAATTATAAAATCTTTGGAGGTAAGTATGGATCAAAAAAGAGTTGCAGGAGAAAAATCAGCAGAATATATAAAAGATGGGATGATATTAGGATTGGGAACAGGCTCGACAGCTTATTACATGATTAAAAAAGTTGGAGAATTGATTAAAAATGGAATGAAGATAAAAGCTGTAGCAACATCAAAAAGTACTGAGAGTTTAGCAAGAGAACTTAAGATCCCTTTATTATCAATTGATGAAGTTGATAAGATTGATTTAGCAATTGATGGCGTAGACGAAATAGATAATGAATTTAATGCTATTAAAGGTGGTGGTGGAGCCTTATTTAGAGAAAAAATTGTGGCGAGTTTGGCTAATGAAGTTATATGGATTATGGATGAAAGTAAATTAGTTGATGGTATTGGAGAATTTCCTTTACCAGTTGAAATATTACCATATGGATACAAACATGTAATTAAAGAATTACAGGATTATTCATTAAATCCCAAAATAAGAATGAAGGAAGAAGAGATTTTTGTAACTGATAATGGTAACTATATAGTTGATTTGCATATAGGAAAGCCAATGAACATTAATGATGTTTATAATAAAGTTAATAAAATAACTGGAGTACTAGAAACTGGATTATTTATTAATATGTGTGATCGTATTATCATTGGAACAAGTAGTGGCACCAAGATTATTAATAATAGCAACAGTCAAAATGTGAAGATGGAGCAATTTAGATAGATATTATCTCATCTTAGAATGTATGCAGGGGGGATGATCACATGATAAGGGAAATAATAAATGAAGATTTTAATGGATTAATGCAATTATATATGCAACTTCATGGTGAATCTATGCCAGGAAAAACACCAGAAATAATGGAAGTATGGAATAGAATTTTGGAAGATAAAGAACATCATATTATTATTGCAGAGGAAGAAGGAAAGATAGTGTCTTCGTGTGTTTGTGTCATAATACCAAATTTGACACACAATCAACGACCATATGCATTTATTGAAAATGTAGTGACTGATAAACATTATAGAAATAAAGGATTAGCAACAGCTTGTTTGAACTACGCAAAAGAAATAGCACTTAAAGAGAAGTGTTATAAATTAATGCTATTAACTGGCTCTAAAAAAGATAGTACGCTAAACTTCTATGAACAAGCAGGATATAATCAAAATGATAAGACCGCTTTTATACAGTGGATATAATATAAATTGCAATTTATCTGAGAAGGAGAAAAGAGATGGTTTATTTGAATTATTTTACATTCCCTAATGAGGATATGGAATTTGACTTTTTCATGAAGGTAAAAAGAACCTGTTATGACTCGTTTTATCCGTTTAAGGTATTGTCACAACATGGTCTTAAAAGAATTGATTTTGAACCAGTTACTATTCTGTATGGAGGAAATGGTTCTGGAAAATCAACAGCGTTAAATGTTATAGCAGAAAAAATAGGAGTAAGCCGTGATTCTATCTATAATAAATCTAATTTTTTTCCTGATTATGTCAATATGTGTGATATATATGTTGAAACAGATATTCCTAAAAATAGTAAGATTATTACTAGTGATGATGTATTTGATTATATCCTAAATATTCGTAGTATAAATGAAGGAATTGACATAAAGAGAGAAAAGCTTTTTGAAGAATATTTGGAGTCTAAATATTCTCGATTCCAAATGAAGTCGATGGCAGATTATGAACAATTAAAAAAAGTAAATACTGCTAGGAGTAAAACACAATCAAAATTTGTGAGAAATAGATTAATGGATAATTTCAGAGAATATTCAAATGGAGAAAGCGCATTTATATATTTTACTGAAAAAATTGATGAGAATGGACTATATATATTGGATGAACCTGAAAATAGTCTTTCGCCAAAACGTCAAATGGAATTAATGAATTTTATTGAGGACTCCGCACGGTTTTTAAGATGTCAGTTTATTATATCAACGCACTCACCATTTATACTTGCTATGAAAGGCGCGAAAATATATGATCTCGATGAAAATCCTGTTGATGTAAAACGGTGGACAGAATTGGAAAATGTACGTACATATTATGACTTTTTCAAAATGCATGAAAAAGAGTTTAAATAATAAAAGATGGGAGTGTTAGAGTGAATAAAGAATTTTTAGAATCTGAAAGATTATTTTTGAAGCCCGTATCTTTTGATGTTAAGCATATCTTAACGAAAGCAGTTCCAATGGCAACTGAACGTATAAATTCATTAATGGAGATGGGCTATAAGCCAATTAACAAAAAATTCATTATATATGATGATTATTACTGTAGATAAATTTAATATTAAAAACAATATAAAGAATAATATAAAACTTATTTTTTTAGAATTTAGGCATAATCAAAAAATAAGAAGTCCATCTGCCAAGCCTATTTTTTACCATCCTGCGTCAGTAAATTACCCTAATAGAGACCTGCTATGAGACTAATTTGCTTCCTCGCCTGATGAGAAATAATCATAACATTTTGGACTTGCTATTTTCTTTAATATGCCTTAAAATTATAAAAATTCTGAGCTCTTAATTAATTATAAAATTAATTATTGAAAATCTCCTTTGCAACCGCTACAGCATTTAATACCTTTGGAAAGCCGACATATGGAATGCATTGTAAGAATACTTCTACTATTTCTTCTTTAGAGATCCCAACGTTTAATGCTCCATTAATATGAACTTTTAATTGGTTTTCGCACCCTCCTAGTGTAGTAAGAGCAGATAAAGTAACAAGTTCCCTTTGTTTTAAATCAAATGTTGGCCTTGTATAAATATCTCCAAAAGCAAATTCAATAATGTATTTTCCAAGGTCTGGAGCTATATCCTTAAGTGATTCTATTACAGCTGTTCCAGCGTTTCCATCAACCTCGTTAAGTTTATTTAGCCCTTTTTCATATCTATTTTCCATAATTGTAATACCTCCTACTTTTTGATAATATTATCATATATGCTGGAGTTAACTCCATGTCAAGAGGTAGGTGATTATTTTGAATTATTATATAGGAGAGTTTTCTGAAAAAATTGGTTTGAGCATTGATACACTAAGATATTATGAAAAGCTTGGTCTGATTTATCCTGAAAGAGATGAAGCTAACAAAAGAGTATATTCTGAAAAAGATATTGAGTGGCTAAAATTTATAATCCGATTAAAGGAAATAAATATGCCAATTAAGCAGATACAATACTATTCTAAATTGAGATATGATGGCGATGATACAATTAAGGAAAGATTAGAATTACTTGAAGAACAAATGGACAGGTTAAATATTGAAAAAAGAAAAATTGAAGAAAATATAATACACTTGGATAAAAAGATTAGTATATATAAGGAAATGATAGATAAAAAATAACTAATGTCTGTTAATCTAATTTTTATGAAATAATATATGGGAGGATTGAAATGAGCAATATGAAAGCAATTATATGGTTTTTTCCTATGCTATTTATAATCCATGATTTTGAAGAAATAATTTTTATCCAATCATGGATAAATAAAAATAGGTATTATTTATCTGAAAAGTTTCCAAAGTTATCAAAAAAGTTATTGCCTCATTTCGATAATATTACAACAGCATCTTTTGCTTTTGGGGTTGCTGAAGAATTTATTTTAATTATCATAATTACTATTATTTCGTACAAAGCAAATTGGTTTAATTTATGGATTGGCCTATTTATTGCTTTTACCACACATTTAATAATACATTGTTTTCAAGCATTAATAATAAGAAAATATGTTCCAGCAATTGTTACAAGCATTATCTTTTTGCCAATTTGTATTTATATTATTAAAAGTATAGCCAAAGTGTATACATCAAATATTATTATTTCATATTCTGTTTTGGGATTCATAATTATGTTAGTGAATTTATATATTGCTCACAAATGTATGGACTTATTTTCCAAACAGTTATTTAGGTATTAGAAATTTAAATTTAAATTAACTATTACAACATATATAATAGTTATTACTTTATTGTTGAGGTAGATAAACTTAATCTGTAGGTACCATATTCCATGATTTTATCAAGTAATAAATTAATTTCATCCATATTAGAGCATATGACTTTAAGCAAATAGCAGCCATCTCCACTAATCCTATGTGCCTCAGTTATAATTGTATTTTCTTTAATAAATTTTGTTAATTTATCATGTTGTGTGGTTTTCATGAAAATAGTAATAAATGCAGTAATGTTTTTGCCCAGCATAGAATTATTAATGCATACAGTATACTGTGTTATTATACCTAAATCCTGAAGTCGTATAATTCTATTGGATACTCCTTGAGGGGTTAGGTTTACATGCTCGCCAATTTCCTTAAGTGGTATTTTTGAATTAATCAATAGTATGTCTAAAATCTTCAAATCTATTTCATCAAACATAGAGCCTAAAATCCTTTCATTTTTAAAGAGAAACTAACGAATCTCTTTCACATTTCAACCTTAATTTAAGATACTATTAGTATAACAAATATAAGTAGATCAGCAAATGTAAAGGTGGAATGAAAATGAAAAAAGCATTGCTAGTAATTGATGTGCAAAATGAATATTTTACAGGTAAACTAAAAGTAACTTATCCTAATAATAGCTTTGATAATATATTGAAGGTAATGGATTATGCAAAAGAGAATAATATGATTGTTATAATTGTGCAGCATACAGCACTTTTTGGAGACACATTTATTAAGAATTCAAATGGATGGGAATTACAACCAATGATTCTTGAGAAATCGTACGACTATATTATCGAGAAAACTAAGCCAAGCAGTTTTTATGAAACAAATTTGGAAGAAATATTAAAAAAAGAAAATATAACTGAGATAGTTATTTCAGGATATATGACTCAAATGTGCTGTGACACGACAGCAAGGGAAGCTTTCCATAGAGGTTACCACGTTGATTTCTTGTCAGATGCTACAGGAACTATAGATGTAAATAATGAAGTAGGTGTTATAAGTAGTAAAGATCTTCATAAAGCTACTTTAATTGCTCAAAGTTTAAAATTTAGTAATGTAATAAGTACTATGGAATGGATGAAATTATCTAACATTTAATTTTGCATAGTACTTATATTATAAATAGAATATGAATTATATCTATAAATGATGCTAGGGTTAAAAGTAGCTTTCTTTGTTACTTTTAATCCTATTATTTTTATAACTAGAAAAATAAAGAAGTTTAGTTTTGAAAAATTCCTATATATTTGAGAATTATAGAATGGTTAAAGTGCAGCCAATTAAGCATTCACAGCTATCTTATTCTTTTTTGTTAAAGGATATTAAAGTATCTACATAAAATTACAAATGTGAAAGTGAGTAATAAAAGATTTGAAAATTTACTAAATAAACTATTTTATAATTTTAATAAATGTTTATTTATGATATTGTTATTTTATCTCTTATGAAAAGCTATACAAAAATATATTGACTTAGAAAAAGAACAAATATAGAATAACATTATTAAAGGACATTTTAAAAGTGGTTTTATAATATTATTTATTTCATTAATTTTATTAAAAAGGAGATCTTAGTAATGAAATTCTTAAAGAGCGTTTTGGTCATTATACTTATTGCTCTTTTTTTAGGGAGTAATTTATATTTTATTAACTTATTAAGGGACAAGAAAGTAGAAAAGGAACCGATAAAACCTAAGATAGTGCTGATTTCTCATATAAAGACTAATCCATATTGGCTTGATATAAAAGCTGGCGCAGAAAGAGCTGCTAAAGAAAGAGGTGCAGTGGTTGAATTTTTAGGACCTACAACTGCAAGTACTGAAGATGGGCTAAAACTTTTTGATATGGCTACATCAGCAAAGGTGAGTGGTATAATAACATATGTACAAGAAGAAGGACAATATAAAAAGAAAATTAATAGCGCAATGGAGAAAGGTATTCCAGTAGTTACAATAGATTCAGATGAAGAAGATAGCAATAGAATAGCCTATGTTGGTACAGATAATGTTTTAGCTGGACAAGTTGCCGGAAAGGAAATGGTCAAGCAAATAGGAACGTCTGGAAATGTAGCAATAGTAATGGGAGGAAAAAATGTAAAGAATCAGAAAGAAAGGGTAGAAGGCTTTACAGAATATATAAAATCGAATTCTAACTTGAAAATTGTAGATACAGATTCATCGGATGCGATGCTTCTTGAGGCAGAAATCATAACAAGAAAAATATTAAATAGAAATGATAACATAAATGCTTTATTTTGTACCTCAGCTCTTGACGGAATAGGCGCTGCAAGAGCAGTAAAAGATTTAAATTATAAGGATAGGGTAAAAATTATATGTTTTGATGATTTGGATGATACTTTAAGCAATATTAGAAATGGACTAGTTTCAGCAACAATAGTGCAGAAAAGTAATGAAATGGGTTATAGGGCAGTTAATATTATTATGGACAAAATTGAAGGAAAATCAAATAAGTTTTCAAAATCACTAATCGATGTGAATGTAATTAATAATAGTAATATATGGAGCTATAAGCGAGGAGATGATAAAATTGAAAACTAAGAGTTTAAATAGTAAATTTATAATGTTTGTTATATGCTTAATTATTCCTATATGTATATGCAATATAATATCCCTAGCGATGAGCAAAAAAATCGAGGATGGGTATGTTAATATGCTTAACAATATGCTCATTACTAATGAAATTAAGCAGCATGTTGATAGCTCTTTAGATAATTTTAATCAATATATATTGAATGGAACCCCGAGTAAAAAAGAAAGTTATAATAATGAGGTGATTCTTGCAAAACAAAAAATTGGTAAGCTTAAGAAAAATTCTGATGATGTAAATCAATATATTTTGAGAGATTTAGATAATACTGTAGATTCTTATATAGAAAGTTCTAAAAATACAATATCTGCGTATGAAAATAAGGAGGGATACATTTTTTACTATGATGATTTTGTAGCAGCCAAGAATATTGCATCATATTGTGATGCATATGCATCTACTTTAATGCAAAATTTTCTAGAGGCTAATAGTATAGCATATAAAGAACTAAATAGAAATAGCAGCGTAATATATATAGGACTAGCTACATATCTTATATTAATTTTAGCTTTATGTGTAGTTTATGCATTAACATTTATAAGACATATATCTAAGGGCTTAAAGGGTATGGTTGAAATATCAAACAAAGTATCAAAAGGTCAATTTGAATATTATGAAGGTAACAAAACCGACATTTATGAGTTAGATATTTTAACAAAAACATTTAATACCATGATTACAGATATAAAAAATCTTATTAGCTCCCTTAATGGGAAGATCGTATTAGAAAAAAAATTAAAAGAGGAGGAGATGAAAAATCTAAAATATGAGAATGCTTTAAAAGAATTTGATTTAAAGGTATTACAGTCTCAAATAAACCCACATTTCTTATTTAATACTCTAAATTGTATAAACGCGACAGCAATAATGGAAAATGCGATAACCACAAGTAAATTAATTAAATCAGTATCTAATATTTTAAGATATTCTTTAAGAAGTATGAGTACAAATGCACTATTAGAAGATGAAATAAAGATTGTAAAGGATTATATTTATATTCAGGAGTGCAGGTTTGATGATAGGGTAAAATTTAATCTAAGTACAAATATGGATATGAAAAAAGTTAAAGTTCCTGGAATGACAATACAACCATTAGTAGAAAATGCATTTATACATGGGATTGAAGGGAAAGAAGATGGTGGATATATAAATATATATATTGATGAGGAAAATGGTGAGTGTAATGTTTTAATTGAAGATAATGGTGTTGGCATTTCTAAAGAAGTTTTGGATAAGATTAATAATTATAATTATGATGCAAAACATACATGGCATACAACAGGCCTTGGAATAAATATAGTAGAAAAGAGGCTTAGATATTTATATAACAAGAAAAATATGTTTAAAGTAGAAAGTGAAGAAGGCAAAGGGACTAAAGTTTATTTGAAAATACCTATAATGGGGGATGAGAATAATGATGAAAATATTAATTGCTGATGATGAAAAGTATGATAGGGAGACCGTTAAACATATAATAAAAGAGAATTTTTTAGGAGAGTTAGAAATATACGAAGCTAAAAATGGGAGAGAAGCAATTGAACTATCTGAAAGTATCAGACCAGATATAGTTATTATTGATATAAAAATGCCAGGAATTGATGGAATACAGGCATTGAAAGAAATGACAGCAACTTTACCAAATTTATATAGCATAATTTTGACAGCATACGATTATTTTGATTTTGCATTAGAAGCTGTAAAAATAAATGTGAAAGAATATCTTCTAAAACCGTTTACTAAGGAAGAGATTAT
Source organism: Clostridium beijerinckii (assembly GCF_018223745.1). Lineage (NCBI taxonomy): Bacteria > Bacillati > Bacillota > Clostridia > Eubacteriales > Clostridiaceae > Clostridium > Clostridium beijerinckii. Next base: position 2,656,827 of record NZ_CP073653.1, read on the forward strand.
AGAAAAAATTGCTGTGGGAATTAAATGGGTGAAAAAAGAACAGGAGAAAAGAAAAAGTGAAATTAAAGATAAAGAGAAAATATATACTTTATTGCCTGTGCTTGAAAATCAATTAAGTGATCTAATAATTAATGATAAACTTAAAGGCGTTGATTATGGAATGTATCTGCAATGTTTAGATATGAGTTTTATGAATAGCTATGCAATGGTTATTTCAATAAAAGACAAATATGCTTATAAAGATATTAGTAGGGTTGAAAGAGATCAAATTAGGATTAAGATAGGAGAATATGTTAAAGAATATATAAACAGAAGATATAAATGCATAGGAAATTATGTATTTTATGAAGAATTAACGTATTTTATACAAATAGATAATGAGGAAACTGAAGATTTTAAAAGTTTAGAAATTGACCTTGCATTTAATTTGAGAAGAGAAATAAAAAAGAGATTTAATATTTCAATAAGAGCAGGTCTTGGAGAAATATTTGATTCAGTAGAGCAAATTGTGGAATCTTATAGACAAGCTATGAAGTGTTTAGTATACAACTCAGACAATGTAAATATTATTTATATTGATGATATAGAAGGAAAATTGATGAATGATAGTTTTTCAGGTGGTATATCAGGGGATACCAAGTTAGGTAAAAATAAAAATTCAAATAAAATAAAGATGAAACTATTTGAAAGTGTAAAACAATTTATTAGAGAAAATATTGAAACAGAATTAGAACTAGAGAAGGTAGCAAGCAATTTTGGATTAAGTGTCTATTATTTTAGTAGGACATTTAAAGAAGTAACCGGCATTAATTTTTCGGAATATGTGAATAAATGCAGAATAGATGTTGCAAAGGAATTACTTTCAACTGGAGAAATGAATGTGAAAGAGGTTTGCTACAAAGTAGGATACAATGATCCTAATTATTTCAGCAAAGTATTTAAGAAATATGAAGGTGTCAGTCCTGCAAATTTTAAAGGAAATATGGAAGAAAAGATTTTTTAAAATCAATTAGCGAAAGATATGTTACTTATTATTCAGGAATTTTTTAATTTATAAAAAGCAATATATTACTAACAACATATCACAACAATAAAAAAGTCCAGACTATTTCTTATATTTAGATATTAGTCTGGATTTTCTTTATGTTTTGAATTATTTACTAGTAAAAATTTGCTGTAAAAAGATAGCAATATAAGATTATAAATTAGCAAACCAGTCTATTTGAAACGTTTACTATAACGGATATAATTAAAACTGTAAAAGAGATCTATAATTAAAAAAAAGGGGAGAAAAAGATGAAATCTAAAAAAATGATTAAATTATTAGGTTTGGCACTAAGTGGGGTACTAATATTTTCAGCATTGACAGGATGTGGAGCTAAAAAAGATGCACAAACATCTAGCAATGGAAATAAGAAAATAAAAATTGGTGTAAGTATGGACGACCTAAGACTTGAAAGATGGCAGCATGATAAGGAAATCTTTGAAGAAGAAGCTAAGAAACTTGGAGCAGATGTTGTTTTCCAATCTGCAAATGGGGATGATCCAACACAAATGTCACAAGCTGAGAATCTTATATCTCAAGGGGTAGATGTCTTAGTTGTAATACCACATAACGGTGAATCAATAGCACCAATTGTAGAAGAAGCTCACCAAAATAAAATAAAAGTATTGGCTTATGATAGATTGATTACAAATAGTGACTTAGATTACTATGTATCTTTTGATAATGTAAAGGTTGGAGAATTACAAGCTAAAGCTATCGTGGATAAAACTCCAAAAGGAAATTATTTCATGATGGGAGGATCTCCAACAGACAATAATGCAAAATTATTTAGACAAGGACAAATGAACATAATAAAACCTTATGTAGATAAGGGAGATATAAAACTAGTAGGGGATCAATGGGTAAAAGATTGGTCAGCAGAGGAAGCATTAAAGATAATGGAAAATGCTTTGACAGCAAATAATAACAAAATTGATGCTGTAGTTGCATCAAATGATAGTACAGCAGGTGGTGCTATTCAAGCATTACAAGCACAAAGCTTAGCAGGAAAAATTACAATCTCTGGACAAGATGCAGATTTAGCTGGTTGCCAAAGAGTTGTTGAAGGAACTCAAACAATGACAATATACAAACCTATAAAAGATATTGCTGCAAAAGCAGCTGAAATGGCTGTAAAGATGGCTAAGGGTGAAGATGTTGAAACAGGTGGTACTGTAACTAACAATGGTAAAAAAGATGTCCCTTCAGTATTACTTACTCCAATAGCAGTTACAGCAGATAACATGAAAGATACTGTAATTAAAGATGGTTTCCAAAAATTTGATGATGTATATAAAAATGTACCAGAAGATAAAAGACCAAGCAAATAAATAAGAATATTGGAGTCTGAAGATATTGTGTCAGACTCCAATATAGAAAGGAGATAAGCATTTCATGAGTGAGTATATTTTAGAAATGAGAGATATAGTCAAAGAATTCTTTGGAGTAAAGGCATTAGATGGAGTAACTTTAAAAGTTAAAAAAGGAGAAATCCATGCTCTTTGTGGTGAAAATGGAGCTGGAAAATCCACACTGATGAAAGTTTTGAGCGGAGAGCATCCTGCTGGGTCTTACTCTGGAAAAATAATTTTTGAAGGAAAAGAATTAAGCCAAACAAGTATAAAAGATTCTGAAAGCGTTGGTATTGCAATTATTCATCAGGAATTAGCACTTATAAAACAATTATCTATAGCAGAAAATATTTTTTTAGGAAATGAAATTGGCGCACGTGGACTAGTAAATTTTAGTGAACAGTTAAATAAGACAAATGAATTATTAAATAGGGTTAAGCTGAATGTTAATCCGCTTACTAGAGCGGGGGATCTTGGAATTGGACATCAGCAATTAGTTGAAATTGCAAAAGCTCTATCTAAAAATGCAAAACTATTGATTCTTGACGAACCTTCTGCCTCTTTAAGCGAAGGTGAAGTAGAAGTGTTAATGGGAATATTAGATGATTTAAGAAGAGATGGAGTAACATGTATTTATATTTCTCACAAACTTAATGAGGTTACAAGAATATGTGACAATGTTACTGTAATTAGAGATGGCTCAACAATAGGACAAGTTCCTATTAGTGAGATAGATCAAGATAAGCTAGTACAAATGATGGTTGGAAGAGAAATGAAAAATCTATTCCCTAGAGAAGAACATAAAATAGGTGAAGAATTTTTTGAGATAAAGAATTTTAACGTTTTAGATCCATTTAATAAGAACATAAAAAGAGTAAAAAATGCGAGTTTTACCTTAAGACGTGGGGAGATACTTGGAATTTCAGGCTTAGTAGGTTCAGGTAGAACAGAAATGGTGGCAAGCATATATGGAAGTTTCCAAGGTCAAAAGAGCGGTGAAGTATATTTTGAGGGTAAAAAAATTGACATAAAAAATCCAAATGATGCTTTAAGCAAAGGAATAGCTATGGTTCCAGAAGATAGAAAAAAAGATGGAATAATTGCGGGTATGAGTGTAGCTAAAAATATGACAATGAGTAATTTAGTGAAATATAAAAGGCCATTAAACGTAATAGATAAAGATAAGGAAATGATGGATGTTTTAAAATTTATTGATGAAATAAAAATAAAGACTGCATCAACTGAATTAGCAATAAAAAATCTAAGTGGTGGAAATCAACAAAAAGTAATACTAGCAAAAAATCTTCTTGCTGAACCTAAAATATTAATATTAGATGAACCTACTAGAGGAATTGATGTTGGAGCTAAGTATGAAATTTATAAGTTAATATTTAAGCTAGCTAAACAAGGAATATCTATAATAATGGTTTCATCAGAACTTCCAGAAGTACTTGGAATTAGTGATAGGGTTCTAGTAATGAATGAAGGGGAAATAAAGGCAAGTCTTGAGAATAATGGGTTAACTCAGGAGATGATCATGAATTATTCTGTAGGAAAGAAAAATGAAGAAGTTAGTGAGAGTTATAGCGAAGAAACTAAAACTTCTGTAGGAGGAATATAAGATGCAATTAAGTAAAAGTACAAGTTCAGAAAAAGAAAAGAAATTAGGTTTAGGGGTTATATTTAAATCTAAGATGGCAGCAATATTAATAGCAACAGCAGCAATATGGGTTTTGTTCACGTTTTTAACAGATGGAAATTTTTTGACAACAAGAAATTTATCAAATTTATTTAGACAAATGTCAATTACTGGTGTACTTGCAATAGGCATGGTTTTTGTAATCATTTTAGGTGAAATAGATCTTTCAGCAGGATCAACTTTAGGTTTACTTGGAGGAATTGCAGCAATATTAAATGTTTGGTTTGGTTTTTCAGCTATCCCAACAGTGGTAATAACATTAATACTTGGAGTTATTATGGGAGCTTGGAATGGATATTGGATAGCCTTTAGAAATGTGCCATCATTTATAGTTACTTTAGCAAGTATGCTTGTTTTTAGAGGTGTATTAATAGGAATTACAGGTGGTAATACTGTTGCACCATTAACAGCAGATTTCAAAGCTATAGGACAAGCGTATTTACCAACAGTTGTAGGTTATATATTAGTAGTGCTAGCAATTGTAGGTTCAGCATATTTAATATTAGGAAATAGAAAGAATAAGATTAAATATAATATTGAAGTTAGACCAATGGCTTTAGATGTACTTACAATAGTAGGAATTGGAGTTATATCATTAGTTCTAGTGTTAATTCTTAATGACTATCAAGGATTTCCTATACCAGTTTTCATTATGTTACTTTTAGCTTTAATATTAGCATTTGTAGGAACAAAGACTATATTTGGTAGAAGAATATATGGAATTGGTGGAAATAGAGATGCAGCAAGATTATCTGGTATAAACGTAAAAAAACATATTATTGTTATATATTCAGTACTTGGATTACTTTGCGCAGTTGCTGGAATATTACTTACATCAAGATTAAATGCAGGATCAGTTTCAGCTGGTCAAAATGCAGAAATGGATGCAATTGCATCATGTGTTATCGGAGGAGCAAGTTTAGCAGGTGGTAGTGGTACAGTTGCTGGAGCATTAGTTGGTGCACTTGTAATGGCTAGTATAGATAACGGTATGAGTATGATGAATACTCCAACATTCTGGCAATACATCGTTAAAGGTTTAATATTACTAATAGCAGTATGGATGGATATATCATCTAAAAACAAGAAATAATTCTTTGAAAATGATTATATAATCTTAATTAAAACTTTATATAAATTAGTGACGAAAAATCATTTGAATAACAGCAGGCTATAATTAATATTGTCTGCTGTTATCTGTATATATGGTATATTAATTCTATATTTTGTTTAACATAAAAAGGTATGAAACGGACATAATTATAATGAATTAATTTATTAAAAAATAACATAAAAATGTACTCAGAAAACTATTGACTATATAAAAAAAAGAAAGTATTATAAGCTTATAAAACAACATTTAAAAAGTTATTTCAAAATATATTTTAAGTAGTGAATATCAAAAGAATAAGTACTTTGACTTACTTTAATAATTATTTTGATTAAAGCTTGTTATACAAAATAAAATTCAGAATATTCATTAAAATCAAACAAATTTGATTTATATATAAGGGCTAGTTATTACTAACGTTGGCTTTTATAAATAGATAGATAAATGGCTTAATAAGTTATTACGCTATTTACTAGAAATAATTTATATTCAATATAGAAAAATGAGGAGGGTATCATATGAGAGAATACTTTGAAAATGTTTCGAAAATAAATTACGAGGGGGCAAATTCTAAAAATCCATATTCATTTAAATATTATAATCCAGACGAAATTATTGGGGATAAAGCAATGAAAGAACATTTAAGATTTGCCTTATCTTATTGGCACACATTAACAGCTACAGGAGCAGATCCATTTGGTGTTGGGACTATGATTCGTCCATGGGACAGCGAAACTAATGAAATGGATTTAGCTAAAGCAAGAATGGAAGCAGCATTTGAATTAATGGATAAGCTAAACATAGAATATTTCTGCTTCCATGATAGAGATATAGCACCAGAAGGAAAAACATTACAAGAAACTAATAAAAATTTAGATGAGATAGTTGCGTTGTGTAAAAGTTTAATGAAAAAGTATAATAAAAAACTTTTATGGGGAACAGCTAACTGTTTTACTAATCCAAGGTATGTTCATGGTGCAGGTACTAGCTGTAATGCGGATGTATTTGCTTATGCAGCAGCACAAATTAAAAAAGCAATTGAAATAACAAAGGAGCTAGATGGAGAAAACTATGTTTTTTGGGGTGGACGTGAAGGATATGAAACTCTATTAAATACAGATATGGGCTTAGAATTAGATAACTTTGCTAGATTACTTCAAATGGCTGTTGATTATGCTAAAGAAATAGGATTTACAGGACAATTTTTAATAGAGCCAAAGCCAAAGGAACCAACAAAGCACCAATATGATTTTGATACAGCAACAGTTTTAGGATTCCTTAAAAATTATAACCTTGATAAGTATTTTAAAGTTAACATTGAAGCAAATCATGCTACTTTGGCACAACACACATTCCAACATGAACTTCATTTTGCAAGAATCAATAATTTCTTAGGCAGCATAGATGCTAATCAAGGAGATCCGTTACTTGGATGGGATACAGATCAGTTCCCAACAAATATATATGATGCTACATTAGCTATGTATGAAATCCTTAAAAATGGAGGGATTGCACCAGGTGGTGTTAACTTTGATTCTAAAGTTAGAAGGGCATCATTTGAAAAAGAAGATTTATTCTTAGCTTATATAGCAGGAATGGATACATTTGCTAAAGGATTGAGAGTAGCTTATAAACTTTTAGAAAATGGTGATTTAGAAGACTTTATAAAAGAAAAATATTCAAGCTTTACACAAGGAATAGGTAAAGAAATTGTTGAAGGAAAAGTTGGCTTTAAAGAATTAGAAGCATATGCGTTAAACAATAACCCTATAATAAATAAATCTGGAAGACAAGAGTTGTTAGAATCTATAGTTAATCAATATATATTTGAGGATCATAAATAAATAATATATCATATAGATTTATTCATCTCACCAAAATAAGAAGCATGCTTTTATTCCGACTTGTACGGGATTTTATGGATGATTCTAAGATTAGAAGTTGTATCCAAAGGCTAGCCTTAAAGGTAAGCTCTATGTAAATACATTTGAAAAAACTTCTAACTTGTAAATTTATAGTTAAAAGAACTTCTTGTAATATTTTTTAGTATTATTATTGCAAGAAGTTCCTTTTTATTTGAGACTCTATTTGACTAGATATTTTATAATAAGTGTAACTTTCTAAATACAAAAATAACTAGTAAAATAAAAAATGAAAATGTATTCAAAAAACTATTGACCGCGATGAAAAAGGGAAGTATAATAAACTTATTAAAATACATTTAAAAAGTTATTTAAAAAAATGAGTAAAAAGTTTGTAATTATGTTAATTTAGAAAAGATATATAACTTAGGAGGTTTATTAATGAGATATTTATTAGGATTGGATATTGGAACATCAGGAACAAAGACAGCTCTTTTTGATGAAAATGGAACTACAATAAAAACTGCAACTTATGGATATGATTTATTCCAACCACAGGTAGGATGGGCAGAACAAGATCCAGAAGATTGGTGGCAGGCATGTGTAAAGGGAATAAAAGATGTTATTGAAAAAAGTGGTGTACAAGCTTCTGATATTAAAGGTATTGGATTAAGTGGCCAAATGCATGGGCTTGTTATGGTAGATAAAGATCTTAATGTAATTAGAAATTCTATAATCTGGTGTGATCAAAGAACAGAAAAAGAATGTGATTACATGACAGAAGTAATCGGAAAAGAAAGACTAATTAAGATCACTGGTAATCCTGCATTAACTGGATTTACTCTTTCAAAATTATTGTGGGTTAGAAATAATGAACCAGAAAACTATAATAAAATTTACAAAATACTTCTTCCAAAAGATTATATTAGACTTAAATTGACTAATGTTTTTGCAACAGAAGTTTCAGATGCTAGTGGTATGCAAATGTTAGATATAAATACTAGAAACTGGAGCGAAGAATTACTTAATGAGTTAAATATAGATAAAAACATATTAGCAGATGTTTATGAATCAGTAGTTGTTAGTGGAAAAGTTACAGAGGAAGTTGCAAAATTAACAAACTTAGCAGTAGATACACCAGTTGTTGGCGGTGCTGGAGACCAAGCAGCAGGAGCAATAGGAAATGGAATAGTAAGAGAAGGAATAATATCAACAACAATAGGTACTTCAGGAGTAGTATTTGCGGCAACTGATACACCTAGATTTGATAAAGAAGGAAGAGTTCATACTTTGTGTCATGCAGTACCAGGTAAGTGGCATATAATGGGTGTTACTCAAGGAGCTGGTCTATCATTGAACTGGTTTAAAAGAACATTCTGCGCTAAAGAAGTTGAAGAAAGCGAGAAATTAGGAAGAGATATCTATGATTTATTAACTGAAAAAGCAGCAAAATCAAAACCTGGTTCTAATGGAATTGTTTACTTACCATATCTTATGGGAGAAAGAACACCTCATATAGACCCTAATGTAAAAGGTGCATTTTTAGGAGTATCACTAATAAATAACCATGATGATTTTGTACGTAGTATATTAGAAGGTGTTAGCTTTAGTTTGAAAAACTGCCTTGATTTAATCGAAGACATGAATGTAAACATTGATGAAATAAGAGTAAGTGGCGGTGGAGCAGAAAGTGCTGTATGGAGACAAATATTAGCTGATATTTTCCAATATTCATTAACTACAGTTAAAGCATCTGAAGGTGGTGCGCTTGGAGTTGCAATACTAGCAGGGGTTGGAGCAGGAATCTATGATTCTGTAGAAGATGCTTGTGATAGAATCGTAAAAGGAAACAAGAAAGTTTCTCCAAATGAAGAATTAAAAGAAGTATACTCAAAAGTATATGAAACATATAATTCAGCTTATCCAAGAATAAAAGATATTTAAATATATTAAAGATATAAATCAATCATCTTAGTTAAGTAATTGTATAATTAATTAAGGGTGTGTAGTAGTATCGAATTTTAGCAAAAAAATCATATAGTTTTTTAAATACTTTAACAAAAATAATAATAGTGATATTATTTAAGAAAAAGCTACTATTACTGATAATAGTCGAGAGGAGTATTTTAAAGTTTGATAGAAGTAAATCACAGTAAAATAAAAGAAACTAACAGAAAAAAGATAATAGCATTATTATTAAAGAAAAATGAGATCACCAAATTAGATATATCTAGAATATTAGATATAAGTATAACAACAGTTTCTACAAATATTACAGAATTGAAAAGCGAAGGTATTGTAGAAGATGTAAGATCGTTGGAATCTACAGGAGGAAGAAAAGCAATTGCTATTAAGTTGAATGAAAACTGTAGATATTCAATTGGAGTAGCACTAACACCGAATCATATAAAGATATCATTAGTAAATATAAAGAAAAAAGTTATTGAAAGTATGCGAGTTAGACATAATAGTGATGGAATAGAGAACATAATAAATTTACTTAATGAAAATATAGATTTGTTAATGAAGAAATATAATTTATGCTCTGCAAATTTATTAGGAATAGGGATTTCATTACCTGGAACCGTAGATTTTAAAGAAGGCATAATAAAGTATTCATATTTGTTAGGCGCCAAAGATTTTAATTTAAAGGAAAAGTTCGAATACTTAGACATTCCAGTATATGTAGATAATGAAGCAAATTTATCTGCTTACTACGAGTTTTTAAATAAAAGAGATATACTAAGAAATCTATTATATGTATCAATAACAGAAGGTTTAGGCCTCGGTATAATAATAAATGGAAAAATTTACAGAGGTGACAATAACTCATCAGGAGAATTAGGTCATACTAAGATAGCAATTGATGGAAAAAAATGTAAGTGTGGAGCTAGAGGCTGTTTAGAAGCATACACATCTATGAATTCTCTGATTGATAGTTATAATGAAGCTAATAGTTCAAATATTAGTGATATTGATGAATTTGAAGAAAGATATAATCAAAATGACAAAGATGCTCATGATGTATTAAATGATTATTTAAAAACATTGTCTTTAGGTCTATCGAATTTGGTTATGATATTTGATCCTAGCAGCATAGTAATAGGTGGAGATATAAATAATTTACTTAATGATAAGATAGATATGCTAAAAAAAGAGGTTTATAAAGATAACTTATTTACAAATGAAAATAATTGCAGTATAAGTATTGCAAGTTTTAAAGAATCTTATCTACTAGGAGCTGCTATGATGCCTATAGAAGAATTCTTAGAAATTAAATAATGGAGTGGTGAAAGCTGCTCTATTAATTTAAAAACTTATTAAATAAATTTTTAAAATATATTTTTAAAGTTATGTAAGCATAGCTATATTAAGGGGAGTCTTAATCTTTGATTGGAACTCCAGATTAAGACAAGCCTTTTATATAAAACTAAATATCTATTTATTTCATATTAGATTTATGTTCTTGATTTTTGATTGGAACTCCGAATTAAGAGCAAATTTCTTATGTGTTATTAAATAAATATTTACATAAAGGTGAGTCTTAAGTAAGAAATTAAAATTTCTTATTTGAGATAACCTTATATATTAAATGATTTTTAATTAAACAAAGAGGAGATGTTAATAAAATGAGATTTTTCTTAGACACAGCAAATGTGGAACACATTAAAGAAGCAAATGAAATGGGAGTAATATGTGGTGTAACAACAAATCCATCATTAATAGCAAAAGAAGGAAGAGACTTCAATGAAGTAATAAAAGAAATTACAGAAATAGTTGATGGACCAATAAGTGGAGAAGTTGTAAGTGAAGATGCTGAAGGAATGATAAAAGAAGGAAGAGAAATTGCAGCAATTCATAAGAATATGATAGTAAAGATTCCAATGACAGCTGAAGGATTAAAGGCAACTAAAGTATTAGCTAGTGAAGGAATTAAAACAAATGTAACATTAATATTCTCAGCAACACAAGCTTTACTTGCAGCAAATGCAGGAGCAACATATGTAAGCCCATTCCTTGGAAGAGTAGATGACATCTCAATGATAGGTATGGATTTAGTTAGAGATATAGCAGAAATATTTGCAGTTCATGGAATAGAAACAGAAATAATAGCAGCAAGCGTAAGAAATCCAATTCATGTAATAGAAGCAGCAAAAGCAGGCGCAGATATATCAACAGTACCTTATAGTTTAGTAATGCAAATGTTAAAACACCCATTAACAGATCAAGGATTAGAAAGATTCAAAGCAGACTGGGCAGCAGCATTTGGAAAATAGATTGCCGAAATAAGAAACATATTTTGGTTCCGGTTCCTAAGAAATTTTGTTGAGTGCTTCTAAGATTATAAGTTGTGCCCAAAATGCTTGGCCTCAAAGGTAAACTTTGAACAAGCACATTTGGAACAACTTATAATCAATAAGCACTACCAACACAATTTCTAATGAACACTCCACAAAATATGTTACTTATTTCTAGTGCAGACATATTTCGAAAATGGAAGAGTAATTTAGAGATATAATGCCTAGATTCTGAAATTAGGAAAGCATAAATGTATATGGATAAATATTTTGATATAATGCTTTCGCAAAAGTATGACTATCATTTATGATTTATTCATGTTCCAAATGACAGAGATAAAAATATATATTCTTAAGAATATAAGAATATAAGAATGAAAGAATTTAAGAATATAGGAATTTAAGAATTTATAAATGAAAACATAAAACAACTTCAAAAGGTGTGGTAAAATAGGAACCTTTTGAAAAGATAATGAAGGATAGCTAAGATTATTTCAGGTTTGAAATGAATTCGAAGCGCAGCATGGGACTTAATTAGCACAACTAAGAACTTATAAAAAAATATGTCTATGAAATGAGGATAAAGATGAGTAGAGAATTAGATAAATTATCTATTAACGCAATAAGAGTATTATCAGCAGATGCTATTGAAAAATCAAAATCAGGACATCCAGGTTTACCACTTGGATCAGCTACAATGGCTTATACATTATGGACAAAGATGAATCATAATGGAAAGAACCCTGAATGGGATAACAGAGATAGATTTGTATTATCAGCAGGACATGGTTCAATGCTTGAATATTCATTGCTACATTTATTTGGATATGGACTTACAGTTGAAGATATTAAAAACTTTAGACAATTCGGAAGTTTAACACCAGGACATCCAGAGTTTGGTCATACAAAAGGTGTTGAAATAACAACAGGACCACTTGGACAAGGTATTTGTAATGCAGTAGGTTTTGCTATAGCAGAAGCACATCTTGCAGAAAAATTCAATAAACCAGATTATAGCGTAGTTGATCACTATACATATGCTATAGTTGGAGACGGATGCCTTATGGAAGGTATCTCAGGAGAAGCGTCATCTCTTGCTGGAACTTTAGGTCTTGGAAAATTAGTCGTATTATATGATTCAAATAATATTTCAATTGAAGGAAATACAGACATAGCATTTAGAGAGGATGTAGCTAAGAGATACGAAGCTTATGGATGGCAAGTACTAAATGTAGCAGATGGAAATGATATAGATACAATAGAAAAAGCAATAGAAGCAGCTAAAGCAGAAACAACAAAACCTTCTATTATAATAGTTAAAAATCAAATTGGTTTTGGATGCCCAGCAAAACAAGGAAAAGCTTCAGCACATGGTGAACCTTTAGGAGCAGACAATGTAATTGCTATGAAGGAAAACTTAGGATGGAAGACTGAGCCTGCATTCTACGTGCCAGACGAAGTGTATACAAATATGAATGAACACATAGCAAAAGGCGAAAAGACTGAAGAAGCTTGGAATGAGTTGTTTAAATCATATGCAAAAGCTTATCCAGAACTTGCAGCAGAATATACTAAATGGATGAGTGGGGAACTTGATAAAGAAGCTTTATTAAACAATGAAGAACTTTGGAGATTTGATAAAGAAATGGCTACAAGAGAATCTTCAGGAATAATGATAAATAGATTAGCTAAACTAATTCCAAACTTCATTGGAGGATCAGCAGATTTAGCTCCATCTAACAAAACTCATATGAACGATAGAGGAGATTTCTCAGCAGAAGATAGAAGCGGATCAAACCTTCACTTTGGGGTTAGAGAACATGCTATGGCAGCTATCGCTAACGGAATGTATGCTCATGGAGGACTTAAAGTATTCTGTGCAACATTCTTTGTATTCAGCGATTACATGAAGGGTGCTATGAGATTATCAGCTCTTATGAATCTTCCAGTAGCTTATGTATTAACACATGATAGTATTGGAGTAGGGGAAGATGGGCCAACTCATGAACCAATAGAACAATTAGCAGCTCTTAGAAGTATGCCAAACATGACAGTATTTAGACCAGCAGATTCAAAAGAAACTGCAGCAGCTTGGTACTATGCTGTAACTAATGGAACTACTCCAACATCATTAGTATTAACAAGACAAAAGTTACCACTATATGATGGATGTCCTAAGAGAGCATTAAAGGGTGGATATATCTTAAAAGATTCTAAGAAAGAAACTCCAGATGTACTTTTAATGGCATCAGGTTCAGAAGTAGAATTAATATACAAAGCAGCAGCTGAATTAGAAACTAAAGGAATAGATGCAAGAGTTATCAGTATGCCATCATTTGAATTATTTGATGCTCAAGATGAGGCTTATAAAGAATCAGTTATGCCAAATAAAGTTCGTGCTAGAGTTGCAGTAGAAGCATTAACAAGCTTTGGATGGCACAAATATGTGGGTCTTGATGGAGATGTTATATCTTTAGATACTTTTGGAGCATCAGGTAAAGCAGAAATCCTATTCGAGAAATTTGGATTCACTGTAGAAAATGTTGTTGAAAAGGCTATTAATGTAGCAAAGAAATAGAAGTTACAGTAATTAAATCTACGATTATAGTAGAGAAAATTTAGCGATTATAGTAAAACTTTAGAAAAATAGATTTAACCTTAAAATATTAATAAATATAGCGAAACAGATATAAAAAGATTTGGATTAAAAGTGTGTAAATTAATTAATCTATAAATATATTAAAATCAATTTATTCATTATTATAAAAGTTAAAATTATTAAAAGATATGTATAAAGATGTGTGAAAAGATTAGTGTGAAATTATGTAACTACAATAATAAATCATTGGTTAGAAATATATTTATAGATTTTTAATAAATGTATATTTAAGAAAGGGAGATTAATATGATTATTAAAAATGTTAATGATAAAGAGTTTAAAAAGTATGGACAAGTACTAAAAAACTATGATTGTACAGAAATAATTGAAAAAATGAAAAGTACACCACTACCAGAAGATGTAATATATGAACCATCAATTAAGGAACTTGAAGAATTAGCTATAGCTAAAGAGTTACAAGATAGAGAATATGGAGAATTACCAATACAAATAGGATACTGTAATGGTAACAACTATATGTTAAATGCAGTAGAATATCATCGTTCATCTGAGATTAATATCGCAGCAACTGATCTTATATTACTTATAGGAAGTCAACAAGATATTGAAGACGATTACTCATATGATACATCTAAAATTGAAGCTTTCAAAGTTCCAGCTGGAACTGCAATTGAAGTATATGCAACTACTCTTCATTATGCACCTTGTAATGTAAATGAAGAAGGTTTTAGATGCGTTGTAGTTCTACCAAGGGACACAAATTTACCTTTAGAAAACAAGGCTGAAAAAAGTGGAGAAGATGCATTATTATTTGCTAGAAATAAATGGCTAATTGGTCACAAGGATACAGATTTAGGTGAACAAGGAGCATTTATAGGGTTAGTTGGAGAAAATATCTCAATAAAATAGATTATAAATAGAAATTAAAATCCATAATTTTGTTTTGAATCTAAGCAGACATATGGACTCTATGATTTAAATATGTTTGCTTATTATATAAATCAGCAAAGAAATATAGCTGATATTTACTTGATAATAATAAATTTAAATAAACTATAAGAAGACTTAATAAGCATAAAAATTATTAAATAAACTATAAGAATAAGCTATAAGAATAAACTATAAGAAATAAGAAAGACATTATAAATTAAATGAAATGAAAAGATCAGAGTAAAATGGAGGAATTAGACAATGAATAATATACCACAAGTAAAATTAGGAATTGTTGCAGTAAGCAGAGATTGTTTCCCAATGGAATTATCAGCAAATAGAAGAAAAGCAGTAGTAGAAGCTTTTAATGGAGAAATTTTTGAATGTCAAACAACTGTTGAAAATGAAAAGGATATGAGAAAAGCTTTAGCTGAAGTTAAAGAAGCTGGAGTAAACGCATTAGTTGTATATTTAGGAAACTTTGGTCCTGAAACTTCAGAAACTTTACTTGCTAAAGAATTTGATGGACCAGTTATGTTTGCAGCTGCTTCAGAAGAAAGCGGAGATAATTTAATAGGCGGACGTGGAGATGCATATTGCGGAATGTTAAATGCTAGCTACAATTTAGCTTTAAGAAACATTAAAGCATACATTCCAGAATATCCAGTAGGAACAGCTCCAGAAGTTGCAGGAATGATTTCAGAATTTGTGCCAGTTGCTACTGCATTATTAGGATTAAAGAACTTAAAAATAATTTCTTTTGGTCCAAGACCTCAAGATTTCTTAGCTTGTAATGCACCAATTAAACAATTATACAATTTAGGTGTTGAAATAGAAGAAAATTCAGAATTAGATTTATTTGCTGCATTTAATGCTCATAAAGATGATCCAAGAATTCCAGACGTTATAGCTAGCATGGAAAAAGAATTAGGTGAAGGAAATAAAATGCCTGGTATCTTACCAAAGCTTGCTCAATATGAAATTACATTATTAGACTGGATGGAAGAACATAAAGGTTCAAGAGAATACATTGTATTTGCCAATAAATGCTGGCCTTCATTCCAAACACAATTTGGATTTGTACCATGTTATGTAAACAGTCGTCTAACAGCTATGGGAATCCCAGTATCATGTGAAGTTGATATTTATGGTGCATTAAGTGAATACATCGGAACTTGCATAAGCCAAGATGTTGTAACATTACTTGATATAAACAATACAGTTCCAGCTGATATGTATGAATCAGAAGTTAAAGGGAAATTTAATTATTCATTAAATGATACATTCATGGCATTCCACTGTGGTAATACAGCAGCTTGTAAATTAACATGTGGAACAATGAAAAACCAAATGATTATGGCAAGAGCTCTTGAACCAAATCAAGAACCAAATATAACTAGAGGAACACTTGAAGGAGATATAGTACCAGGAGATATTACATTCTTCAGATTACAAAGTAATGCAGATGCAGAGCTTACAGCTTATGTAGCAGAAGGTGAAGTATTACCAGTTGCAACTCGTTCATTTGGAGCTATAGGAGTATTTGCAATTCCTGAAATGGGAAGATTCTATCGTCACGTATTAGTAGAAGGCAGATATCCTCATCATGGAGCAGTTGCATTTGGACACTTTGGAAAAGCAGCTTACAACTTATTTAGATATTTAGGTGTTAAAGAAGTTGGATTCAATCAACCAAAAGGTATGCTTTACAAAACTGAAAATCCATTTGCATAGTTTAAAATTTACTATACTTAAGATCTGAACATATGCATATAGCTCGCCGAAATAAGGATTATGCTGTTGTTCCAGTTTCTAAGGAAATTATGATGGATGATTCTAAGATCACAAGTTGCACCCAAGATGCTAGCCTCAAAGGCGAGCTTTGAACTAGCATACTTGGAACAACTTTTAATCTAAGAATCAGAGCCATCAAATTCCTAATGAAACATTTCACAAAAGCATAATTCTTATTTCTAGTCAGGATATATTTCATAGCGTAAATCTATCCAATTTAAGAATCCGACTTATTAGATAAATATATTTACAAAGTTACTAAAACCTTAAGTTCATATAGTCACTAGAAATCATAAATATATTTGTGGAGAAAACATTTGGAAATGAGCTGTTAAAGGTTCTTAAGCAGAGAATCCAAATCTGTGATTTGGTGAGAATCGCTTACTCAGCGAACAAACGTGAGTCGAGTTTCCGCTAACGATTGTTCCACTTTAGCTTGTGAAGTGAAAGTCCAAAATTTTATTTTGGGTTCTTGAACTTCCTCAGCGAATGCAATGAGTCGAGCTTCTCTAGGAAAGTTGGAGCATGCTAAAGTGGATGCAATCTGCTGCTTTGAACCTTCAGCGATATTTTCATAGCTTTTCGGAATCAAAATATTTATGATTTCGGTGAGGTATACGCATAAGTATAGATTATAGTGGTTTATCTATAGAGATAAGTTCTTAGCATGTAATTAATTCTGTTTATATAAAGATATAGGCTGAAAGCATAATATTTATGGCTTTCAGTCTTTATTTTATGTGTTTTTTAGAAAGTGCATAAGGGGGAGAATCTAGATTTGTTTGTTATTAATTGTTAAATTCTCAATATATTAATAAGTTTTGTGATAAATATAAAAAAATATCAATAAAATATTGACAAATGGTAGTGCTATAAAATATAATAAGACATAGATAAAGCAATGGAGCATTTATTTTATATAGGTGTTTTATTGCTTTTTTTTATTTATTATTGCTGATATATCAGTGGGATTTCAATGAATTTCAGTGAAAGGAGAGATAAATCTGTGTCAAGCTGAAAAGTCGTATGCTAAAGAAATATATAAGCAAATTAAGTTAGATATTTTGAACCAAAGAATAAAGGATGGCGATTTTCTTACATTATCAGAACTAGCTGATAAGTACAATGTGAGTAAAACACCTGTAAGAGATGCGCTAGGAGCGTTAGAGATTCAAGGATATCTTAAATCTTTACCTAGAAAAGGTTATTTAGTAAAACCTATAACACAGAAAAATATAAGAGAATCTTTTCAAATGAGATTTATTTTTGAAAAAGTAGCTGTAAGTTTAGCAGTAAAACTGGCTAGTGATTCGGAATTGCAAAATATAATGCAATTAGCTGCGAAATTTCCAGAAGTCTCGCAGGAAAATGAGATTGCACTGTTTAATGAGTTGAATGATATGTTTCATATGTCGATTATAAAAGCAACTCACAATTCTCTTCTGATTGAAATGTGTGAAGGAGTTATGGAAAATTTATCACGGATACTAATGACAGACAGCAAACATTTAGAGTTTGTGAATGAAAAAGAAGAACATATAAATATAGCAAGAGCACTGATTCACAGAGATAGTAAAAATGCAGAAAAACTTATAACAGAGCATCTTCTACATTTAGAATCAAGAGTAAATACTAATGAAAGCATTATAGTATAAGAAGTAAAGTTTAGGGTAAGCTTTTAGTTAGAAGAAGAGTTTTGCTTTTTGAATGTAAAAGTATGATAAGAACTTCTATATTTACAAAGAATGTATAAAAATTTTAACTTATTATAAAATAAGAATTATTAATAAAATACTTTTTTAATTAATTAAGGGGGAAAAAAAATGAACAAAAAATCGTTAGTAGGAATTTTACTAGCATCAGTTATGACAGTAGGTATAATGGCAGGTTGTGGGTCATCAAAAAATGATTCAGCAAAAAGTGGTGATGGAAACAAGAAATATGTAATTGCATGTGATGCTAAATATGCACCATTCTCTTTTGAGGAAGATGGAAAATATAAAGGGATAGATGTAGAACTTTTAGATGCAATTGCAAAGGAAGAGAAATTTGAATATGATTTAAAGCCAATGGACTTTAACGGAATAATTCCTGGACTTACATCTAATCAATTAGATGGTGCTATTGCAGGTATGAGTATTACAGATGAAAGAAAACAATCTTTAGATTTCTCAGATGGATATTTTGTTTCAGGGCTATCATTAGTTGTTAATAAAGATAACACTGATATAAAAGGTGCAGATGATATAAAAGGTAAAAATGCATCACTTAAAAAAGGTACAGCAGGAGCAAAATTTGCTGAAGATAATGAAAAAAAATATGGATTAAATCTAAGCTATTTTGATGATTCTCCATCAATGTTCCAAGCTGTTGAAAATAAGAATTGTGATTTCTTATTAGAAGACTATCCTGTTATTGCATATAAAATTAAGGTAGATCCTGATTCAAAATTAAAAATTGCAGGAGATAAGCTAACAAATGTTGACTATGGATTCGCAGTTAAAAAAGGTGAGAATGCAGACTTATTAAAGAAATTCAATGAAGGTTTGAAAAAATTAAAAGAAAATGGGCAATATGATAAGATCGTTGATCAATATATTGCTAAATAAATAGTAGATAAAATATGAACTACTAATGATTAAAATAAGCTATGAGTTTATTTTAAAATAAAAAGCTATGAACTTAGGAAACGATGTTTCTAATTTATAGCTTTTTCCTATTAAAATTGAATTTGAAACTGAAATAAAAACTTAATTCATAAAATAAGTATTAAATATCAAAAATGAAGGAGAATGTATCGCTTGATTCATAATTAGAAAAACATAGCTTTTGTAAAATCTTTGTTTTCAAACAGTAAATATTGCCTATAAATGCGCATATATATTAGGTATAACTATTTTGTTATATGTCTTGTTATATTTATACATATACTTAATGCATTGACAGTTTTTGAATTAAACTATATAATAAGTTTCATAATGAAGTAAAAAAATCATTTGAAATTTATTGTGTGGAATAGTTTTTCCAGAGTGCAATAAATTAGATTTTTTAATTAAAATTAAATAAATATTGCAAAGGGGCAAGGAAAAATGAACAAAAGATCATTATTAAGTATTTTATTAGCATCAGTAATGTCTATAGGGCTAATGACTGGATGTGGTGCATCAAAGAGTGATACAGGATCAGGTGAAGGAAATAAAAAATATGTGATTGCATGTGATGCAAAATTTGCACCATTCTCTTTCGAAGACAGTGGAAAATATAAAGGAATAGATGTAGAACTTTTAGATGCAATCTCAAAAGAAGAAAATTTTGAATATGAATTAAAACCAATGGATTTTAACGGAATAATTCCAGGGCTTACAGCTAATCAATTGGATGGAGCTATAGCAGCTATTACTATAACAGATGAAAGAAAACAAACATTAGATTTTTCAGATGGATATTTTGTATCAGGATTATCAATAGTTACGAATAAGGATAACACGTCAATTAATGGTGTTAATGATTTAAATGGAAAAAGTGTTTCAATAAAAAAAGGAACTGCAGGAGCAAAATTTGCTGAAGATAACGAATCAAAATATGGATTGAATTTAAGCTATTTTGAAGATTCTCCATCAATGTTCCAAGCTGTGGAAAATGGAAATACTGATTTCCTAATGGAAGATTATCCAGTTATTGCATACAAGATTAAAGTAGATAATGGAGCAAAGTTAAAAATTGTTGGAGATAAATTAGATGCTGTAAATTATGGATTTGCAGTTAAAAAAGGTGAAAATCAAGATTTATTAAAGAAATTTAATGAAGGATTAAAGAAATTAAAAGATAGTGGAAAGTATGACCAAATCGTTGGTCAATATATAGGAAAATAGTAAGGAGAATTAAAAATGGAGATTTTTCAATTACTAAAAGATAGTCTGCCTAGTTTATTAAGTGGGCTTTCAGTAACAATTGAAGTTGCAGTAATATCATTAATATTAGCAGTTATATTCGGGATAATTTTAGGAATATTTAGCATAAGTACTTCAAAAATTTTAAAAGGTATATCTACAATATATATCTACATTGTCCGTGGAACACCACTTATGGTTCAAGCTTTATTCTTATATTTTGGTGTTGGACAGGCATTTGGTATAAGATTTGACCCTATAGTTGCAGGTGTAATAACTCTTACAGTAAATGCAACAGCTTATATGGCTGAGATATTTAGAGGAGGAATACAAGCTGTAGATAATGGTCAAATGGAAGCTGCAAGAAGTTTGGGACTTAATTACTCAAAGGCTATGAGAAAGGTAATTTTACCTCAAGCTGTTAAGATTATGATTCCATCTATATTAAATCAATTTATTGTTACATTGAAGGATACATCAATATTGACAGTTATTAGTATAAGAGAACTTACATCGTCAGGACAAATTATTATTGCGAGAAACTTTAAGGCACTTCAGATGTATGCAATTGTAGCTTGTATGTATTTTATAGTAATAACAGTATTGACTTTAATATCAAGTTATATAGAAAGGAAAATCAGCTATGGTAATAAGCGCTAAGAATCTTAAAAAACGTTATGGACAATTAGAAGTTCTTAAAGATATATCAGTAAATGTTACAGAAGGTGAAGTTCTTTGCATTATAGGTCCTTCAGGATCAGGAAAGAGTACTTTCTTAAGATGTCTTAATGGTTTAGAAGAAATTCAAGCAGGTAGTATTACAATACTAGGCCAAGAGCTTGTAAATAATAAGGACATAAATAAATTAAGAGAAGAAATCGGAATGGTGTTTCAATCTTTTAATTTATTCCCACACCTAACAGTTCTTCAAAATATGTTATTAGCACCTTTAGAATTGAAGAAGATGAACAAAGCTGAAGCAACTGAAAAAGCTCTTTCATTATTGGACAAAGTTGGATTAAAAGATAAAAAAGATGTTTATCCAGATACTTTATCTGGGGGACAAAAACAAAGGGTTGCAATTGCCAGAGCCCTTGAAATGAATCCTAAGATAATGTTATTTGATGAACCAACTTCTGCACTAGATCCTGAAATGGTTGGTGAAGTACTTAAGGTTATGAAAGATTTAGCTCAAGAAGGAATGACAATGGTTGTAGTAACTCATGAAATGAATTTTGCTAGAGATGTATCTGATAGAGTTATATTTATGGATCAAGGATATATAGTTGAAGAAGGTCCTCCAGAAGAAATATTCACTGCACCTACTAGCGATAGATGTAAAGAGTTCTTAGATAAAGTAATTAACAATTAAAATTTATTATATGAGAAATAAAGAGCATTGTTTCAATTTCAATATTTAATGACATTGAGAAACAATGTTCTTTTTATATATTTTTCATGGTTTTTTACTTGATTTATTTATTAATATGCTATAATTTATATTTATTAGGTATTATAAGTAGAATAATAAATCTATACACTAACTCGTTAAAATATATAAAGAAGTACATTATATTTTCGATTTATTGTTTTAGAAAATATAGCACATAGAAATTGGGGAGGATAAAAATGATACAAATTAATCCGAAAAATTCTGAATTAAAAAATATAATAATTCTAGCTACTGGGGGAACTATAGCTGGTACGGGAGAAGAGGGGAAGACTACTAATTATACAGCAGGTAACATAGATATAGAAGTGCTAGTTAGTAGTGTCAGAAATCTTGATAAAATAGCTAATATATATGGTGAGCAGATTGCTAATGTTGATAGTAATGATATAACTATGAATCATTGGTTAACTCTTGCCAATAGAATAAATGAACTTTCAAAGCAAGACGATGTCGATGGCTTTGTAATAACCCATGGTACTGATACATTAGAAGAGACAGCATACTTTTTAGATTTAACAGTTAAAACAGATAAACCAGTCGTACTAACAGGAGCAATGAGACCTTCAACTGCAACAAGTGCAGATGGACCTTTAAATTTATATCAGTCAGTAGCATTAGCTGCTAGCGATTTATCAAGAGGGCATGGAGCAATGGTTGTTTTTTCAGATGGAATTTATAGTGGAAGAAATGTCCAAAAAATCAACACCTTTAAAACAAATGCCTTTAACTCAATTGAATTTGGATGCCTTGGTTACATGAGAGACAATATACCATTCTTTTTTAATAAGTCAATAAAACCACATACAATTTATTCACAATTTGATGTTACAGGATTAACTGAGCTGCCTAAGGTTTCTATCGCATATTTCCATATTGACGCTGATCCTTCGATTATTGACTACTTTGCTCAAAACTCGGAAGGAATTGTAATAGCGGGTGCGGGAAGTGGTACTTTCAGCTCAAATTGGTTGGAAGAAATCAGGAATCTTGAAACAAAGGGGATTCCAGTTGTGAGATCTTCAAGAATAGGAAACGGTATAATATTAACAGATTCAACTATAGATAAATACTCAAATTGCATTCCAAGTTATACATTATCACCTCCAAAATCTAGGATATTACTTACACTGGCACTTACTAAGACTAAAGACTACTCTGAAATAAAAAGAATATTTGCAGAGTATTAATTCAAATATTATAAAAATTTTAACTAAATGTAGTTTGCTATAAAATGTTTCATAGATCTCATACTAATTGAAAAAGTTATACTTAAGGTAAAGATAGTTTATAAAAATACTATCTTTACCTTTTTATTTATAGATAACCCAACTATAATCTATACTTATGCGTATAACTCACCGAAATGAATAATATACTTTTGTTCCAGTTTCTAGGTTATTTTGATGGGTAATTCTAAGACTATAAATTTGCACCCAAAGTGCTGGCTTATAGGGGGCTAAGATTTTAAGTTCATATCTTCATTAGAAATCATAAATATATTTGTGTAGAAAACATTTGAAAATGAGCTGTTAAAGGTTCTTAAGCAGAGAACCCAAATCTTTGATTTGGTGAGAATCGCTTACTCAGTGAACGAACGTGAGTCGAGTTTCCGCTAACAGTTGTTCCATTTTAGCTTGTGAAGTGAGAGTCCAAAATTTTATTTTGGGTTCTCGAACTTCCTCAGCGAATGTAATGAGTCGAGCTTCAGTAGAAAAGTGGGAGCATGCTAAAGTGGATACAACCTGCTGCTTAGAACCTTCAGCGATATTTTCATAGCTTTTCGGAATCAAAATATTTATGATTTCGGTAAGTTATCACGTAAATACAGTTTTAAATTTGGATATTAAGAAATATTTTAGTCATCAAATAAAACTTCGTATTCATATAATAAATGAAATCAATATAATGTTATAGGGCTTTTTATATGAAAGAACAATGCACAGAAAGCAATGACTTTTTTAAGAGGTTATATAAAAATGGTAAATTAATTGAATTTGATGAAAAATCTAAAATAGTATTTATAAGTGATGTTCATAGGGGCGACGGTGGGTATGCTGATTCTTTAAGACAAAACAGAAATATTTATAAAGCTGCTCTTGGATTTTATTATGAAAATGGATATACTTTAATAGAATTAGGTGATGGTGATGAATTATGGAAAAATAAAGATTGTTTAGATATCGCCTATAATTATAAAGATGTTTTTTCAATGCTTAATGACTTTTATGATGATAATAGGTTGTGTTTGGTATACGGAAATCATGATATAGTAAAAGCTAACCCAGAATTCATAAAACGGCAAGAAAGACTTTTTGCAAATGCCGGAAATGGCTTTGGACGTGAGATGATAAACTTATATTCTAATATAACTTTTTATGAAGGAGTTATACTTAGATATATGCCATCAAAAGAGGATATAATTGCATTTCATGGGCATCAAGTAGATTTTATTAATTGTGAGATGTGGAAAACTAGCAGGTTTCTAGTAAGACATGTATGGAGATTTATGGAGGGAGTTGCAGGGTTTAAACCTCCAACTAGTCCAGCAAGTAATTATGATAAAGGAACAAAAATAGATCATATACTTGGACATTTAGCTCGTAAGGAGAAAAAAGTTATAATCTGCGGGCATACTCACAACGATATATTTCCTGAAGCAGATGAGGGGATTTATTTCAATGATGGCTGCTGTGTGTTTCCATCAGCAGTAACTTGTATTGAATTAACAGGTGGTAAAATATCATTAATTAAGTGGGCTATAGAAGTTGATAGTAAAGATGTTTTATACATTAATAAAACTATAATTGGAGGTCCTGAAAATTTAGAAAAGTACTTTTATTATGCAAAACAGTTTTAGAGTAGAAGAACGTTTGAAAAGGAGATTATATATGAAGTTTATTGATTTACATTGTGATACTGCAAGTAGAATTTTTTATGAAAAGTTAAATCTTAATCATAAGAAGTGCAAAGTTAATATTGAAAATTTAAAAAGAGGCGAAAATTTAGGTCAGGTTTTTGCATTTTTCATAGAGAAAGAATCAATTGAAGATCCATATGATGAATTTATAAAATTATATAATAGCTTTACTCAAGAAATAAGTAAAAACAAAAGAGAGATAGAAATTGTAAGAAATACAGCTGAGCTAAAAAATGCTGAAAAATCAGGTAAGATTGGAGCTTTTTTATCCATAGAAGAAGGAGAAGTCATCAAAGGAGATATACAAAAGCTAAGAACTGTATATGATATGGGGATTAGAATCATAACAATTACTTGGAATTATCAAAACTCATTAGGGTATCCTAACGCAGGTTATACTTATAGAAATAAAGGATTAACTAGAAAAGGAGTTGAAGTTATTGAAGAATGTGAAACCTTAGGCATAATTCCTGATGCATCTCATTTATCAGATGCTGGATTTTATGATTTGATTAGAATTTGCAAAAAACCATTTATAGCTTCACATTCTAATGCACGTGCGATCACAGAGCATCCTAGAAATTTAGATGATAATATGATAAAATTATTAGCTGAAAAGGGTGGAGTAATGGGGATAAACTTTTGTTCTGATTTTTTAGGAAATGAAAGTGTATCGTTAATAGAAGAAATGATTTGTCATATAAAACATATTAGGAACATTGGAGGAATTGATGTACTTGCCCTTGGAAGCGATTTTGATGGAATACACAATGAGGTGGAAATAGAAAACGCTTCAGAATTTAATAAATTATATTTGGCACTTAAACAAAATCATTTTAAGGAATCAGAGATAGAAAAAATATTTTATAAAAATGTCCTAAGGGTTTTTGAAGAAAACTTTAAATAATAAAAATTCATATATATGATGCAATTGAAAATTACGACCAAATTCTTGAAATGCATGTGTTATAAAAAATTTTAATTTATAAAATATTATCTTAAATTATCAGTCAATACAAACTAAATAATTTTATGAAGAGTGAATATGTTATTTAGAAATTATATAATAGAATACAATGAAAATTTAAAAGGTGGTGAATTTGTCAGATATTCAGTTATATAATATCTGACTAAGGTTTGTTATGAATAAATTAAGGGGTAAAGTTGCATTAATTACAGGTGCATCAAGAGGCATAGGAAGAGCTATAGCAGTAGAGCTCGCAAAAGAAGGGGCAAGCGTTATAATAAATTACTCTACTGATGACGAAGGTGCAAAGGAAACTTTGGAAGAGATAAAGAGTATAAACGGCTATGGAGTTATAGTAAAAGGAGATATATCAGCTTTTGATAATTGCCAAATGATAGTTGAAGAAGTTTTAAAAGTAATGGGGAAGATTGATATTCTAGTAAACAATGCAGGCATAAGTCATATAGGTTTATTTATGGATTCAACAGAAGAAGAAATAAGCAGGATATTGAATACAAATCTTTTAGGAGCAATTTATTTAACAAAGCATGTCCTAAATAATATGATTTCCAGAAAAAGTGGAACTGTCATAAATATTTCTTCTATGTGGGGAGAAGTTGGAGCCTCTTGTGAAGTGTTGTATTCAGCTACAAAAGGTGGATTGAATTCATTCACAAAAGCACTTGCAAAAGAAGTGGCGCCTTCTAATGTAAGAGTCAATTGTATAGCTCCAGGAGTAATAGATACAAAAATGAACTCATTTTTAGAAGGAGATGAAAAAAAATCCCTAGAGGAAGAAATTCCTCTAGGAAGATTTGGACTTCCAAGTGAGATTGGTAAAATTGCTGTATTTTTATCTAGTGAAGAGTCATCGTATATAACAGGGCAAATAATAAGAGCAGATGGTGGATATATTTAATGTATATCCGCTTACTCTTCTTCACCTTCAGGTGATACTATTTTCTCCAAGTAAAAATAAAATTCTACACCATTATTGATGTTTTGTAAATTAAACTCACTGTTATGAAGACGTAGTATATTTTTAACTATTGATAAGCCAATTCCAGTACTGTTCTTTTGAGTTCTTTCTCTAGATTTATCTATTCTATAGAATTTATCAAAAAGTTTGCTTATTTCAGCCTCAGGAATAACTACGCCAATATTTTGAACAGATATTTTAAACTTGTCTAGACCTTCTTCAATATTTACGTTTATGTCATTGCCAGGAGGAGTATATTTAATTGCATTTGTTATGAGATTAGTTAAAACCTGCTCCATTTGAAATGGATCTGCATAAACATAGCTATAAGGTATTGATGAATTAAAGTTTACATTGAACTTATTTTCTTCAAAGTCTAGCTTATGCTTCTTTAATATTTTATTAATTAATCTATTAATATTAAAAGATTCAAAATTTGGTTTTATAATCCCAGATTCAAGTTTTGAAAGTTCTAGCATGTTAGTGACTAATACAGTCATCTTTTTCGACTCATCAATTATAGTTTCTAAATATAAATTGGCGTCTTCGCCAGACACAATACCATCTTTAATACCTTCTGCATATCCTTCTATAATTCCTATTGGGGTTTTTAGTTCATGACTAACGTTAGATATGAAATCTTTTCTCATATCTTCTAATTGTCTTTCTTTTTCAATATCATCTTTTAATTTCTTGTTTTTTTGCTGTAAATCTACTAAAGCAGCTTGTAGATTTTTAGATAAAAAATTTAGCGATTTGGCAAGGCTTCCTATTTCATCATCTCTATCAGTTTCACAAACTTTTGCTGAGAAATCCATATGAGATATTTTGTTTGCTGTATTGGTTAAGTTTACAAGAGGCTTAGATATAAGGTTAGAGTAAATTGAAGAAAGTATTACTGATATAACAATCAATCCAAAAAACAAATATACAAAAAATTCACTCATAACTTCAGAGGCTTCCTTTATTGGCTGAATTGAAGCAACGCAAAAAATAAGACTATCATTTTTTGTGGTTATAGACATAGGGCTAATTACACCAATTTTACTTAAGCCGCTGCTCTCATTGGTAAAAGTTGTATACTTGGTTTGAGAATGAGTAATAACATCATTAATCAAATCGCTATTATTTATTAATTCTTTACCAAAAGAAGTTAAGGTATCAAAACTCTCCTTATCACTATAAATATTGTTAGAAAAATATTTTATATCTCCATTTGTTGATGTAATGATGATTTTAGCATTATTATCATTCTCAAATTTTTGCAAGGCCTTATACAAGTCAGCATCATTGTCTATATGAAGTGAATATAAATCATGAAACTTATTAACTTCTTTAACTAATGAAATTGTTTTTTTGTAAGAATAAAAACTTTCAAAGAAAAAAGCTTGTGCAAAGTAAGTTATGAACATTAATGCAAGAACAAGGCCTAATGTTATGCTAAATAGCCTTTTAGATAAACTACGCCTCATTTATTTAACCTCAAATTTATAGCCGCTGCCACGAACTGTAATTATATAATTAGATTTATCTAACAGCTTTTCACGAAGTCTTTTAACGTTAGTGTCAACTGTACGTATATCTCCGTAGTAGTCAATCCCCCAAACATTATCCAATATATTATCTCTACTTAAAGCAATTCCTTCATTAGTAACTAAGTACATTAAAAGTTCGTACTCTTTTGGAGATAATATTATTTCTTTACCATCAATTTTTACTTCATGCGAAAGTTTGTTTATAGTTAAACCATTAAAATCTTGAAAGCTCGAATCTAAGTCTTCTCTGGTTCTTTTTAGAAGAGCCTTAACTTTAGCAATTAAAACTTTAGGGCTAAAGGGTTTTGTTATATAATCATCAGCTCCGTAATCATAACCTTGAAGTTTATCCTCTTCTTCACCTTTTGCAGTGAGTAAAACTACAGGAACGGTAGAGACTTCTCTCAATTTTTCCAACATAGTTAATCCATCCATAACAGGCATCATAATATCTAAAAGTACCAAATCAATTTTTTGTGTACTAAATACAAATAATCCTTCTTCGCCATTTGAGGCTTCAAAAACATTAAAATCTTCCTTTATTAAATAATCTCTAAGTAAAAATCTAATTCTTAGTTCATCTTCAACAATTAAAATAGACTTTCTCATAACATTTCATCTCCTTATATGTGAACGTGTAAATTCATACAATGGTTATAATAACATAATACCTTACAAATAAGGCAATTCTATTACAATTATATATCACATTGTACAATTTTTTATGTCCTAAGCGCAATATAATATTGCAAAAATAATCCTTTATCAAAATTCTAAAAATATTACAAGAATTTTGGTTGTAATTGTGAATTGTGAAATGTGTATTGTGAATTGCAACATACATATTATATTAAGTTTAGCATATAAAGATCAATATGTATGTTATAATAGTAAATCTACATTTAAGATTGCAATAAAACAAGATCTAAGCAGTACTAAAATCTGCAAGCTCAATTACAAGGTATATATTAAATTCATTATAGTATAATAATGTAAATACTCTCATATATTATATTGGATAATAATTATCTATAAATAATAAATTTATAATGATTATCATGAATTTAGAAGAAATAAAAAGATTTTTAAGAATATACGTCAGACATCTTGTGTGGATAATAATACTAATTTTGAATTGGAACATATATTTGTGTTATTATATAGGTGTATAGATTATTTTTGATTATAGAAATTTACTTTTGTTTTGTGATATGATTATGAATGGCATATTTATACTTTAAAACGTGATTAGCATTACTAGTGTTATTTTAAATGAAAAGATCGCAAAGTATCAGGATATTTGATATGTAATTAGGAGAATAGTGAATGATAAAATTAAATTTTGATGTGAAGAGACATACACTTGAAAATGGCTTGGAAGTAATAACTATTAAGAAGGATACTCAAATTGCATCTATTAATATAGGAGTTAAGGTCGGTGCTCTATATGAGAATATGAAAGAAAAAGGTATAAGTCACTTTATTGAACATACTTTGTTTAAAGGAACCATCAATAGAACTGGTGAAGAGTTAAATGATGAATTAGAGGCTTTAGGTGGAGAATATAATGCTTATACAGATTATGATGTTACGGTTTATACGATTAGCTGCTTGATTGAAGAATTTAAAAAAGCAACAGAGCTTTTGGCCGATATGATTGTAAATCCAACATTTGATAAAAATGAAATAGAAAAAGAACGAGGTGTAATTTTATCAGAAATAAGGATGAGCAAAGATGATATAGAGGATTTTAGTTTTAAAAATGTAAATAAACTTGCATTTAATAAAAGTGCTTTGAAATATGAAGTTACTGGACTTGAAGAGAATGTTTCTGGATTCACCAGAAAGAAATTGATGTCTTTTTATAAAAGGTACTATACACCAAAAAATTCTCTCATAACTATGGTATCGCCTTTAGAGCATGATGAAGCTATAAACTTAGTGAAAAACTATTTCAGTCAATGGGAAGGGCAAAAGCCGGAACCTATAAATATCATAATAGAAAAAAATAAAGAAATAACAGGAATAAGTTATAAGAAGGATATAGAGCAAAGCACTATAGTCTATTTATATACCTTCAATGATTTAGAAAAATCAAATGAACTTCCACTAAGAATTTTGAATCATAGACTTGGGGAAAGTTCGAATTCACTTCTTTTTAGAGAAATTAGAGAGAATAGGGGATTAGCTTACGATATTTATACTCATTTAGAAATAACCAATAATATAAAAACTCTCTATATATACACAGCAGTTAGTGAGGAAAACGTTGATGAAGCTAAAGCGGCCATTGAGGAAACAATAAAAAGCGTAGTTGATGGAAAGATTCAAATAGGAGATAGAGATTTAAATATAATGAAGAAAGTCCATAAGACAGCTGTAATATCAACATTAGAGGATTCATCTGAGTTATGCAATTACATGCTTCATCAGGCATTAGAGGGCGAGGACATATTTGAATTTGTTAAAGATATGGATAGATTAAATATGGTGGATATATTAAAGATTAATGAAGTTGGGAAAAAAGTTTTAAAAAGCCCAACGATACACATACTAAAGTCTAACTAGTAAATTAAATAATAAAAAAGGTGAAAGTTTTAACTATGGCGAAAATAACGAAAATAGAAATTCAAAAGAGAAACAAAGAAAGAGTTAATTTATTCTTAGATGGTGAGTATGCATTTTCTATTTCAGCAGAATTGGTTTATAAAGAAAGTCTTAAAGTAAATAGTGAAATAAATCCTGAGAAATTGAGGACACTAGCAGAAAGTGAAAACTTTATGAGGTGTAAGGAATCTGCTTTGAGAATAATAGAAAAAACATATAAAACCGAAAAAGAGGTTAGAGATAAGCTAAAGCTTAAAGAGTATGACGAATCATCTATTGACAAAGCTATTGAATTTCTTAAAGAATATAATTTTATAAATGATGGCAATTATACAAAAATTTTTATAAAAGATAAATTACGATCAATGGGAAGTCAGAAAATAAAATATACATTGCTTCGCAAAGGAATTTGCAAAGAAATCATTGATGAGGAATTATTAAATCTAGATAAAGAAAATGAAAAAGATGTTGCATTTGATATAGCACAAAAAAAATATAATTTAATAAAGAATAAAGAGACCGATACTTATAAAATTTCAGGAAAATTATATAGGTATTTAATTTCAAAGGGATATAATACAGAGGTTACTAGTCAGGTAATCAAAAAAGTTATGGCTGTAGACGTGAATGATTTTTAATAGTGTTTTTATATTTCGCTCGTTGAAATTCAAAGCACATATTTTAGATGTATTTTTAATATGCTTATGTTCTCATTTTTGATATAATTAGAATATACATTATAATAGGGTGAAAATATTATTTGTGGAGGAAAAATTATGAATGAAAATAAAACTATGTTAGTAGTTAATGGAATCATCTCAGGATGTATCCAAGTAAGTATCATAATTGCACTATTAGTCTTTCCTAGTATAATATTTAATTCCACGTCAGTTCAATCATTTACAGAAAATGTTCTTAAACAAGAATATTCACCAAGTGAAAATAGCAAGATTGTAAATAGTAAATTATTTAAGAACATACAGTCAATTAAAAATGCATCATCAAAAGAAATTATTATTTATAATGGAGTTACTATAGAAGACGGTATTAAATCAAATGAAGAAATTGATAATAAAGCGCTAAAATTAACTCAGGGCGCTAAAACTGATAGGGAACGAGCAAAAATATTATATAGTTGGATTGGAAGTAATATAAAGTACGATAATGAAAAGGCTCAAGAAGTTTTAAGTGGAGGCGACACTGAAAAAATGCCAGAAAGCGGTGCAATTCCAGCGTTCAGTAGTAGAACGGGTATTTGTTTTGATAAGGCATGTCTTTATGTAGCGATGTCTAGAGCTGCTAATCTTAAAGTTAGGCTTTTAGGAGGCCAAGCCTATGATGGAGAACAATATGTTGGCCATGCATGGAACCAAGTTTATTTAGCGGATGAAAATAAATGGATCAATGTAGATACAACCTTCTATGATGGAGGAAATTATTTTGATTCCAATTTATTTAATAAGCATGATGTAGAAGAAATTGCTGGTGAATGGTAAATTAGTTTGCTTTTTTAAATTTTGAAATAATAAGATCTATGGCCTTTTCACAATCTTTGTCATTAGGATCTATTGACCATGCTAAATTAAAGAAACGTAAAGCTGTATTAAAGCTTTCTTTCATGACATAGCAATATCCAAGATTAAAAAAGTATTTACTTTCATGCTTAAGAGAAATTGCTTTGTTAAGCATAATTATTGCATCATCAAATTTTTTGAGTTTAATTAAACAAACTCCACAATTATAGTATGAACAAGCCGTGTTTAAATTTTCTGATGCGGACTTTTTATAAAAATCCATGGCTTTTTCGTAATCCTTCATATTGTAAAATTTGTTTCCTTCAGTAAAATAATTCATTTGTGACCTCCAATAGCAAAATTGTAAATATTAACTTAAATTCTTTATAATTATAGACAATACTTTATATTAGTATACATATGGAAGTATTTATTAAGGCATAATCAAAAAAATAACAGACCAGTATGCATGAGGGATTATTTTCTTTCATGTGCTTAAGCTTTAAAATTATATAACCAATATGTACATTGAAAAAACAGAGTAGGTGAAATAAATATGATAAATTATAAAATTGGTTTAGATATAGGATCAACAACAGTAAAATTAGTGGTTCTTAATAATGAGAACATTTTAATATATAGTAAATATAAAAGACATTTTTCAGATATAAGAAGTACAATAATTGACTTAATAAAGGAATGCTATGATGAATTAGGGAATGTTAATTGCAAAATTAATATAACAGGATCAGGAGGATTGTCAGTATCAAAATGGCTTAATCTTGGTTTTGTACAGGAAGTAATTGCATGTTCAAAAACAGTTGAAACAATTATTCCTGAGACTGACGTTGTAATAGAATTAGGCGGGGAAGATGCAAAAATTACATATTTTAGAGGTGGAATAGAGCAACGAATGAATGGAAGTTGTGCCGGCGGTACTGGAGCTTTCATTGATCAAATGGCCATATTATTGAATACTGATGCAATGGGGTTAAACGAGTATGCTAAAGAATATAAAGTAATATATCCTATAGCATCAAGATGTGGTGTCTTTGCGAAAACAGATGTTCAGCCATTGATAAATGAAGGCGCTAAAAAAAGCGATATAGCCGCATCGATATTTCAAGCTGTAGTTAACCAAACTATAGGAGGACTTGCATGTGGTAAGCCTATAAGAGGCAATGTTGCATTTTTAGGAGGTCCTTTATTTTTCCTTTCAGAATTAAGGGAAAGATTTATTGAAACATTGAATTTAAAGGATGACCAAATTATTGCACCAGAAAATTCTCAACTTTTTGTTGCGATGGGAGCGGCTCTATTGTCAACAAAGGAAAAATCAACATCTTTAAAAAATATAGTAGATAAAATTTCTGATATTTCTAATATAAAGGATGATACTGAACCAAGACTTGAACCGTTATTTAAAGATAAAGAAGATTACAACAAGTTTAAAGAGAGACATGATAAAAATGTTGTAAAAAGGGGAGAGTTAAGGGAATATAAAGGACAAGCATTTTTAGGAATAGATGCTGGTTCTACAACTACTAAAGTAGCACTTATAGGTGAGAATTCCGAGCTTTTATATTCTTACTATGGAAGCAATGAAGGAAATCCGTTAAATAAAGTTGTAGAAATCATGAAAGATTTATATGAAAAACTTCCTGAAACAATAGAGATTGTAAACTCTTCTGTTACAGGTTATGGAGAAGCTCTTATTAAAGCAGCACTTCATATAGATATAGGAGAAATTGAAACAATTGCACATTATAAGGCTGCAGACCATTTCTTACCAGGTGTAGATTTTATCTTGGACATAGGCGGACAAGATATGAAGTGCATAAAGATAAAAAATGATGCAATTGATGGAATACTTTTAAATGAAGCTTGTTCATCAGGATGTGGATCTTTTATTGAGAGTTTTGCTAAGTCTCTTGATATGAAGGTAGAGGATTTCGCAAATGAAGCCTTAAAATCTAAAGCTCCAGTGGATTTAGGTTCTAGGTGCACAGTATTTATGAACTCTAGAGTTAAACAGTCTCAAAAAGAAGGAGCTGAAATTTCAGATATATCAGCTGGCCTTTCATATTCGGTTATAAAGAATGCTTTGTTTAAAGTAATAAAGTTAAGAGATGAAAAAGACATAGGTGGAAAAGTTATAGTACAAGGTGGAACATTTTATAATGAAGCTGTACTTAGGAGTTTTGAACTTATATCAGGCCGAGAAGCAGTAAGACCAGATATCTCAGGACTAATGGGAGCATTTGGTTGTGCGCTTATTGCAAAGGAACGATATATTGAAGGAGAAAAGTCAACTTTATTACCTAGAGATGGAATAGATCAATTTGAAATGACAGCATCATTTAGAAGATGCGGAAAGTGTGGGAATAATTGTTTGCTTACTGTAAATAAATTCTCTACAGATGAGGAGTTTATTTCAGGAAATAGGTGCGAAAGAGGGCTTGGAATAGAAAAGTCTAAGGAAAACAAACTACCAAATTTATTCGATTATAAATATAAGAGAACATTTGCCTATAAGCCTTTAAAAGAAGAAGAAGCTAAACGTGGAGTTATAGGAATTCCAAGAGTTCTTAACATGTATGAAAATTATCCGTTTTGGTTTACACTTTTAACTAACTTGGGCTTTAGCGTTAAATTATCAGCACCTTCAAGCAAGAAGATATATGAACTTGGAATTGAAACAATTCCATCAGAGTCAGCTTGTTATCCAGCAAAATTGGCGCATGGTCATATAATGAATTTAATAAATAGAGGAATTAAAAATATATTTTATCCTTGTATATCATATGAGAAAAAAGAGTTTATGGATGCTCAAAATCATTACAATTGTCCTATGGTAACTTCTTATCCAGAAGCGATAAAAAATAATATGGATGAATTAAAGGAAAGCAACATTAATTTCATGGAACCATTTTTATCTTTGGATAACGAAAAGGAACTTATAAAAAGAATAGTGGATGAATTCAAGGCATTTGATGTAAGCATGCAAGAAGCTAAAATAGCAGTGGAAGAAGCAAGTAAAGAAAGAGAGAGTTTCAAAAAGGATATTCAAAAAAAAGGTGAGGAAGTTATTTCATACTTAAGAGAGAATAATAAAAAAGGAATAGTATTAAGTGGAAGACCTTACCATGTAGATCCTGAAATAAATCATGGAATACCTGATATAATAAATTCTTTCGATATGGCTGTGTTAACAGAAGATAGTGTGTCTCATTTAGGTATATTAAAAGATAAACTTAGAGTTGTAGATCAGTGGATGTATCACTCAAGATTATACAGAGCGGCTGCTTTTGTTGCTGATGAGCCTTGTGTAGATATGATTCAGCTAAATTCCTTTGGTTGTGGATTAGATGCAGTTACTACAGATCAAGTTTCTGAAATTATATCTTCAAAAGGAAAGATATATACAGTTTTAAAAATAGATGAAGGAAATAATTTAGGAGCTGCTAAGATTAGAATTAGATCATTAAAAGCTGCAATGGGCGAAAGAGAACGAAAAAATTATAAACCAGTTGAAGAACAAATAGTATACCAAAATCCAGTATTCACACCAGAGATGAGAAAAAAACATACGATTTTATGCCCTCAAATGTCTCCTATTCATTTTGACTTAATTGAGACAGCAGTGAATGCATCAGGCTATAATTTAGAAGTTTTACCATCAATGGACATGAAAGCTGTTGATGAAGGATTGAAATATGTTAATAATGATGCTTGTTATCCATCAATTATAGTAATCGGTCAAATAATTGAAGCTTTAAAATCTGGAAAATATGATTTGAATAATACTTCAGTTATAATATCTCAAACTGGCGGTGGTTGTAGAGCAACAAATTATATTGGATTTTTAAAGATGGCTTTAAAGCATGCTGGATTTGAACAAATACCTGTTATATCGTTAAATGCAGTAGGGCTTGAAAAACAACCAGGTTTTAAGATTACTCCAAAATTGCTTCATAAAGCTATTATGGCATTAGTATATGGAGACTTATTCATGAGAGTATTGTATAGGACAAGGCCTTATGAAAAAGTTAAAGGATCTGCCAATGATATTTATAAGAAGTGGAATGAAAAGGTAAAATTAAATTTAGTCAATGGAAGCAAGAGAGAGTTTAATAACAACATAAAAGAAATCATTCAAGAGTTTGATGAATTACCACTACTAAATGTTAAAAAGCCTAAGGTTGGTGTTGTTGGAGAAATATTGGTTAAGTTCCATCCAACAGCAAACAATGATATTGTAGGGATTTTAGAAAATGAAGGAGCAGAAGCAGTTGTGCCAGATCTTTTAGATTTCTTTTTCTACTCAGCATTTGACGCAGACTTTAAAGCAAAATATTTGGCAGGAAGTAAGCTTTCAAAAAATTTATGTAATATGGCTATTTCGTATATTGAAACATACAGAAAAACTATGAAAAAACAACTAGAAAAAAGCGTTAGATTTTCTAAGCCAAAGCACATAAAAGAATTAGCAGGTATGGCATCACCTATACTTTCTCTTGGAAACCAAACTGGAGAAGGTTGGTTTTTAACAGCAGAAATGATAGAACTTATTGAGTCTGGTACAAGTAATATAGTGTGTCTTCAACCTTTTGCATGTTTGCCTAATCATGTTACTGGAAAAGGTATGATAAAAGCACTAAAAGAAAGATATCCAAAATCAAATATAGTGGCAATAGATTATGATCCTGGTGCCTCAAATGTAAACCAGTTAAATAGAATTAAGCTAATGTTGTCAGTTGCCTTTAAAAATTTAGGTGATGAACTTAAATATCATAAAAAACAAAATGAAAGTATTGTGGAGCAGCAATTTCATAATGAGGCAGGTTTAACACTTGAAGACAATATTTAATTAAATTGTGTTAAATTTAATGTTTTAGTTAGCATAATCATGTATTTATAATGCATAATGTACATAATTTATAATTAACGTACATTATGCATTAAAGCTTTTGAAGGAATTTACATGTAATTGTTTTTATTACAATTATTGTTTTATGTTAGTTTTAGTTTATATAATGGTTATTGTACAGTTTTATAGGCTATTAAAGTAATGTGCAATTTATTAGG
Source organism: Clostridium beijerinckii (assembly GCF_018223745.1). Lineage (NCBI taxonomy): Bacteria > Bacillati > Bacillota > Clostridia > Eubacteriales > Clostridiaceae > Clostridium > Clostridium beijerinckii. The sequence goes on from NZ_CP073653.1 coordinate 2,694,488, forward strand.
AGGTAATCGATGGATACGCAAAGTAATCATCAAGAAAAAGAGGAAATTAAAAATAAAAAATTTAAACCGTTAGTATTCTTTTTGGGGATAATATACATAATTCTCTTTCTGTGTATAAGTACACCTCTAGTGTTATTTTTTGGACCGTATGAAAATACAAGAAAAGTATTTGTTTCAACATTACTTGGAACAAGACATGCATATCTATTAACTGATTTTATGTCTCAGGAAGAAATAAATAAAATCTTAGGAGTTAACAAAAATACAGAAGAAACGAAAGATGACAGTACCCAAAATACAGAAACAGATTTAAATAAAGTAAAAGTTAAATATACTAGTGGAAATGAAATAACTAGATATGATATACATACGGACAGGTATAATGGATATATACTTGAAATAAAAAATCCATTAGGAGTTAAAGTTGCAATGACAAAATATTTAGGAAAAATGGGACAGAAAACCAGCGAAATGGCAGAAGAGAATAATGCTATTGCAGCTATTAATGGTGGATCTTTTGTAGATAAATCTTCTGATGGAACGCTTTATGCAGGAACTGGGGCAGAGCCAGGAGGATTTGTTATATCAGGTGGAAAAGTTGTATATCCTAAGAGCAATGTAAATAGGACTAATGTTGAAAATGTTATAGCCTTTACTAAAGGTGGTCAGCTTATTGTGGGAGATCATACTCTTGATGAGCTTCAAAAGCTAGGAGTACAAGAAGCAATGTGTTTTAGAAGGCCTAATATTATTATAAATGGTAAGCCTCAAGTTAAAGATAAGACCTCTGATGGGCTTAACCCTAGAACTGCAGTGGGGCAAAAAGAAGATGGTACAGTTATATTTTTAGTTATTGATGGGCGAAAAATCACAGCGCCTGGAGCAAGTTTGTATGATGTTCAAGAAATAATGTTAGATAGAGGTGCAATTAATGCGGGAGCTCTTGATGGTGGTTATTCTTCTACAATGTACTATAAGGGAGAAGTGATAAATTCTCCAAATGCTTGGGATGGTGAAAGATCTGTTGCCACAGCTTTTTACGTTGAGTAAAATAAATTATAATAAAAATTATTATAATAAATATTACATATAACACAAAAGTAGAAGTGATTTTGAAGTATCTTTGTAGGAGAGGATAGTTAATGAAAAACTTGATAAGAATAGTAGTGTGGACACTTATAGCAATAGTAATTCAACAAGGTATATTTTTATATGTAGAAAATATATATTTATCTTCAGATGTAAAAATTCAAGCTGAAAAAGTTGAAGAAAAGGAAACTCCAAAAGATAATAAGCAAAATGAAATTAACATTAAAGATGGGGTTTCTAAAGCATCAGTATCCTCAGATGGCAGATTTGTTGCTTATATAGAAAATAGTAAACTTAAGGTATTAGATAGCAATGATAATAGTGAAAAAGAATTTCAATGTGATGATGGCGGAGATGTAGTGTTCTATAAATGGTTAACAAATGAAAACAATATAATAGTTATACAAAAAGTGCAAAAAAAAGGAGGAGCTTACTTTGAGCCAGTCTCTTTTGATGCAAAGAAAGGAGAAACACGACAACTTGCAGATTTTAATTTAAATGAGTTGAAAATAGATACAAGGAATACAAGCGATAAAGTAGGTAATGTAGTATTTTCTACTGCAACACATAGTCTTTACATAAAAATTGATAAAGCGAATGGAAAAAGTGATCTATATTATGCTAATGTAATGAATCAATTAGAGAAAGTCAGATCAAATAAAGAAATTGGAAATATAGTGGTTCCTACTACAAGTACAAATGCGGTAATGGAAATGGGGAATGGAGCAACCATATTAAATAGTCCCAATAACATAGAAATACCAAATGCAAAAGTTATAAAAATACTAGGCAATGATATTAATGACAATGTATATTTTGGTGAAGAAGTTAGCGGAAATATTACTAAAATATATTATTCAGCATTAAACGAAGGGAAAATAAAATGGAATATGCTGATTTTGCCAAAGCCAGTAAGTAAGGAAGATATAATTGTAGATTATTCAGGAAAGGTTTATATTAATGATAAATCTGCTGAAAGTGTTTTAGAGCTTATTAGTAAGAAGACAATTAAGTATGAAGGAGATCTTTTGCAATCTTATTCTAAAGGGATTATTTCTATAAATGGAAATAAGTTAACAAAGTACGAGATTGGAGAAAACAGAATTTCGATTAAGCAATAATATGCTTAATAAAATTACTTTGCTAAATAATCATGATTTTAATAATGCAAAAATATAAGAAATTTTTATATTTAATGATCTATCATAATAAGATATAATAATTCATATAAGTTTTAAAAGAATAAAATATAAAAAAAGTCATATAATTAAATTTATGTAAATATAAAATCAATGGTAAAAGGGGTGGAACTTATGGATAAAAGTAAAAAAAATAAGTTAATTGGAACAGGAGTTATTGTTGGATCCATGGCAGCATTAAGTGGTGCCATAGCAATGGGGAAGAGATTTAGAAATAGAAAAATAAAAAAAATCATTGATATTAAGACATATTCAACAGGTGTAATAAGGAGCTTTGGTACTTTATATTTAAATGATGAAAAGCAAAAGGTGCCAGGAGATTTCTTGCAGTTCAAAGACATTACTTCATTTGCAGGCCAAAAAATAGAAATTAAAGATACTGATAAAGATGATGATTATAAATTGTCTTGGATAGAGATAAATGATGCTGGAAAGAAATTATTGATTTGTGATAGAAATATTTTGAAAAATATTTCATGGAATGAACTTAATGATCAAAATTTAGTTTTTGGTAAAGTAGTGATAGTAGAAGGGGAAAAATACATCTTAAGGCTCTTAACTGGATATAGTGAAAAGAAAAATTATAAGAATAATGAATGGGATAAGTATATAGTAAATCCTAATAAAATTGATGGACTTCCACCAAGTGAAGATTATGATGTAGATAATAATATAAAGAAATTTGATGATGAGAAGATTAATGGAAATAATAACGCTTTATGGCATTGGTATAATTTCTCATCTTTCACTCAAAGCGAAGGCTTAAGAAGTGAAAAATTCTGCATAATAAGAGGATATTATTCAACGACATATTCTAAGCAGTCAGTTAAGGACTTAAAATATGAAACTGTAGGGTATAGGCCAGTTTTAGAATTGATTGAATAAAATATAAGCGTGTGAGCACTTATTTATAGTAGCTTATGCGCTTTTATATTAAAAATAGATACTAATAGGAGGACAAATGAAATTAACAAATTTAAGCAACAGAAAGAAAGGAATAATATTTATAACTGCATCTGCATTTGGATTTGCAATGATGTCGGCATTTGTTAAGATTTCTGGTGATTTGCCATCATTTCAAAAAACTTTTTTTAGAAATATAGTATCACTAATGGTGGCATTTGCACTAATATCAAAACACAGAGGAAACTTTTTTGGACAAAAAAATAATCAAAAGACATTATTGCTTAGATCAATATTTGGAACTTTAGGAATTTTATTTAATTTCTACTCTATAGATAAATTAGTTCTATCAGATGCTAATATGCTAAATAAATTAAGCCCTTTCTTCGTAATTATTTTTTCGGGGATATTTTTAAAAGAGAAAGTGAATATAAAACAGATTATAGCAATAATTATAGCATTTATAGGAACTTTATTCATAATAAAGCCTTCATTAAATTTAGAAATAATGCCTGCAATAGCTGGAATTTTAGGTGGTGTCACAGCAGCAGCAGCTTATACATGTGTTAGATCTTTAAGTGGAAAAGAACATCCAGAAACTATTGTGTTCTATTTTTCTTTCATTTCTAGTATAATTACTTTTCCATTAATGATAATATACTATGAAAATATGAATATAATGCAACTTATTTATTTGTTTTTAGCTGGTATTTTTGCAAGTCTTGGACAATTTGGAATAACTTTAGCGTATAAATATGCACCGGCAAAAGAAATATCAATATTTGATTATACAAATATAATTTTTTCAGCAATAATAAGTTTATGTTTATTTGGAATTCTTCCTGATTACTTAAGTCTTGTGGGATATATTATCATCTTCAGTGCATCCTTATATATGTTTGTATACAATAAAGATTGATTATAAATAATATAAAAAATATTAGTTAAGGAAAAAAATATAAAATTTATTAATAAAACTTGACAAAAGTGGTTATATATAATATTATCTAATTGAGAATGATTTTCAAGATTATTTAAATTAATAGGGAGTGGTATAAGTAATGAAAATAGTATATTGGTCAGGAACAGGAAACACAGAAAAAATGGCAGAATTAATTGCAAAAGGAATCATAGAAAGTGGGAAAGATGTTAATACTATAAATGTCTCAGATGTAAATATAGACGAATTACTAAATGAGGATATACTTATTCTAGGTTGTTCAGCAATGGGAGATGAAGTATTAGAAGAGTCAGAGTTTGAGCCATTTATAGAGGAAATTTCAACTAAGGTATCAGGTAAGAAAGTTGCGCTTTTCGGTTCTTATGGTTGGGGCGATGGAAAATGGATGAGAGATTTTGAAGAAAGAATGAATGGATATGGTTGTGTTGTAGTAGAAACACCATTAATAGTTCAAAATGAGCCAGATGAAGCTGAACAAGATTGCATAGACTTTGGTAAGAAGATTGCTAATATATAATTAAATTTGGTGGTGATATGATATGAAATATCTAGATTTTTACAAAAGATTAGATTTGATGGATGAGAAGGAATATATAGAAAATTTCTTGGTATATAATTCATCATTAGTTATCGCAGGAGTTAAACCGGCTGTAACTATAAATTTGAAAAAAAGTAATGAAAAGATGTATATTGGCTGGAATGACTTCGGAAAAAAATTTATAAAGAATATAAATCTAAAATTCATAGAGTTAAGAGAAAATAATGATTGTATGATAATAATGATTTATGATGAAAATATATTAGAAAAAGAGTTAAATAAAAAATCACATATAGATTTTTTAGCAAACATAGGGTATCCTTCCCAAATAAAAATAGATAGATATATTGATACATTAAAATTTAGATATAATAAATATCACTGCCCTCATGAGCTTGGATTATTCCTAGGAATACCATTTGAAGATGTTAAAGATTTTATGGAATGTACTACTAAAAAATGTTTACTATGTGGATACTGGAAGGTATATAACGATAGTAAGAAAGCAAAGATGATTTTTAACGCATATGACACAGTTAAAGAATATACAATAAATAATATGCTTGAGGGAAGTTTATCGCGTGACCTCGCTTTAAGCATAAAAAACTCCTTTTATAAAAATGCTTTATACATTTGATTATAAAAATTGTATTTAGCAAATAGATAATTTAGATTATTAGAATTGATTAATATAATTAAAAAAGTTTTATCAAAATTTTGAATACAAAATAAAATATTCTTGGTAACGCACACTACCATGAATGTGAGTAATTAACCACCAAAAGTTTAATATTTAGTGACCACACACCACTAAGTATTATGATTAAAAGATATTTGTTAATGTCCACACACCATTATAAATATCTTCATAAATAGTACAAACGAACAATTTCTATTTAATATAAAAAAGTAGATACATTTCATAAAATTCAAATATGGCCCACAAGGTTTGCAAAAACTTTGTGGGTTTAAAATTTTAATAAATTTTTACAATAATAGATAATTAAAGTATAATTTATTTAAGGATATTTTTCTGTAAAATAGTAAAAAATATAAAAAACATCATTAATGGCTAACTAAATTAATTATTATTTTAACAATATCTGGGCGAAATCAAAGATTTAGTAGATAAATTATTTATGGTATAGGGAATTTTGAAGAATAAGGATGTGAGAAAATGAATATTATGTTCAACAAACTTTTTGAAATAGACAAAGTAAGTGATTCAATCGAAAAAATCAATTTTAGGGAAGCAGTAAGAGGAATAATAATAAAGGATAAAAAGATTCTAATGGTACATTCCAAGAATAAGGATTATAAGTTTCCAGGAGGAGGAATGAAAAAGGATGAGGGGCATATAGATGCTCTGAAAAGAGAAGTGGAAGAAGAAACTGGATATGTTTGCAGTAAAATTGGTGATCAACTTGGAATTATAACAGAAAGAAGCAAAGATAAATATGTTAATAATAGAGTTTTTAAGATGATCTCTTACTATTACTTAGCAGAAGTATCAAATGTAAGGAAAGCTCAAAAATTGGATCCATATGAGGCTAAATTAAAATTTAGGCCAGAGTGGATACAAATAGAAGATGCTATTAATAATAATGAAAAAATAATATCATCAGGAGTAGAACCAATTCCAAACTGGATTTTTAGAGAAACTTATGTGCTAAAAGTGATAAGAGATTATATAAATAGATTTAATAAAATAACATAATAATTAATACGTATATATTGATGTAATAAATTTATATTTAAAGTTTTAGTAAGTGAAATACTCATACGCAATTTAAATGTAGAAATTTAGTTAAAGAATATATATTAAAAAGCCTCGAAAGAAATGTAAGAAATTTTATGAATTAATTCATATTGCACAGAATATTAATAAAAACAAGTGTTAGTCAAAAGAAGAATAATCTAAATACCTTATTTTAGTGATAAAGTATGTAGAGTAAGGTGGTGATTTTTAGTAATAAGTGATAAGATTATAAATAGTTATAAAAATTTTATATCAAAGAAAGAATGATATATGTTTATGAAATATTAACGATATGTCATTCTATTTGCGTGTTTTTATAAAAAATGTATTATAAATTATTGATTTTGGGATAGCGTGTATTAGAATACATTATGGAAGATGGAATTTATTATTGAATATATGAGCATTAAATTGTTGGAGCAGCGAGGAGTGATATAAAGACGAATATGAAGATATATAATGTGAATTGAAAATGGACAAGGGTAATAGCTATAAATATATAGCTTTAATTTTTGTTTAACGTTAACAGAAAAAACTAGTAACTTGGGTGTTTTACTAGAAGGAAGAAGGATATTGTGTGTTAATAAGAAAAGATGTTTTAAAGTTAGCAATACCTATAATGATAGAGCAAACATTTGTTATGTTATTAGGTACATGTAATACAATGATGGCAGGACATATTGGTGAACAAGCTGTATCAGCAATAGGAATGGTTGATTCTATAAACAATATGTTCATATCATTTTTTGCAGCTTTATCAGTTGGTGCAACGGTAGTGGTTGCGCAGCAGATAGGAAGAAATAAACCTAAGAAAGCAAATGAAACAGCTAAACAAGCTATTGTATCAGGTATTTTAGTATCATTAATTATAACATTGCTTTTGTGGATTTTCAGGATTAAATTAATTAATGTACTTTATGGTTCAGCAGAAGAATTAGTTAAAATCGATGCAAAACTATATTTGGAGTTTACTTTGCTTACGTATCCATTTATAGCAATAGAACAAATTGCTAATGGTATACTCAGAGGATGTGGAGATACAAAAACTCCTATGCAAATAACAATATTTATGAATCTTATAAATATTGCTTTAGGATATACATTGATATTTGGAATTAATGCATTGAACATACCATCATTTGGGATAGCTGGTGCGGCAGTAGCAATTGCAATTGCTAGACTTATTGGTACTTTAATTATAATGTTAGTTTTATTTAGAGGAAGTAAAATTATAAAATTAAAAAAGATATTTCCATTTAAATTTGATATGGAAATACAGAAAAATATATTTAATATAGGAATTCCAGCGGGCATGGAACAAGTGATATTTAATGCAGGAAAATTAATAGTTCAGATGTTTATAGTTACAATGGGAACAGCATCTATTGCTGCCAATGCAATTTCATCATCAATTGCTATAATGATAAATGTTCCGGGAAATTCACTTTGTTTAGCAGCAACAACTTTTGTGGGACAGTATGTAGGGAGAAATGATATTAAAGGTGCAAAGAGTACATTAATATACTTGACTAAGTTTGGTACTATTTGCTTAGTATCTTTGGGATTGATTTTTATACCTATATCAAAATGGTTAGCATCTCTTTATACAAATGTTCCAGAGGTAATAAATATATCAGCAACATTAACTAGAAGCAACAGTATAGCATTAATTGCTTGGGGGATATCTTTCATACTTTCATCAGGCCTTAAAGGAGCTGGTGATACCAGATATACTATGCTAACTGCATTTATAGGTATGTGGATATTTAGAATATTTGCAGGTTATATTTTAGGTATTGTTCTAGGAATTGGTGTTTTAGGAATTTGGATTGCTATGTATATTGATTGGATTGTACGTGGACTTATGTACTGCTTTAGGCTTAGAGGAAATAACTGGCTTAAGCATAGAATTTCTGACTAAAATAGTTAAAAGAAGTTATCTAAGAATAGGAAAATAATAATGGATGATTAACATTAATTTTTATTATTTTTAGATAACTTCTTTTTGTATAATTATAAGAAATTTGCAAAGATATTAAAAAAATAGTTATAATTTAAAAGAAAATGTTTACAATAATAACTGATGAGATTATAATAAGTAATAGAGTGTTTAAAAGTTTAAATTATTAAATATTAATCTAACTTTTAATACAACCTCTAATACTCATTAATCTCTTTACATATAATTGGACTCCACTTTGGAGTTCTTTTATTATGTTCAAGAAATATTAAGTACATAGGAGAAGAATTATGAGAATAAGGTTTGGCTATGTAGCAATTTCAATGAGGTTGGGTAAAAAGATTTCTAGTTCTAGCACAGTTACGTTTACAAATTATAATAAAATTATTTCTGAAAAGAACAAATTAGATAAACTAAAGAGTATAACACTATCTAACTTAAATGATCTAGAGAAAATACTTAATTATAATGTGGAGAATCAAATACACTTTTATAGAATAACATCTGCGTTAATTCCTCTAGTTACTCATCCTGATGTTGGTTATTGGGGACATAGAGAGATTTTTAAAAAGGATTTTGAATTTATTGGAAGAATAATTAGGCAAAATAACATGAGAGTGGATACACATCCAGATCAGTTTAATGTTTTAAATAGTGCAAGTAATGAGATCGTTAAAAATTCTATCAGCAATTTAATGCGTCAAGTAGAATGGTTTGAGGATCTTGGGTATTTACATGGAAAAATGGTTTTGCATGTTGGAGGAGCAACTGGTGGAAAAGAGTTAGGAATAAGCAGATTCATTGATAATTTTTCTCTAATTCCAGAAGAAATAGGATCTAAATTAATTCTTGAAAATGATGATAAAATATATACGGCAAGGGAAGTTCTAGATATATGCAGGACTTTAAATCTTCCAATGGTCTTAGATGTTCACCATCACAATTGCAATAATAATGGTGAAAATATAGAGGACTTACTTGAGGAGATTTTTAATACATGGGATAATGAATTTTTCCCACCTAAAATACATTTTTCAACACCAAAAGACCACGATAAAGATAGAAAACATGCTGATTATATAAATGCAGAGGATCTTGTTGAATTCTTAGAAAAAGCCAAGATTCTAGATAGGGATTTTGATATAATGCTAGAATGCAAGCAGAAAGATGAGGCACTGTATAAATTAGTAAAAGATATAAAAGTCATAAGACCACAGTATAAATGGATCGATAACAGCACTTTTGAATTATAAAATAGTTTTAGCAACTACCTAGAAAATTTAATATTTTAGGTAGTTATTTTTATGAATATATATGTTAGAGTATAATTTTAGTAGGCAAAGATAATAAAGAATACTATATAAATAATAAAGGAGATGCAAAAGCATCTCCTCAATACATAAATTATCCATTATAATTAAGTTGACGAAACTAAATAGAATAGAGTTAGATTTATGTATGAATTAAGTTTAAATGATAATGGATTTACTTTCAAGGAGTTAGAGAAAAGAATTTATAAATATGCTTGTGATGAAGCTTGCAATGCATTAAAAAGCATATTAGAATCCTTGGATGAAAAACTACTTAATGAAAGAGATAGCAAGGTTTACCGTAATAAAGGCCGTAAGCAAACTTGTTTGAGGACTATTATGGGGAATGTAGAGTATTCTAGGCGTGTTTATGAATTAAAACTTGAGGATGGTAAGAAAGCAACTAAATACCTTTTGGATGAGTATTTAGGAATGGATACTATAGGAAATGTTTCTATAAATCTCGTAGAAACTATTTTGACTAACGTGGCGGATGTTTCTTTTAGAAAGACATCTGAGAATATTAAAACTATGTGTAATCAAGAAATTAGTGCTCAAGGCGTTTGGAACGTAGTTCAAACAGTTGGAGAAAAGATTAAAGAACTAGAAAATCGTAAAATTGAACTAGATGATAAAGGTGTGTTAAAAGGCGAAAAGGAAGTACCAGTATTGTTTCAAGAGCAAGATGGAGTTTGGCTCTATCTTCAAGGTAAAGATAGACCAAAAGGGAAAAATAAAAAGAAAGAGTTAAAACTAGCAGTATCATATACAGGCTGGACTTTACGTCCAGGAAGCAAAAAAGAATATGTAGTTGTTGATAAAACTGCTTGTGCAAGTTTTAGTAATTCTAGCCACTTTAAAAAGCTTGCTAGCGCAACAATTTCAGAAAAATACAATGTAGACGAAATTCAAACTAGAATATTAAACGGTGATGGAGCAAAGTGGATTAAGGCAACTTGTGAGGATCAAGACATTCATTTTCAACTAGATCCATTTCATGTAGGTCAAGCAATTATGCGTAAGGTAAGTGATAAAAGAACCCAAAAGCAATTATTAAAACTATTTAGAGAAGGTAAAATTGATGAAGGTCTAGAAGCTATTGTAAATATGATGACACTTACAAATGAAGAAGATGTTTCATTTAAGAAGCTTACTGAGTTATATGATTACTTAGCTCACAATAGAGATGGATTAACACCATATAAATTAAGAGGTAACATAGACATGCCTACGGCGCCGGAAGGCATAGAATACAGGAATTTAGGTACAATGGAACATAATATTTGTGATGTATTAGCTCAAAGGATGAAGGGCAGAAAAATGAGCTGGTCTATTAATGGTGCAGATAATTTATCTAAAATATTATCTGAAAAATTTAGTAATAGGTTGTTTGATACTGTGGATAAAATCTATAGAAATATTATTCCTGATAATGTTATTGATACAATAGTTACAAAACTACCATTAACAGTATTTCAAGCAAATAAAGAATCTAATAAATGTAAGGTATATAAGTGTAATAGCGCACAAATTCCGTACAGCGGAGCTGCCACAACGCTAGGTAGAAAAATAGTGCGTGATTTATGTGGATTAAAATCATTTAGTGATATTAGTTATAGTTAAGTATAAAGCGTGTGTAGGGAAATTCTAAAAATATGATGTAAAATAATGGATAATAAATTAAATAAAATTCTTGCCAACTTTTACTTGACTCAAACAATATATATTTGAATTTAGCATCATTGATAATATTCTGATATAATAGATATATATGTTTTGGGAGGTAAATAATAATCTGGGAAGGAGGAAAGTATTGAATTGTGCTGCTTTATAACATAATATTAACAAAAATTATTCCAATGGGATTCATATGAAGAAAGAAGGGATTTATTGATGAGAAACGTTATTAGAAATCTATTACTTGGATTAATAATAATATCAGCAATAATGGGACAACCTGTTTTTGCAGCAGATAATGATTTAAACTCATATGTATATAACCATTTAGAAAATTGGGACACAGAGTTTCAAATTGATTATTATAAATCTGATGTATTAGAAGTGGTACAAAATATTGCAAAAGATGATGATTACTTAATGAGATCACTAGAGAAAATGGTCTATGAAAGAGTTGGAGATAAAGCAACATTAAAGGTTACTTATAGAACAACTAAAGATCAAGAGTTATATATTAATCAAGAGCTAACTAAAATAGTTAATTCTATAACTACCAATGGAATGAGCGATTTTGATAAGGTTAAGGCAATAAATGAATATTTAATAAATAGATTTGAATATGATGATAGTCTTGTATCTAATAATGCCTATTCTGCATTGACAACTGGAAAAACTACATGTCAAGGTTATGCCATGACTGCTTATAAAATGCTTAAATTAGCAGGTGTAGAGAATAAAATTATTATTGGAAATTTAGATGGCGTTCCTCATGGATGGAACTTAGTTAAATTAAATAATAAGTGGTACCATTTAGATGTCACAAATAATGATGCATTAGGAAATAATAAATATTTTCTAAGACAAGATAAGGTTCTAAAAAATGATGGATTTACATGGAAAGAAAGTGATTATCCAGAATGCTCTGAGGATTATAATTATGAGAATAATAAGGCAAGCAGTTATGCTGGATTATTATCTGAGCTTAAGTCAAATAAAGATGGTAAGTGGAATTTAGTTAATTCTGCGTGGTGTTTTATGGAAAACACAGGACGTTATGCAACTGGATGGAATATAATAGATAATAATTGGTATTACTTAGGCAATGATGGCATAATGAAAACAGGATGGATATACTCTAATGGAAAATGGTATTATTGTTATCCTGGAAGCGGGGCTATGGCTCTTAATTCCGTTATTGATGGAAAATATAGAGTTGATTCAAATGGAGCATGGATATCATAGCTGTAGCAATTAAACAATAAAGTTTATATTGACAAAAGCTTAAGTTTTTTGTACAATTTAAACAATTTAATATATCGCATAATAAGGAAAGTAATTTATTATATTTCTTTATTCTAGATTTTCAATAAAAGCAATGAAAAGAATAAGTAGAAATTAGTGATGCCATACAGAAAGTTACCGGTTGATGAGAGGTGCATGGAAGCTGGTTTTGAATACATCTTAGAGCTTCAAGCTGAAAAAAGTTTCTTTTGAGTAGGTGATGACGGAACCCTGCACCCGTTATAGTGCTAAAGTATAACCAAAATTTTGGCGTACTTGAAGAGGTTAATCGTGTGAGCGATTAATGAATTAAGGTGGTAACACGGGAGTTATACTCTTGTCCTTTATATTTTAAAGGACAAGAGTTTTTTTGTTGCAAATATTGAATCTTGTAACGCTTACTTATATTAAAAATAAGAAATATTTAGGAGTTAAGAAGATGAGAAAGAATACTGAAGAACAAATTAAAATTATAAGGAAAGGAGTTGCAGACATAATTAGCATTGATGATTTGGAGAAAAAGATTATTAAGTCGGCAAAAGAAGATAAACCTTTAATAATTAAGTTAGGTTTAGATCCAACTGCGCCAGACATCCATTTAGGTCATGCGGTTGTATTAAGAAAGATTAAGCAAATGCAAGATTTAGGGCATCGAGCAGTTATAATAATTGGGGATTTTACTGGTAAAATAGGAGATCCAACCGGAAAATCTAAAACTAGGAAGCCTCTGACCAAAGAAGAAGTAGTAGAAAATGCATTAACGTATCAAAAGCAAATTTTCAAAATTTTAGATAGAGATAAAACAGAAATTAAGTTTAATAGTGAATGGTTATCTGAACTGTCATTTGAAGAAGTTTTAAAACTGGCTGCGACTACAACAGTTGCAAGAATGCTAGAAAGAGAAGATTTTAAAAAGAGATATAATTCTAATACTCCTATTGGAATTCATGAATTTTTTTATCCTCTAATGCAAGGTTACGATTCTATCGCATTAAAGGCGGATATAGAATTAGGAGGAACTGATCAGACATTTAATATTCTTATGGGGAGAACATTACAAAAAAATGCTGGAATGGAGCAACAAACAGCAATATTTATGCCTATATTAGAAGGACTGGATGGAAAGGAAAAAATGAGTAAGAGTTTAGGAAATTATATAGGAATACAAGAATCAGCAGAAATAATGTTTAAGAAAGTAATGGAAATTCCTGATGATTTAATTATAAAATATTACGAACTTGCTACCGATGAGCATCCAGATAAAATTAGAGGAATTAAAGAAGAGTTGGATAATGGCAAAAATCCAAGAGATGTCAAATTTGAGCTTGCAAAAATTATAACAAGATTATATCACACAGAAGAAGAAAGTAAATTCGCACTTGAATATTTTGAAAATGTATTTAAAAATAAAAATATACCTGATGAGGTGCCTGAAATAAATATATCTTCTGAATGTAGCTTGTTAGAAGATGTTGGAAAAGTTCTTGTTAAAAGTAACTTAATAAAATCCTATAATGAATTTAAAAGGCTTTTAAGTCAAGGTGGAGTATATGTAAATATGCAAAAAGTATCTGATTTTAACAATATAATAATTAAAAATGGAGATATAATAAAGTTAGGCAAGAAGAAGTTTGTTAAAATAGTAAAGTAGCTAAAAGTGTATTAAAAGAATTAAATGAAAGAATATATACTATATTAAAAGAGGCACTCAATTGAACTGCCTCTTTTAATAAATTAATTCATAAAGAATTATGACTGCTTTTGCTTTTCTATGTAATTTTCGTACCAATTATTAAATAGAACTTTAAATGAAGCAGCAACTGGCACAGCAAGGAGCATTCCTAATAACCCGCCTACATTGCCACCAATTAGTATAGCCATCATTGTAAATACCGCATGTAAACCTACACTATTTCCAACAATTTTAGGGGCTAGAAGATTATTATCAATTTGTTGTACAACTAGCATAGCAACTATGGCGTAAACTATTCTTATAGGTGTACCACTTAAAAGTCCCATAATAGCAGCAAGAATAGTGCCAATAATTGGGCCTACATATGGAATCATATTGCTTATTCCTGCAATTATACCAATTACAAAAGCGTAATCTATTCCAACAATTGAAAGTGCTATCGCTGATAAAACTCCAACGAAAAAAGCTTCCAGCAATTGACCGCGCAGGTACTTAGCAAAGACTTCATGAACAACTCTAAAAACGTAAATAATTTTATTGCCTAAAATACTTTTACCAAATACTAAATAATAAAGCTTATTCCATAGTGCTATAAAATATTCAGAATCCTTTAGAAGATATATACTGATTACAAGTGCAATAAAAAATGTTGCAACACCACTTCCAATTGACATTATATATGATGTCATATTTCCTAAGTTGCTTTCAACATATCTTTGTAAATATATAATTCCGCTAATAATATAAGGTTTTATATTATCTATAAAAGAATTATCCAGCCTATCTAAAGTCCCTTTTATGGATTCAGTTGAAAAGGAATTACTCTTTAAGTATAGGGAAATGTGTTGAGTCATATTTATAATAGTAGTATTATTTGATATCTGACCGCCTATCATAAAATAGATTCCTAAGATTAAGCCTGAAAATATACCAATAATTAAGACATATGTAATCATAATTGCTATAATTCTTCGAGTAGATGCCTTCTCTAATTTATATAGTCTGTTCTGCTTTAGAAAAGTTTCAATGCCTCTAGTTATAGGATATAAAAGATATGCTATTATGATACCGAAAATCAGCGGCTTAATTAAATTAGTTAAATACCCTAGAAAGTCAAATGCAGATCTAAATAATAATCCCATATTTAAAATAATTAAAAATGCTATATATAGTATAACTGCTGTAATAACTATATATATGGAATACTTGAATAATTTTTTATCAAATTCAATTTTCATATAACGGTACTATCTCCTTATTTTACTTTAACTTAATTTACTATTATATGAATTATATCATATTTTAAAGCAAATATATCATATAAATATTTAAGTAAAACCTATAATGGGATAATAGATAACTTTTTGTTGAAACATTTCTTAAAGTTTTCATCCATTTCTACAGGTAAACTATCTTGCATGTATTTAACACTACTCTTTGGAAGTGTTAACTTAAAAGTATCTTTCTGGTTTATAATTGTGACTTCGGATAAGCTATTATAAAAATACTTATCAATTTTATGAGCAAGACATAATATTATTGAAATTTTTTTGCATATTAGAATCTCCTCTTTTCTAAGGATATTTTTATATTCATCTGATAATTTGTAATCAAATTTACCGCTTAGTGCTATGGCGTAACCAAGCATTAATATTTGTTTATGTGTAAGTCCTGAAATTAAGGAGTTAATTATTATATATAAGCTGTGTTTATAAGCATGTTTTATGGAAATACTTATCCCCAAATCATGCAATTTAGCTGCTGCACCAAGAAGTTTATATTCTAATTCTAAAAATTCATAATTTGGTTTTTCAAGGTATTTAAAAAATACAAGAGATAGATCACGTATTTTTTCAGCATGTGAAATATTTAAGTCATTATTTGTTAAAATATTGTTCAATGAATAATCTAAAATATCAAGATTATCAAGATCTTTATTCAAGAGTTTTTCGTATAAAACACCTTCACGGATTCCATATTGACTAATTCTAAAAGCAGGACAATTGCAATAGT
Source organism: Clostridium beijerinckii (assembly GCF_018223745.1). Classification (NCBI taxonomy): domain Bacteria; kingdom Bacillati; phylum Bacillota; class Clostridia; order Eubacteriales; family Clostridiaceae; genus Clostridium; species Clostridium beijerinckii. The sequence continues at coordinate 2,710,871 of NZ_CP073653.1, forward strand.
TCATAAGCATTACAAGTGCCGAGAAAGGTGCGGTAAATATGTCAGATCTTTCTCTAGGTAATCCCTTTAATTTTGCCTTTTGGTTCGTATTAAGATTGAGAACATATTCATGAATTATTTTAACTTCATCAAAAAGCATAGTATAATTATGGAGCAGATCGAGTGGATATTTAATAAATTTCTTGTGAATTTTACCAATCGAACGAGCTGTTCCGCCAATTCCTATTAAAGGCAAATTTTGAGCAAGCTTTAACCAAGGTAACTTATCAAATTCATTAAATATAAATTTATTAAATGCTGAAATAGTATTTTTGTCTGCTGGCACATCAAAAGGAAATAGCTTAGTTAGTGGTATGGATCCGAGAGGTAAACTTACTCCATTAAGTATTTTTTTATCTTTCATTAAAGTGATTTCCATGCTTGAACCGCCAATATCAATAAGTAAAGCATCCTTTATATCCATGGTAGCTTTGATTGTTATATATCCATAAGCTGATTCTTCAATTCCACTAAGAATTCTAATATCTAATTTAGTCTTCTTTTTTACCAAAGATAAAATATGATCTCTATTTTTTGCACGTCTGATTGCCTCAGTAGCAACTACAATTATTTCGACTACATCATTTTTCTCGCATAAAATCTTGAAGAATTCTAAAGTAATTAACAACTTACCTATTCCTTCATTTGATAAATTGTCATTTTCATCAATAAACTGACCAAGTCTTGTCATTCTTTTTTCTTCATCAATTATTTTAAATGAATTATTCTTATATATTTCATATACTAGAACCCTCATTGAATTGGAACCTATATCAATAACTGCGATATTTTTCATTGTTCACTCCTCCTCTATATAAAAATATGATAAAAAGTTAACTTGTATATAATAACATTTTAACTTAAAGTTAACAAAAATATTAGATTATATTAGTATACATTTAAATATATTACATTATTCAATGTGTATTTAAAATACTATATTTACAAATAATTAAATTAAGTTGAAAATGATTAGCTTATAGGATGAGGAGAATAATTATGGATGAAAATTATACATATGATAATTACGAAAATTTTTTTAATCGTGAACTTAGTTGGTTGGAATTTAATCAACGAGTTTTAGATGAAGCTAAGGATAATACGAACCCCTTATTAGAACGATTAAAATTTTTATCCATATCAAGTTCCAATCTCGATGAATTTTTTATGGTGAGAATTGGATCATTATATAGTCAAATTCAAGCCGGATTTGATGAAAGAGAAGTTTCTGGCTTAACACCAAGTGAACAGATTAGTAAAATACTTTATAGAGTTAGGGAGATGGTTAAGGACCAATATCATACATATGATCATTTATATGACCACTTAGGTTCCAGAAATATAAGAATTTTCACGTATGATATGTTAAATGAAGAACAATTAGAATTTATAAATGACTATTATAAAAATATATTATATCCAGTTTTAACACCTATGGTAATTGATTCAGGCAGACCATTTCCTTTGTTGTTAAATAAAACATTAAATATAGGTGTTATATTAAAAGAAAGTAAGAGTGAACAAGAATTGTTTGCTACAATTCAAGTACCATCAGTTTTAGGGAGATTAGTTCCTATGCCAGGAGGGATAGGTGAAAACTTTGTATTATTGGAAGATGTCATAAAAAACCACTTAAAGGAATTGTTTGGATTTAAAGTATTAACAACAGCGTGCTATAGAATAACTAAAAATGCAGATTTAAGTTTAAATGAAGAAGGAGCAGAAGATTTGCTTGAAACAATAGAAGAATCTCTTAAGCAGAGAAGGTGGGGGCTTGCCGTAAGATTAGAAATTGAAGAAACAAATGATACCAGGATCATAAATAAATTAGAACAAGAATTTGAAATTTCGGAGGATCAAATATCTTGTATAAAAGGGCCAATTGATTTAACATTTATAAATAAATTATATAGTATTAAGGGATATAGTGAACTTAAGTTTGAGCAAATAAAGAGTCTGCAAGTTAAGGAATTACAAGAAGAGGATATATTTCAAGAAATAAGCAAGAAGGATATTTTTCTACACCACCCATATGAAAGTTTTTCATTAGTAGTAAAATTAGTAGAAACTGCTGCTCAGGACGAAAAAGTACTAGCTATAAAGCAAACCCTATACAGAGTAAGTGGGAATTCACCTATAATAGCTGCTCTTTCAAAAGCAGCAGAAAACGGAAAGCAGGTAACAGTATTAGTTGAACTTAAAGCTAGGTTTGACGAAGAAAATAACATTCATTGGGCAAGGCAGCTTGAAAAGGCGGGATGTCATGTTATATATGGTGTGATTGGATTAAAAACTCATAGTAAAATATTATTGATTGTTAGAAAAGAAAAAAAAGGTATTAAAAGATATGTTCATTTAGGAACTGGAAATTATAATGATGTAACAGCTAAATTCTATACAGACATTGGGATAATAACATCAAAGCCTGAATATGGAGAAGATGCATCAGTTATATTTAATATGCTTTCAGGATATTTTAAACCTGAAAATATGAGTAAAATAACTATTGCACCGTACGGATTACGAAAAAAGTTGGAGCATCTAGTTGAAAGAGAAACTGAGCATGCTAAAAATGGAAAGAAAGCAAAAATAATTGCAAAAATGAATTCGTTAGTTGATAGAAAACTTATGATAGCTTTATATAAGGCATCACAAGCTGGAGTTAAAGTAGAACTTATAGTTAGAGGAATTTGCTCATTAAGACCTGGAGTTAAAGGCTTAAGTGATAATATAACAGTGAGAAGTATTGTAGGAAGATATTTGGAACACAGCAGAATATATTATTTTTATAATAATGGAAAAGAAGACACATATATATCAAGTGCTGACTGGATGTATAGGAATTTAGACAAAAGAGTTGAAACTATGACAGTAATAGAAGATAATCTTATAAAAAAGGAACTTAAAGAAATGCTTGAATTATATATAAAAGATAATGTTAAAAGTAGGATATTGCTAGAAGATGGTTCTTATACAAAAATTAAAAGTGAAGGTAAAATTGTTAATGCACAGAAGGATATGATAGAGATTTGTAAAAAGTTTAATCAGAAAAGTTAGATGAATATATGATTTAAATAAATATGTTATATGTTGAGCAGAAGTGATATAAGCAAATAAAATTCGATAGAATTTAATAATTAGGATTCTTGAAAATGGAAATTAGCTTAAGTAGTGTTAAATAGAGATAAAAAAGGCTAAAGTGTTAATAGCTATAATCGATAATTAATTATAAGAATATAATTGAGACATAAATATTAAATTACATTAAATATTCTAGGAGATGAGCAAAATGAAGAATAACAAATTAAGAATTTTATCTTTAGCCTTATTAGCATTCCTAGCTCAAGGATCTTGTACTTATGCAGCAAGTTCGGATAAGAGCGATTATACTAAAGATGAATTAAACAATTTAACTCCAGGATGGGATGCAAAAGACATAGACAAAAGTAACTATAAAGTTGATTCCTATAAAAACTCATTTTCAAGTACGCAGACCCCAGATGCAAAGGATAAGGATACTAGTGATACAACAAGTAAAGACAATACTTCAAGTGCAACAACTGCTGTAGACACAAGTGTAGGAAATGCTATCGTAAGCAGTTCACCGAGCACAGGAAACAGAGGAGATTTTTGGGGAAAGACTTCAGATGGAAAATGGATATTGATTGAACAAGGTGTTCCAGTAAGTGGTTGGAAAATGGTAAGAGGACAATGGTATTACATGGATTCTAATGGAGTAATGCAGACTGGATGGATAAACGATGGAAACAACTGGTATTATTTAAATTCAGATGGATCTATGGCATATAATACGTATGTAGGCGGTTATTATCTTGATTGGAACGGTGTTATGCAATAATCTATTAAAAAATAAATTGTTATAAGTAATTTCTAGGCAAAACTTATGTTTGGTTTAATCAATCAAGCTGTGAGTTTTGTCTTTTTTATTTTGAATAGAAAAGAGTTGAATCTTAATATTTAACAAGCAAGGTATAATAATTTATCTTAAATGGAAAAATGAAAGATGATAAAATTATTATTTATAAAATGATAAAAGATAATGACATTTAAAATTTTAAACATAATAAATATAGTTAAGTGCAAGAAGTTAGTTTTTCATTTTACCAAAATAATAAATATATATACTTGACATAAAGTTAACTCTAAGGTGTAAAATTTATAGGAAAGGTTCATATTCATGGATTTATTACCTGATATTCTTATATTATGATATGAAAAAATAATATAGATTGAGGTATGAGAAACAAAATTCATGGATTACTATTTTTAATAATTATAACTTAAATTATATATTATAAGGAGAGAGCGTTTATGGAAAATTTTAATTATTCAATACCTACTAAAGTTTATTTTGGAAAAGGGCAAATCAAAAATCTTGCTGCCATAATTAAAGAATATGGTAATAAAATACTTATAGCATATGGCGGAGGAAGTATTAAGAAAATTGGGTTATACGATGAAATGATTAAAATATTAAATGATAATTCAATATCATATGTTGAATTGTCAGGAATAGAGCCAAATCCAAGAATTGAAACAGTAAGAAAAGGAATTAAAATTTGTAAGGAAAATAATGTTGAAGTAGTTCTTGCTGTAGGAGGCGGAAGTACAATAGATTGTGCGAAAGTTATTGCGGCAGGAGTAAAATACGAAGTAGATCCATGGGATTTAGTAACTAGTCCACAAAAAATTAATGAAGTATTGCCTATAGTAACAATATTAACACTATCAGCGACTGGTTCTGAGATGGATCCACATGCTGTGATTTCTGATATGACAACTAATCAAAAATTGGGTACAGGTCATGAAAATATGAAACCAAAAGCTTCAATTTTAGATCCTGAGTATACTTATTCAGTTCCTAAAAATCAAACTGCAGCTGGAACTGCTGATATTATGAGTCATATATTTGAAACTTATTTTAATCATACAAAGGGTGTGGATATCCAAGATAGTACAGCCGAAGGATTACTTAGAGCTTGCATAAAATATGGTAAGATTGCAATAGAGAATCCAAAGGATTACGATGCAAGAGCAAATTTAATGTGGGCTTCAAGCTGGGCTATTAATGGCTTGATTTCATATGGAACAAATTCACCTTGGGTGGTACATCCAATGGAGCATGAATTGAGTGCTTTTTATGATATAACACATGGGGTTGGATTGGCTATATTAACACCTCATTGGATGAAATATTCTTTAGACGATACTACTGTTTTTAAGTTTGCTCAATATGGAATAAATGTTTGGGGAATAGATAAAAACTTAGATAAGTTTGAAATAGCAAATAAAGCAATAGAAAAGACATCTGAATTCTTTAAGGAATTGGGTATACCAAGTACTTTAAGGGAAGTTGGCATTAAAGAAGATAAGTTAGAATTAATGGCAAAAAAGGCTATGAATCCATATTTTAAGTATGCTTTTAAGCCATTAGATGAAAATGATATATTAAAGATTTTTAAAGCAGCACTTTAGCAAATACCACAGTGTACGCTTGTGTAAGAAAAGTCTAAATATATTAGATTAATAGCGTACAAATTTTATGAAAATTATATACTAAAATATTAACGGCAGTATACTTACTGCCGTTAATACTATATAAATTTAGAGGGAGATAATGTTTATGGAATTATTTAGTAAAGGTGATAAAGTAGGAATTGTTGCTTGTTCAAATGGCTTAGATAAAAGTAATATATTAAAGATGAACGAGCTAGGACAAGCATTGAAAGAATTAGGACTTATACCTGTATTTAGTGATAATTTATATAAAAATTATTCTGTATTTAATGGGAGTAATAAAGAAAAAGCTGAAATATTAATGAATTTTTTTATAGATAATGATATTAAGGGGATTTTTGATGTATCCGGTGGAGACTTAGCTAATGGCATATTGGATCATTTGAATTTTGAAACGATAAGAAATAATATGAAACCATTTTTTGGGTATAGTGATTTGTCTGTAGTTATTAATGCTATATATTCTCAAACAAATATGAAGACTTATTTATATCAAATAAGGAATTTAATTGGTGATAGAAGAGAAGTTCAAGTGGAAGAATTTAAAAATACATTTATGGATAATGGAAGTAAACTTTTAACATTTAATTATGAATGGGTGCAAGGATGTGCTATGGAAGGAATTGTGGTAGGAGGAAATCTTCGATGTTTATTAAAACTGGCAGGTACAAAATATATGCCAGATTTTAAAGATAAAATTATTTTCTTAGAAAGTTTAGGTGGTGACGTTCCAAAGATGTTCACGTATTTGACACAATATAAACAACTGGGAGTATTTGAACAAGTTAAAGGAATAATTCTTGGTGAATTCAGTGAAATGGAAAGAGAAAAACACGTTCCAAACATTTTGGAAATTACTAAAGAGATAGTAGGAAATTCTAATATTCCAATTATAAAAACTAGTGAAATTGGTCATAGCAAAAGTTCAAAATGCATAATAATTGGAGGAAAAATAAAACTATAGTTTATATGAAAAACCATGTGCGAGTAGAAGTGATTCTTTTATATACATGGTTTTTACATTATTTTATGGAATTTATATGAATTTTAACCTATAATTATATAGTACATAATGAAAATATTATAATGGGAGGGGAAAATGTTAAAAAACTTTAGGACATTATCTATAACAATAGTTATGTTATTAATAAATTCTATTGCTTTTACAGGATGTAAAATTGATACAAGAGATAATTATGGTCTGGATAAGGACAATCCTGTTGCAGTGGAAGTATGGCATTATTATAATGGAATACAAAAAATACAGTTTGATAAAATGGTAGAGGAATTTAATAAAAGCGTAGGTAAAGACAAAGGAATAATTGTTGAGGCATTTAATCAAGGAAGCGTAAGTGAACTTACGGATAAGGTCATTGATATCACAAAGAAAAAAGTTGGAGCAGAAAAAATGCCAGATGCTTTTATGGCATATCCAGATACAGCTTATGAGATAGAGAAGTTAGGACTTTTATCAGACTTTGGCAAATATATGTCAGAGAATGAAATAAATAAATATATAGACAGTTACATAAATGAAGGAAAATTGGATACTGAAGATAAGCTAACTATATTTCCATTAGCTAAATCTACAGAAATTTTAATAGTAAACAAAACAGATTGGGAAACGTTTTCCGAAGAAACAAATGCAGATATAAGTGAGTTTAATACTTGGGAAGGGATCGCAAATTTAGCTAAAAAATACTATGATTGGACTGATAGAAAAACAGAAGCTAAAGATGACGGGAAAACTTTTTTCGGAAGAGATGCTATGGCAAATTACATGATAATTGGAAGTCAAGAATTGGGTGAGGAGATATTCAAGGTTACTAATGGCAAGCTAGAGGTTAATATTAATGAAAAGGTTATGAGAAAGCTATGGGATAATTTTTATGTGCCATATATAAATGGATATTACGGAGCATATGGCAGATTTCGTTCTGATGATGCAAAGGTAGGAAATATAATCGCATTAGTAGGATCTACGTCTGGAGCAGGGTATTTTCCAGATTCAGTTATAACAAATGATGATCAAAACTATAAAATTGAATCTATGATTTTACCGCTTCCTAAGTTTAAAGATTCAAAAGTTGCGTATATGCCACAGCAAGCTGCAGGTATGGTCATGATTAAATCTGACTCTAGACATGAATATGCAGTTACAGAATTTTTGAAGTGGTTTACAGAGTCTGATAGAAATGCTAAGTTTTCAATAGCAGCTGGATATTTACCTGTTAAGAAAGAAGCAAATCATAGTGAATTTATTGAGGGGAAAATTAATAATAACGATGTTTTGGATGTCCCCAAAAAGTCACAAGAAGCTGTTTTAGAAGCTATAGATCAGGAAAGAACATACAAGTTTTATGCAAGTAAAGCTTTTAATGGCGCAGATGAAGCAAGAGATATTTTAGAAAAATCTATGCTGGAAAAAGCAAAAATAGATAGAGAAAAAGTTAAATCTTTGTTGAAAAAAGGAATTTCTAGAGAAGAAGCTATAAAGAGTTTTAACACAGATGATAATTTTAATAATTGGCTTGAAGATTTAAGAAAAAGCATTAATGCAGTTACTTAATTTGATTTGTAATTCATAAAATTACAAAGGTTCAAAGTCACTGCGAGCGGGGTGAAATAATGTTCTTAATAAAAAATAAGAACTCTATAATTAGAAAGTTACTTATTCCAATGGTAATTGTTGTATTAGCACAAGTAGTGCTTTTTGTAAGTGTGGTTCTATTGAGTGGAATTGTTGGGATTCTTAAAAATAATTCATTTAATTTGTTAAACCAGAAAATTCAATCAAGAGGTAGTTACATTCAAAATGAGATGATTCAACATTGGAGTAATGTTAGTGAATCTGAAAGCTTGATTAATGCTAATATTTTGCACAAGCTTCATAGTAATGGGATTACGGTAAAGGATTTGGACAGCAACACACAATTCACTAAAGAGTTATTGGAAGATGTTTCGAGTGATTTGATATTTATGCTCAGAAAGAATTATGTAACTGGAGCATTTTTAATACTTGATAATAATTCTGAAGAAAAAGTAGGATTATATTTTAGAGATTTAGATCCTAATTCAAATCCAAGTGATAAATCAGATTTATTGATGGAAAGAGGTCCTGCTTCCATTGCACAAAATTTGGGGATTCCTTTAGATACATGGTGGAATAACAGGTTTATATTTAATCAGAATAAGAATTCATCTCCAGAAGAATTTTTTTCAAAGCCTATCAACGCAGCTGTAGATAATAAAGGATTATCTTATAAGGATTTAGGATATTGGAGTAAACCATTTTCATTAAGTGATAAAGATATACAAATTGTTACTTATTCAGTTCCGTTGTTAGATGAAAATGGCAAACCATACGGAGTTCTTGGAATTGCTATTTCATTAAATTATTTAAATTCATTACTTTCATATGATGAAATAGACTCTAATGGGAGAGGTGTTTATCTAGTAGGCGTTGACGATAACAAGAATATGAACTTTGAAAAGATTACAACAACAGGACCATTAGCAGGAAAAATACTTGGAGAAGAAAAAAATATTCAGTTTAATAAAAAAGAAATATATGATTCAATATATGAGATAAAAGAACCAGATTCAAAAAATATAGCTTATGCATCAACAAAATATATTAATTTATATAATACAAATACACCATTTGAAAAATATACTTGGGCAATTATTGGAATAATAGAAAAGGATAATCTTCTATATTATTCAGAGAGATTTGAAAGGCTTCTATCGGTATCATTAATTATTTCGACTCTGGGGGGAATAATAGTAATTGTTATTGTAGGTGAAAGGGTTACGAAGCCAATAAGAAATTTAGCTCAGGATGTTAGAGAAAGTAATCCTAGTAAACCAATAGAACTTGGGAAAATAAGTATCTCAGAAATCGATGAGTTGTCATCAGCAATAATGACGTTAAGTTCTAACGTGGCAGACTCTGCTTCGAAAATGTCTCAAATTATAAAATTATTCAATATGCCCATAGGCGCTTTTGAATATAAAATAGGACATGAAGTAGTGCTATGTACAGACACATTTTTTGATGTAATAGGAATTGAAAAATCAAAGCGATTTGATTCATACGTAGATAAAAGATATTTTAGTAAAATTATAAAGAAGATAACAGAGGAGAAAGAAAGTTTTCAAGAAGAAACTTATAGGATTAAAGGAGCGAATAAAGAAACTAAGTGGATTAAGTTAAAAATTTTAGAGGAAGAGTCTAGAACTCTAGGAGTAGTAAGTGATATTACACAAGAAATTTTAGAAAAGCAAAAAATAGAGTATGAAAGAGATTATGATATACTTACTAATATGTTAAATAGAAGAGCATTTCATAATACAGTAAAAGAAATATTAGAAAGCGAGGATCTTAAAGTAGGAGCATTTATAATGTGGGATTTAGATAACTTGAAATATGTAAATGATACTTATGGACATGATTATGGCGATGAATACATAAGAAAAGCATCCGAAATATTAAAGGAATTTGAGAAATATGGAGGAGTTGTTGGAAGAAGATCAGGGGATGAGTTCTATACATTTTTATACGGATATGAAGATAAGTACGAAATTAGAAAAATTGTAAAAAGTATTCATTCTGGTATCGAGAATTCAGTACTTAAGTTACCTAATAATAGAGAATTGAAAGTTAGAATATCAACAGGGATAGCATGGTATCCACATGATGCTATAACTTTTAAGGATTTAGCTAAATATTCAGATTTCGCAATGTATAAAATTAAGAAAACAGTAAAAGGAAATATAAGTGAGTTTAACAAAGAAGAATATACTGAGGATTCTTTCTTGTTCAGCAGTCAAGAAGATTTAAATAAATTACTTGATGAAAAACTTATTAAGTATGCATTTCAGCCAATAATAGATGCAAGAACAGGAAAAATATTTGCGTATGAAGCTCTTATGCGTTCACAGTTAGAGTCCCTTAAAAATCCGCTTCATATAATAAAGCTTGCAACTGCTGATTCACGATTATATGAAATAGAGAAAATTACATTTTTTAAAGCTCTTGAGAGCTTTGTAAGGAATAAAGAGGAATTCAAGGATGCTAAACTTTTTATAAATTCTTTGCCAAACTATGTCTTATCATATGAGGATAGGAAGAGGTTTGAAGAATTGTATGGAGAACATCTTGATAGATTAGTAATAGAACTACTTGAAAATGAACGCTCTAATGGAGATAACATTTCTATAAAAAGAAAAGTAATTGAAAAGTGGAATGCCAAACTTGCTATTGATGATTTTGGCTCAGGATATAATAATGAAGCAGTATTGTTAGCAATTACACCAGATTATGTTAAAATAGATATGGAAATTGTAAGAGGAATTGATAAAGATTTAAATAGGCAGCAGATTTCAAAAAACCTCATATCTTATGCTAAACAAAGAAAAATTAAAGTTGTAGCTGAAGGGGTTGAAACAAGAGAAGAATTAACGAAACTTATAGAATTTGGAGTTGACTATCTCCAAGGATATTATTTTAGCAAACCAGAATTTACTCCACCTGAGATAAGTAAAGACTCAGTTATGGATATTCTGGAAATCAATAAAGAATTTAACACAAAATAAAACCAAGTCATATTTTGGGGGATAGATACGAATGGAAAAAGAAGTAGGCGCTAAAGTTGTTAATGGGAAAATAATAATAGCTGATGGGATAAATGGGGAAATTATAACTATAAAAGCTAAAGAAAATGTAAATCTATTTATTAATGATGTAGAATGTGAAAAGTTTAAACCATATGAAGTAAGTTCAAAAGATAAGATTACTTATAATTGCGAGACAACTCCTGCAAAGAGAGAAGTAAATATAACTATATCTGAAGATAAAATGAAAGCTTATATGACAGTGGAGTATATACCTAAGACTGAATACAAAATAAAGGACAGGGAATTTTACATAAATTTAGCTGTATCTACTGAAGTTCTGTTGAAAGAAGAACCTGAATACTTTACTGTTCAAGAGTTATATAAAAAACTAAAAGAAAAAGGAATAGTTTTTGGAATAAAGGAAGAATCTTTAGAATTGATCTTAAAAGGGTGCTCGAGTGAAGTTTTGGTCGCAGAAGGATTGGAGCCAGTTAAGGATACACCGAGTGAGGTAAAGTTGTTTTTTACACCAACTCAAATGGTTTTTCCAGAACCAGATTCTAATGAGAAAGTAGACTTTAAAAATTTATTTAGAATTTCCAATGTTAATGCTGGAGATAAAATCGCAGAAATAATCCCTGAGATTCCGGGAAAGAATGGAATGAATATTTTGGGTAAAGTTATAGAGCGTGAATATATTCGAAGCTTACCAATTGATGCATCAAAAGGATGTAAGATTGAAAATAATCATATTATATCTCTTATTGATGGAAAAGCACATATTGCTAATAGAAGTGTAAGCGTAAATCCTATTTACACCGTAGAATCAGTAAATATGGAAACTTGCAACATTAAATTTTATGGAGATGTAGAAGTTTATGATAGCGTACAGGATAATATGTTTATTAGCGCTGGAGGTTCATTAGATGTAAGTCAAAATGTTAATATGGCTAATGTTGTTACAGGTGGAGAAATAACAATCTTAGGAAACACAATTAATTCAAAGATATTATCAGGACAAGTAGATATAAGAAAAAAAGAATATTCAGATGTACTTACTGAATTTAAAAATATTTTAGTTAGTATGATAGAGTATATTAACGGATTGAATCTACAAAATTTTGAAAGAAAAGATTTTGTAAAGACACTGACTGAGAAGAATTTTGGGAATTTTCAAAAAGTAGCATTAAATATAATTTCTTTAAATATAAAAAATAAAACAAAACGCAGCAAACTTGTAGATTTTATAAAAGGAAAGATATTAGGACTTAATATCTTGGAAATAAAGTCAATTTATGATCTAAAAACTTTACTTAACATATTGGATAATGAAATAGATTATTATGATAAGAATATAATAGTCCCCCTAGATATTCGGATTGGTTATTGTCAAGAATGCGAGATAAAATCTACAGGAAATATTATCATAGGTGGTAAAGGTGAATATACTTCAAAGTTAACTGCAATGAAGGATATAATTTTTACAAGATCTGATTCGGTGGCCAGAGGGGGAGTCTTATCTGCCGGTCAAAATATAAGTTTAGGAGTAGTAGGGAGCAGAGCATATATACCTACAACGTTAATGGTACCACAGTATGGGAGAATAACTGCTGCTAAAGCATATACAAACACAGTATTTTGCTTTGGTAGGACAAAGGTTACATTGGATGAAGATCTGAAAAATATTAATGTATATTTTAATAGTGAGAAAAGGGCAATTGAATTTGGTAAAACGGCACTGTAAAACTACCTACTCTAAAAATATAAAAAATATAGGGTATGATGGTTCGAAAGAATATGTTTGTTTTAAAAGAATTTTTGGAGAAAATTAAAGAATTATAAAAATAATAAGTAAGTATTTGTCTAAAAAATATATATGTGATATAATAAGTCAACAGTTCATACAAAAGACTCGTATATTTCCGATATTATGGTTGGAAAGTCTCTACCTGCTATCCGTAAATTAGCAGACTACGAGGTAGTGTTTTAGTGCTAAGTATTATTATATTCGCATATAAATACAACACCTCAGCTTTAAGATGGGGTGTTGTATTTTTTTGAAAACTTTTCTGAATATATGTATAAAGAATTTGCGTGTCTATGTATGATTAAATTTTACATAGGGAGATTGAAAGAAAATGGAATTAAGTAACAAAGAGATTTTAATCGAAGATTTGGACTGTAAAAATGAAGAAATTAGCGAGCTTCTTTATGGAGTTGAAGACAAGCCTAATTTATCTACACAAATTTTGCTAGGATTTCAGCACATATTTGCTGCGTTTGGAGGAATTATAGTAGTTCCATTAGTTATTTCTAGTGCATTAGGTTTTGATATAGTTACATCAACAGCACTTATGAGTGCAACTATATTGTCAGCTGGGATAGCAACTTTTATTCAATCGAAAGGTATTGGTCCTGTTGGTGCAAGAGTTGCATGTATAATGGGAACAGATTTTACATTTGTAGCACCATCAATTGCAATTGGGAGTATTTACGGACTTCCAGGAATATTAGGTGGGACAATACTTGGGTCATTAGTCGGAATAGGTTTAAGCTTTGTAATACGACCTATGATGAAATTATTTCCACCACTTGTTACAGGAACAGTGATAACATTGATAGGACTAACTCTATTACCTGTATCGATGGATTGGGCTGCTGGTGGTAGTGGTTCGCCTAATTATGGAAACTTAACTAATATTTCAATTGCTATGATTGTAATGATTATAACTTTATTGTTAAACAGATATGGAAAGGGATTAGTAAGCAGTGCCTCAATATTAATTGGAATGGCAATTGGATACATTGTTTGTATTCCTCTTGGAATGGTTGATTTTTCATCAGTAAGTTCAGCGAGTTTTATATCATTTCCAAAGATATTTGAGCATGGAGTTAATTTTGATCCTAAATTAGTACTTCCATTTATTCCTGCTTATTTTGTTACAACAATTGGAACAGTAGGATGTTTAAAAGCTATTGGAGAAGTTTCAAAGGTTGAAATGGGCGATAAGAGAATTGGAGCAGGAGTATTATCTGATGGACTTGGAAGCATGCTTGCAGGTATTCTTGGAACTTTCCCTAATACATGTTTCAGTCAAAATGTAGGTTTAATTCCGTTAACAAAAGTAGCAAGTAAATATGTGGCTATGATGGCTGGAATAATACTCGTAATACTAGGGTTTTTACCAAAATTTGCAGCACTAATAAATATAATGCCTCAACCAGTTTTGGGTGGAGTAGGTATTGTAATGTTTGGTACAGTTGCGGCATCGGGTATTAAGACTTTAAGCAGAGTCGAATTAAATAACCGTAATTTATTAATAATAGCAACAGCAATTGGACTTGGTGTTGGAATTACATTCCGTCCTGAGTTTATAAGTCAATTACCAGAAGGTCTTAAAATGATTTTCTCATCAGGTATTTCGACTGGAACTATTGCAGCGCTAATATTAAATTTATTATTAAAACAAGAAAAGAGTGGAGTAGAATAGAATGGAAAGCTTACATAAAAGAATTTTAGAAGAAGGACAAGCAATGTCAGAAAATGTACTGAAAGTTGATTCATTTTTAAATCATCAAGTGGATCCGGAATTAATGTACGAAATGGGTACATACTTTAAAAATTACTTTGAGAATCATAAAATAACAAAGGTGTTTACAATTGAAAGTTCTGGTATAGCACCTGCTGTGATGACTGCAATGCAAATGAATTTGCCTATGGTTACTCTAAAAAAGCAAAACTCAAAAATACTGAATGGTGATGTTTATCAAACAACTGTACATTCATTTACTAAAAGTTTAGATTATGAGTTGACATTATCTAAAAAATATATAAATGATGAAGATAATATATTAGTTATAGATGATTTTTTAGCAAATGGCGAAGCGGCACTTGGGGCTGCACGTTTGATAGAAGAAGCTGGAGCAAAAGTAGCAGGAATAGGAATAGTAATAGAAAAGTCATTTCAAAAAGGTGCTCAAATGCTTAAGGATAAAGGATATGATGTATACTCTTTGGCAAGAATAGCGAAACTATCAAAAGGTATAATAGAATTTGCTAAATAAAGTATTTTTATTACAAAGTAAAAATTAAATTATATTTATTATAGATACCCAACTTTAAAACTAGATTTATGTGATAACTTACCGAAATCATAAATATTTTGATTCCGAAAAGCTATGAAAATATCGCTGAAGATTCTAAGCAGCAGGTGTATCCACTTTAGCATGCTCCAACTTTCAGTTTGACAAGCTAAAATGGAACAACCTACAGCTAAGAACCTTTAACAGCTCATTTTCAAATGTTTTCTCCGCAAATATATTTATAATTTCTAGTGAAGATATAAACTTAAAGTTTTAGCAATTTTGTAAATATGTTAATCAATAAGTCGAATTTTTAAATTGTTTATCTATAGCATTTTAAAGAGTGTCTAATAAAGATCTTATAAATTAGAGTTGTTCAATTTTGCATAATACAAGCAAAGTTGAACAACTTTTAATATTTTACAGAGCATTTAAATTATCTAATAGTCATTGGGAGTGTCGCAAAATGATTAAATTTTAATCAGGAGCGATGCTCATTTTCGGTTTAAGCCAGCAAATCTCCAAATATTTGAAATACAATATTAATTATTTAAAGAATTCTGATTTTTAAGCACACTAAAATAAGCCTAGTTAATTTATTCCATAATTAGGCAGTAGGTTTCAATTCATGAAGATGATTCTGAGTTTTTTCATTTTGTATTTTTGAATGTAATTTGTTAATATTATAACCAAAACAAAGCAAAATAAATTCAGTTTGAACGCTATTTTTTCCACGTGTTAAAAATCTATTGAATTCATAATCACTTTTTAGAACTCCAAATGCTCCTTCGACCTGAATAGATCTATTCATTCTTAATTTAGTTCCAAATTCAGTTGTAATATTTTTATAGGATATTTCACGCTTTTCCACAAAAGTTTTTGAAACCTGCATTTTTCTATTTCCTTTTGCTTTTGTGCATTTTACTTTGTAATCGCAATTATCACAGTTTTCGCATTCATACACAGTTACTTCTGATTTGTATCCACTTGCGGATTTTCTATAAATAATAGAGGTAGGTATTAATTTTCTATTGTTATGACAAATATAAAAATCCGATTCAGCATCATATTTCATATTTTCGCGCTTACTTATATCATTTTTAAAACTTCTTTTTTTCCACTTCTCATAAGTTTGTGGTTTTATATAAGGAGTTTGCTTATTTGATTCTAAGAATAAATAGTTTTCTTCGCTTTCATAACCTGAGTCTGCAATTATATTAAGATATTTACGACCAATTTTTTCTTTCATATTATTAAGCATAGGTATTAATGTTGCTATATCATTTCTATCATCAAATATTCCGACGCCGGTTACGTATTCACTTTCAACTGCGATTTGCACATTATATGCAGGTTTTAATTGACTATTTCTCATATGATCATCTTTCATATGCATGAAAGTTGCGTCTGGATCAGTTTTAGAATAACTATTTCTTTTTGAAAATATTTTTTTACTCAAATTATATTTTTCTTCTCTCTCTTTATATTCAGATAGTTGCTCTGTCCACTTTTGAATTTTGGTTTTTCTTTTACCAATTCCATGAACAAACTCTATGTTTCTTTTTTCTTTTTTCATATTCAAGCCATTGAAGAATTTTATCAATATCATCTATTAATGTTTCTTTCTGAACAGTAAATTTTTTTAATTCTCCAAGGTTAATATTTTCTAAAAGAACAAGAATTTTATCAAACATTTTTTCTTCATTTTTTAAAATAGTTTTTTTCCAAACAAATGTATAACGATTAGCATTCGCTTCGATTTTAGTACCATCAATAAATGCATTTTCAAATAGTATTTCATTTTGATTTGCTAAATAATTAACTTGTTGATAAAATAAATCTTCAATTACCTCATTTGAAATATAGTCTTTACGAAATCTACTGATTGTAGCATGATCCGGTGCCTTATAACATTGAAGTAACCACTTAAAATTTATATCTCTTTTGCATGCTTTTTCGATTTTCCTGCTTGAATAAATATTTTGAGAATAAGCATATGATATTATTTTGAACATAATTTTAGGTTCCACTGCCGGTTTTCTTCCAACGGAAGAGTACGCCTTATACAACTTCGTGTAATCTAATCCCTCCAATACATGGCTTAGCAAGCGGACTGAATCATCTGATGGTATTAAATTTTCTAGATTTAATGGTAATATAAGTTGAAAATTATCATTAATCTCAGTATAATCTTTATTGTGTAATTTGGTTTTTAGCATAAGTAAATTATACAATGAATGTGAGTTCTTCGGAATTCACATTTTTTATATCTAAAAAAATGAGCCGCTACAAAACTAACTATGTTAGTTTTGCAACAGCCCCTTCAATGGAATTCATTTTTTTGTGTTTAATATACACAAGATATAAAATAAAATACTTTATCGGGATAAAGGGAGTATAGTACTTTCTTAAATCAATTATTGATTTATGTCATTCTAAAAAGTAAAATAGATATATAATTAATTTCCAATATATGAAATTCTTTATTGGAAAGCTATATAAAATAAAAAGGAGACAAAGATATGAAAGCTTATGAACGTTTATTAAAATACGTTAAGGTATATACTACCTCAGATGAATCTTCAGAAACACATCCAACAACTAAAAGACAATTTGATTTAGCTAATATATTAGTTGAAGAAATGAAGGAAATTGGACTTCAAGATTGTAAAGTTGATGAACATTGTTATGTATATGGAGTTATTCCTGCAACAAAAGGATATGAAAATAAAGCAAGTATAGGGCTTATAGCTCATATGGATACAGCACCAGCGGCTAATGGAAAAAATGTAAAACCACAAATCATAGAAAATTATGATGGCGGCGATATTATTTTAAAAGGAAATAATAGCATTTTGTCACCTAAAAAGTTTCCACATTTAAAAAACTTAAAAGGTAAGACTATAATTACTACAGATGGAACATCATTGCTTGGAGCTGATGATAAAGCAGGTATTGCAGAAATACTTACTGCATGTGAAACTATAATAAATGAAAATATTCCTCATGGGAAAATATGTGTCGGATTTACTCCAGATGAAGAAGTTGGACTTGGAGCGCATTTATTTGATGTAAAAAATTTCGGGGCAGATTTTGCATACACAATTGATGGAGGCGAGGAAGGTGAAATTTCATATGAGAATTTCAATGCTGCAGCAGCAGAAGTGAATATTCATGGGGTATCAGTTCATCCAGGGTCTGCAAAGAATACAATGATTAATGCAACAAATGTAGCTATTGAATTTAATTCTATGCTGCCATCATGCGAAAGACCTGAGCATACAGAAGGATATGAAGGTTTTTATTATTTAGATAGTTTTAATGGAAATACTGAACATGCATCACTAAAGTATATTTTGAGAGATCATAATAAGGAAAAGTTTGAAAATAGAAAATCAACAATGCAATTAATAGAAAAATTATTGAATGAAAAATATGGTGAAGGAACAGTTAGGGTTACATTAAAAGATCAATATAAAAATATGGTTGAACTTATAAAACCTTGTATGCATTTAATAGATAACGCTACAGATGCTATGAAAGATTTAGGTGTTGCTCCAATAATAGAACCTATTAGAGGAGGTACTGATGGTGCTACTTTAAGTTATATGGGACTTCCATGTCCTAACCTTGGAACAGGAGGCCATGCTTTCCACGGTGAATTTGAACATATTGCAGTTGAGAGTATGGACATTTGCACTGAAATTATAATAGAAATTCTAAAGAGATATGCAAATCAATAAATGAGAATATTTAATTTGAAATAAATTTTTTGGATTAAATTACAAGTGAAAATATGAGATTATAAAAAATGAATTATTAAATTAAATATAATATCTCAGGTTTTTAATTACATTAAGAGCCTGAGGTATTATTATATTATTTTATAAAATGCAGAAAATATATAAGTTCTTACTAATGAATACTTTTTTAATGGAAGATGTATTTAAATGAAACTTTTTAAAAAGTCGAGAATTTAAGAACTTAAGAATTTAAGAATAAAGGAATATAAGAATTTAAATTTTTAACAATAAAAAAAACTTATAAAGTTAATAATTTATAGGGAACATAAGGGTTTGTAGAGTATATAGAAATCACCATAAATAATAGATTTAAGTTATTATGCTTAGAATAGTATAAAAATTACTAATATAGCTTGTTCGAGCTATTCTATTTATCTCTATTAGATAGGTAGTTCTTGTGAATAGCATTAAAGAAAAAGTCGGTAATTTCTTCATTAATTTTATCATTAGAATTATTATGGACTTGATTATTTTTCTTTTTTAAACAAGGAGTATGTTCATTAGATTTTTGCTTTTTAGCTGAATCGAATTTTATTATTTTTGAATTGCTCATTATAATATCATCTCCGTTCTTTATTATAGAATGTCTTTCGCCATTTATATATTTTACATACATTAATTCCATGAACGCACCGCCTTATACTTATTAATTAAAATAAAAGTATTAAATAAATTTACTGATAACTAAATATATGAGTCTAGCTTATGAAATATTACATAATAATATTAAAGTAATTTTTATCACCGATATGAGTTATGGTATAATTTTCATGTAATCTTATAAAGGAATAAATATATTTAATCATAGTTATATTATTAATAAGAAATATTTTTGCAGTTAAATATTATATTAGTATATGGAGTGGGATAAATGAAAAATAATGCAGCACAAAGAGAATTTAAAAAGTATAAGGGTCAGATAAATCAAATAGAAGAAATAGTTGAGCATTCAAAGCCAGGAGCATTATTAGAGCATGAGAGTTCAATAAGAAAGAAACTTAGACATCTTAAGGAATTAGAAAATCAGAGTTTAAGAGATTTTAATGAGGTTTATGAGAGATATGAAGAGCTATTAGAAACTGTTTCAAAGAAAATGCTTGATTACTATAATAAAAATAATAATACAAGTTTTGATTTTTATGAAGTAGTGCGTGGAAATTATAATAGTTTTTTAAATCAAGGACTAATGACAATATTAACAAAACAACATATTCCCAAATTAGTTGCAAAAGAATTTGAAGAAAATTTCCCAAGTAATCCTAAAGATGAGTATCGTCAAGCAAGAAGCATGAAAAGAAAGTTCTACATACATTTAGGCGATACAAATACAGGTAAAACTTATAATGCTTTAGAACGTCTTAAAAGTGCAAAAAAAGGTGTTTATTTATCACCACTTAGAATTCTAGCTTTAGAAAATTTTGAAAAGTTAAATAGAGAAGGAGTAATTTGTGATCTTTTAACTGGTGAAGAGGAAATAATAAATGTAGGATCTACTCACACATCATGTACAATAGAGAAAGTTAATTTAAAAGAACATTATGATATAGCTGTAATTGATGAGATTCAGATGATAAGTGATCCTTTTCGTGGAATGGCATGGAGTAAAGCTCTACTAGGGCTTCAATGTGATGAAATACATATATGTGGAGCTGCTAATGCTAAATATATATTAGAAACAATTATAAGTGATTGTAAAGATGAATATGAAATAAGAGAATATACAAGAGCTATACCATTAGAAGTTGAATATAAGAATTTTAGTTATAATGATGTTCAGGAAGGTGATGCTGTTGTAGTCTTTTCTAAAAAAAGAGTATTAGAAATAGCAGAGGAATATTCAAGTAGAAACATCAAGGCAAGTATAATTTATGGTGATTTACCACCTGAAGTTAGGAAAATGCAATACGAACAGTTCATTAATAAAGAAACAAAGATTCTTGTGACTACTGACGCAATAGGAATGGGAGTCAATCTTCCTATTCGAAGAATTATATTTATGAGTATAAGGAAATTTGATGGAGAAGAAGTAAGAGAGTTAACTTCGCAGGAAATAAAGCAAGTAGGAGGGCGTGCTGGTAGGCTTGGTATTTATGACGTTGGGTATATTGCCAGTGTTGGCGGCAATGCAGATATAATTAAATCTAAATTAGAAACAGAAGACGAGGTTATAAAACAAGCTGTTATAGGGCCATCAGAAGCAATACTTAAGATTAGAAGTCTGCCTTTAAATGAAAAATTAGCCCTTTGGAGTACAAGAACAGAAAAATTAGATTATTATACTAAGATGGATGTAAGTGAATATATTTTGATCTTGGATAGGCTAAGGAAATACAAGCTTAATGAAGAAATTCAATGGGATTTACTGAAAGTTCCATTTGATGTGTCTAGAGATGAACTTATGAATGCATTTTTAAATTATGTAGATGAACTATTTGTGAATAAACAGAAAGAATTATTTAAACCCCAAAACTTTAATGGTGGTTTGGATGATTTAGAAATTTATTATCAGAAGATAAACATGTATTACTCATTTTCTAAAATATTTAATTTAAAACTAGACGTTCAATGGGTTTATGATGAGAGATTAAAAGTAAGTGAAGAAATAAATGATATATTATTAAGACTTTAATAATATCAATAATTAATGATGTAATAGGTAATAATAAATTGAGTATTAAGCTTACTTAAATTTGTTATTACCTATTATTTCGTAAAAACACATTTCAAAATAAACATTATAAAATTAGCAACCTAAGAAAGATTTAAAATTAGTAACAAAATATGATAAGGGACAATAATATGAGATTGAAAACATAGAGTAATAATGTTAATAGATAAATTTGTCCTATTTCAATTTTTCATGAAATATTGGAGGTAGCTGATTGAGTAATAATATTATCGAAATGAATAAAATTACTAAAAGTTTTTTTATAGGGAAAGAAAATCAATTAGATATACTTAAGGATATTGATATTAATGTACAAAAAGGTGAATTTATAGCCATTGTTGGCTCATCTGGATCTGGAAAGAGTACATTAATGAATATTATAGGAGTACTTGATAGACAAACATCAGGTCAGTATGTTCTTGATGAAATAGATGTTAGTAAAGTAAGTGATAATAAATTAGCAGAGATCAGGAATAAGAAAATTGGATTTGTATTTCAGACTTCTAATTTAATAGCTAGAACAAATTCTATCCAAAATGTAGAGCTGCCAATGCTATATTATGGAATGGATAGAAGAACAAGAATTAATAGAGCAAAAGAACTATTGGAGTTAGTTGGAATGGAAGATAGGTTAACTCACCTGCCTAGTGAGCTGTCAGGAGGGCAGAAGCAAAGAGTTGCTATTGCTCGTGCATTAGCAAATGATCCAGATATTATACTTGCTGATGAACCAACAGGAGCGCTTGATTCAGAAACAGGAAGAATAGTCATGAATTTATTTCATAAAATACATGAAAAGCAAGGAAAGACTATAGTGCTAATTACGCATGATAATAATTTAGCAAGTGAAACCCAAAGGATATTAACTATAAAAGATGGAAAAATTATTGGGGAAAAGCATCTTTGTTAAAAAATATAAACTCAAATTATTTATTGATATTCCATATTAAATAATTCCGTATTATTGTAATAGTATAGCACATTTATGAAATGTTGTTTACAAATACCAATAACATCGCTAAAGTAATATACGAATTTGAAAATTTATCTCAATGATTATATTAAAATGGAATTTTATAAGGAATTGAAAAGGTTAACTTTAAGATTATCATAAAATTTTCTTGAAAATTGTAATAATATATTTATATATATCCAATTTTGAGGTATACTTTAATTGTTTGAGTTTTTTTATAATAATAAGCCAATTTACAAAATAATTAAAAAAGGGGAACGCAAATGAGTGAATTAAATCATGAACTTGGAATTATAGCATTAGAAAGTTGCAAAGAATTAGGCGATGCTATTAACAAGTATATCCAAGACAACAGAAATTGTACTGAATCATTCTTAATACCAGTTGAAGAAATTAGATTTTCTAATGGCGAAGGAAAAATTAAGATTTCTGAAACTGTTAGAGCAAAGGATATCTACATTTTATGTGATGTCGGAAATTATAGCTGCACATACAAAATGTTCGGGATTGAAAACCATAAAGGTCCAGATGAACATTTTCAAGATATAAAAAGAACTGTTGCAGCAATAAGAGGTAAAGCAGCGAGAATAACTGTAATTATGCCTCTTTTATATGAATCGAGACAACATAGACGTAAAGGAAGGGAATCTCTAGATTGTGCCTTAGCACTTCAGGAACTTGAAAGATTAGGTGTTGATGAAATTATAACTTTTGATGTTCACGATCCTAACATTCAAAATGCAATTCCTTTATTGTCTTTCGAAAATATATATCCAACTTATGATATTGTAAAAGCTATTGTGTCAAATGAAAAGTCATTAGGATTAGATAAGGAAAGTCTACTTGTAATAAGTCCTGATACTGGTGCTATGGATAGAGCTATTTACTATTCAAGTGTTTTAGGAGTAGATGTTGGGTTATTCTATAAGAGAAGAGATCATTCTACAATTGTTAATGGAAAAAATCCGATTGTTCAACATGAATATGTAGGACGAGAAGTTTCAGGAAAAGATGTTTTAATTGTTGATGACATGATAGCATCTGGTGAATCTGTTCTTGATATTGCAAAGGAATTAAAGAAAAGAAATGCTAGAAATGTATATGTAGCAGCTACTTTTGCTTTCTTTACTGAAGGTCTTGAAAAGTTTGCAAAGGCATATGAAGATGGATTAATATCTAGAATATATTCAACTAACTTAACATATATACCTGAAAGTTTACAAAATGAACCATGGTTTATAGGCGTTGATTTGTCACAGCTTTGTGCTAGAATTATAAATAGATTAAATCACGGAAGATCAATTGCTAAATACATGGATGCGACAAGAATAATACATAGCTTATTAAATAAGTAATTACTTTATATCTATATTTATAAGAAAAGAGCTACTTAGGTTTTTAAATGAAATAACAATTTCATTTAAGTACTTAAGTAGCTCTTTTTAATAGTTATAGTAGTGAAAGTAAATTTATATAATAAAGCAGTGTACATACTACAATAATGTTAATTATAAAAATGTTCTTCTTGATGCTATTAATCTAAGCTCAGTAGCATCTGTTATATCATAATTATATTCACTACCTTTAGAATGTGCTGAATTTTTATTGTAAATATATTCTGAATTACTGAAAAGTGAATTTAAAACAGACTTACATAGTTTAAATGCATAATTTAGAATTTTAGATATACCTTTTGAAACTTTATTAAGGGAAATATTTTTGTTAGTTGTATAGGTTACCAATTTAAAATTAGATTTATTAATAGCTTTACCGTTCATAATAATCCCTCCAGTTTAAAAAATAATTTGTATTTTTTAATGATATTTAATTTTTTATTACTTCTATACTAATAATATAAATCATTTATATAAAAACTGCATCCTCATATAAATTCCCATTTGGTAAAATTGTAGGCAATTTTCTGAAGATATTTATGAAAATAAATTTAATATTATCTTTATAGTAATAAAGGTTTGGTAAATGTTAATAATTAATAAATTTAATACAAATTTCTTCTGAAATGGATTGAAAATTTAATATATTTTAGTAACAATACAGTAATAAAAGTTATGATTAGTTAATATATATAATGTGAAAGAGAATTAAGTAAAATAACTTTTTATAAAACTATATAATATCAAGTGAAACTTGATTCAGGTGGGGAATACCCGGCTAAATCGTAGTTTAACTTATCTGGGTCTACCCACAGTTTCCACCCGCTTAAAAAGTGAGTGACAAATGTGACTAGACATCAGATAAATTATGTTGTTATTGTTAGTTAAGAATATTCATATATTAAGATTTTGTTTTTAGAATGTCGAGATTCATATTTAGTAGATGCCAGGGGAGGATAAGATGAAAATTAGGTGTAAATTTGCGTTAATAGTAGCTTTACTATTTTTTATGACAATGATGAGTAATGAATTGCCAGCTTTTGCAGAACCTGAACTATCACTCGAACAAGCTATACAAAACATTCAAGAATGTGATAGCAAAATTGATAATAATATAGACAAGCTAAATAAGATTAAAGAAGAAGTTTCTCAAAAGGAAAAGCAAATAAAGGATAATGAAGAACAATTAAAGATAGCTAAGGAAGATGTAGAAGAGAAAGATAAGAAATTAGCCGATAGATTAAAAGGTATACAGTTAAATGGAGGTGTTGAATCAACAACGCTTCAATACTTAGATGCTTTAATTTCTTCGGGAAATGTTTTAGAAGCAATGAATAAGGCATCATTAATATATAAAATATGTGAAAATGATAAAAATATGATTTTACAAGCAAAAGAGTCCGAAAAAAGGATAATAGAAGTAAATGAAGAGATAGAAAAAGGAAAAGCTGATTTGCAAAAAAATGAAAACGATATTAGAAATCAAGTTGTAGAATTAGAGGATCAAAAAGATAAACTATTAAAATATATTAAAGATAATAATATATTATTGAGCAGGAATACAGGCATAACTGTTCCGGTTACATTATCATCTGATATTACTGGTCAGAAAAGGTCTCTAATAGAAGAAGCTGAAAAATATTTGAAAGTTCCTTATTTATGGGGAGGAGAGTCACCATCAGGCTTTGATTGCTCGGGTTTGATTCAATATGTATTTAAGTCGCAAGGGATATATATACCTAGAATATCACAGGACCAGCAGCGTTTTGCGAAAACAATTAGCATATCTGAAATTAAACCAGGAGATTTGGTATTTAATAAACCATCAGAATCTACACACGTAGGGATGTATATAGGGGATGATATGTATATTCAAGCGCCTCGAACTGGAGATGTTGTTAAAATAAGCAGATTAAGTAGGTCCAATATGAAATATGTTGGAAGAGTATTAGATTAGAGTCATATTAAAAATTACAGCACATAAGGTACTTAAAATATTAATAGCGGCCTTATGTACTGATATTAAAAATATTTAATCATATATATCAGAAAACTCTATTTTTATTCTTTGAATATTACTTTCTTTTGCTAAATCCTCATCTGAAGTAACATTTTCGCTTTCTGGCAAAACTTTAACGGGAAGCTCTATTATAAACTCACTGCCTTTGCCATATTCACTATTGATTTTAATTGTACCATTGTGAAGTTCAACAAGGGATTTTACGAGAGAAAGTCCTATGCCACTTCCTTCTCTTTTTCGCGAAAGTGATTTATCTACTTGAACAAATCTCTTGAAAATGGATAATTGTTTATCTTTAGGGATTCCAACACCAGTATCTCTTACAGAGACTATAATGCTTGAATCTTTATCTAGTATATTTACAAATATGCTTCCTCCAGAAGAAGTAAATTTTATGGCATTTGAAAGAAGATTAAGCATTATTCTTTCGATTTTATCCGCATCGCAAGCCATTAGCTTTTCTTCAATGTTTGTATCAAAAATAATGTCTAAACCTTTGTTTTTAGCATAATCAGTTACAGATAAAGTTATATCTTCTATAGTGGATATGATATTTTCATTTTTTAAGCTGAGTTTAAAGTATTCAGCATCAATTTTAGTAATATCTATTAAATTATTTACTAGCCTTAATAACCTATAGCAGTTTTGTTTCATAATATTATAGTATTTGCTTATTTTGTCTTTACTATCTGTATTAGTTTTGTTTGCTCCAATTAAATTTAGAAGTTGCAGTGTGCTAAGCATTACGTTTAGTGGGGTTCTAAATTCATGAGATAAATTTGCAAAAAATTCTGTTTTAAGTTTATCATATTCTGCAGCTTTATCTAATAACCGACTTTGCTCTTGTATTTTTAATCTAAGATTTTCAGATTTTTTATGTTCCGAAATATCTCGGATAACACTTAATATACATGGGTTACCTTCATATTCAATAGCTCCAGAGTATATATTTACTGGAATAATATTTCCATCGAATTGAATCATTTTTTCTTCGATTATAGGTACTGATATATTATGCTTAAGCACTTTTTCAAATCTATTAAGTATAATATCGCGATAATCCTTATGAACAATGCCAATTTCAAATAAGTCTCTACCTAGAATACTTTTAAAATTGTTAATGTTTAGTAGTTTTTCCACGCCTTTATTCACAAAAAGTATTTTATAATTTGTGTCTAAAATAAAAACTCCCTCATAAATACTGTCTAATATGTATAAGAGTTGCCCCTTTTTCTTTTCAATTAACTTATAAGTGTCTTTTAGTTTTTTATATTTCTCTTCTCTGAGAATTTTTATATTACTAATTTTTTTCTTGTTTTTTAATTCGAGCTTCCAATCAAGCATAATCTTTTCAATAAACATATGAAAAAAATCTAAACCGACAAAAAAAGAATCGTAAGGTAAATTTAAGTTGTTAGCTAGTATTTGAATTTCTTTTGTGCTGTCCTCATAAATTCCTGTATCTAATAGGAGAAGCTTATTGGGTTTTTTATCTAAAATAAATGAGGTATTATCTTTATCCATGTTTTTAAGCCAGCCTGATGTTATAACATATGAATTTGTATCTAAAAGATTATTAACTACATCTTTATTAATAAATAAGTTAAGACAGTGTTCCATTTTATATAGTGTGCATTTTTCTTTGTTATTAATAAAATCTTCTAAGTTAGAGCTGCAACAATTATTTTCAATAATAACAAAAATTTTATTACACATTTTTTCACATAAATTAATAGCCTCTATTAAACAGTGATTTTTTGTGTTTGTTGCTTTTGAACATGTGGATGTAAATGGTATAATCATAACATTTTTTATATTATAAGTCTTTACTGCAAATTCAATCTCTTCAATAAAATTTTCACAAATTACTATACCCAAATTAGTTTTCATGTTATCCTCCCATTTTAGCTAAGAGATTAATTTACCTCATAGCTGATTTTTACTAATAGATCATATATTATTCAATAGCGATTTTGTAAGTAAAAGTGACTATTCCATATGTTTAAATAATTAGCTATGTATATAGGCTTGGCTAAGTATATATAAATTTATAATTTATCAGAAATTTGTTTTAACATAAAAAGTTGATTAAACAAATGCATTAATATTATACCCCTTTTTTTTCTAAAATTCTATAAAATTACCCATTTTTACAGTTTATTTGATATTATAAAATGTAGATAGTATCTTGTATTAAGAGCAAGGTGAATTTAAAATGAAGAGATAAAACAATGAAAGATGATACAAATATAATTTTTAATATTATAAAGTTACTGTTTTGCATATACTATGTTTAACTTAGAAGCAATATATAAAATAAGCTGATAAAATTGGAGGAAACAATGAATACAAAAGAGAATTTTTTAAGCAATGTGAAAAGCGGTGAAAGCGTAAAAATATCACTAATGGTCATGAAAATATTATTTAGAGATCCTGCAAAAATAGTCTGCATATTGGCTGATAAAAGTGGAGAAACGAAGGCAAATTTACCCAACAAGAAAGATGATATTACAGACGGAATAGTTTTAGAAGTTGAGGGAATTAAAGATGGAATTCTAGATGCGAAAAAATATGAAATTATTACAAGCTATAGCATTTCAGATTATCTTCCAACAGTAAATAGGCCTGTTGATGATATTATGCAGGAAATAGAGCTTTATACAAGTACGTATATAATTTCAAAAGAGGCTAAAGCCTTGAACGATTATTTCTTTAAAGACGAAGAGTTTCTAGACAAATTTAAAAGAGGTATAGGCGGAGTATCGATGCATCATAATTACATAGGAGGACTTGCAGAACATACATTAAATGTTATGCATTTAACTTTAATGCTTTGCGAAAGATATGGTTGCAGAAGAACAGAAATTGCCATACTTGCTGCAAAACTGCATGACATAGGGAAGATTTATGAGTTATCTTATGATGGACCGTTTAAATATACTCTTAGAGGTGAAATGGAAGGGCATATCGTTATTGGTGTTGAAATGATAGATAAGGCAATCATGAAAAATTCTTCATATTATAGTGAAGATTTTATCATGAGAATAAAAGGCTGTGTAGTTCAACATCATGGAAAACTTGAATATGGTTCACCTAGAGAAATGAGAATGGAAGAATCTTTTATAATAAATTATGCAGATTCAATAGATGCAACAATGAATAAAATTTCTCAAATAAAAGATAGAATAGAGCCAGGAAACTGGTCAGAATATGACAGAAGAATTGAAACTAAATTATATTTATAGTTTAAGAAAAGGGACGCGATTATTATATGAATATTTTATTTATGAAAGTCACATTAAGAGCATCGTGGGTTCACTCATTAAAAGAGAAAAGAATGATTGTAAAAAGCGTAACACAAAAATTAAAAAATAAGTTTAACATATCTGTATCTGAGGTTTATGAACAAGATGTTCATAAAACAATAGTTATAGGTATTGTAGGAATATGTTCTAATTCAGCTCAATCTGATTCTACTATGGAGAACCTTATAACCTTTATAGAAAATAATACAGATGCAGAAATAATAGATATACAAAGAGAAGATATTAGAGTGTAAAGATAGAGATACATAAATATAAGTGTTTGAGGGATGTGTCATAGAGCAATAATTTTAAATTCTATCCTGAATTATTCATAAAATTATATGAAACATGCTTTGCATGGCTCGTTAAGCTGTTCTTAACAAATTCAAAACTTCACTTATTAAGTGAAAAAATATAGAAAAATAGACTCAAATTTGTTATGGTTAATTTGCGAAAAAAAACAATTAACAAAGGAGAGTCTATATGGGTAGTTTATTAGAAAAATCTTTGAATTTCAAGAGAAATGTAAAAATTAATTTTGATGGTGGAAATTTAACATCAGATTCTGGTCTTATTTTATATAGTGAATTTGATGAAAGAATAGGTTTTTCAAGAACTGTAAAAGATGTTTTTTATGTTAATGATGGAATTAATCATAGAGAACATACAAACGAAGAGATATTACTACAAAAAGTTTATCAAAGAATAGCTGGCTATACAACCGACGATAATTCAGATGAATTAAGATATGATCCAGCGCTTACTACAATTTTAGATAAAAATGCACTAGCTTCACAGCCTACAATTTCACGTTTTAATAACAATCTCGATAAAGAAAACTTAAGACAATTTAATAAAATAAATGAGTTGGTTTTGGATAAAGTATACTCAATTGATATGCCAAATCAAATAATTTTGGATATTGATTCTACTAATTTTGAAACTTATGGTAATCAATATGGTTCAGCATACAATTCACATTATTCAGCAAATGGATATCATCCACTATTAGTTTTTGATGGACTAACAGGTGATTTATTAAAGGCAGAGTTGCGTTCTGGAAATGTTTATACATCAAGAAAAACAGTGGCTTTTATTGGTCCATTATTAAAAAGGTATTCAAATAAATATATTTGTACAGACCTATACATTCGTGGCGATAGCGGTTTTGCTATACCTGGACTTTATGAAATTGCAGAAGAACATGATGCTAAATATGCAATAAGATTAAAAGCAAATGCAACATTGTATAAGTATTCTGAAGAATTTACTACAAGAATGGAGATATTATGCAAAAGAAATATCTATGACCATTATACTATATATGGTGAATTTGTATATAAAGCAAAGAAATGGACTAAAGAACGTAGAGTTGTTGTGAAATTAGAAAAGAAAGAAGGTCAAATGTGTATAGATTATACTTTTGTTGTGACTAACATGACCAGCCATCCAGAAGCTGTAATAAAATTTTATTGTAATAGAGGAACAATGGAGAATTTTATTAAAGAAGGCAAAAACGGCTTCGCTTTCGATAAAATGAGTAGTTCATCTTTTATCGCAAATGCTAATAAGCTTCAAGAGATGGTTTTAGCATACAATTTAAACAATTGGATTAGAAGATTATGTTTTACAAATTCAATGAAATCTCTAAGAATAGAAACAATACGAATGAAAATAATTAAAGTAGCTGGTAAACTTGTAAAGAGTAGTAGATACTTAAAATTCAAACTCTGTAGTTCATGTGCTTATCAAAATGAGTTTTGGCATATTTTAAAAAATATCAATTCACTGCCGTTATTAAATTGATTCAGATTACAATTTAATATGTAAGATATGGTTAAAACCTAAAGTCCGTAGCGAAGCTGTACGTATATTTAGAAAAATAATTAAAAATTAAGAAAAGAAATAGCTAATAGCATGAAAAACTAACTTTCTTATGTTATTAACTATATCTATGAATAATTCAGGTCTATATATAAAAATACAAATTTAAATCCGATACTTTTTAATAAATCGTGTAATTAGTTCCAAAAAATACCAAGTCAGTATGATAAAATTTTCATACTGACTTGATTATTTAATTAATATATTTTATTAAACTTGTTCTGCAATATAGTAAAGCAATTGCTCAGTAGCAGCCCAACCTAAGCAAGGATCAGTAATTGATTTGCCATAAATGTGTTCATCAATTTTTTGAGATCCTTCTTCTATGTAACTTTCAATCATAACACCTTTAACTAATTTTTTTAAATCATTGTTATATCCTCTGCTGTAGAGTATTTCTTTAACTATGCGGGGTTGTTCAGCAAATTTCTTCATAGAGTTAGCATGATTTGCATCGACAATTACTGATGGATATGGAAAGTTGCATTCTCCATATAGTTCAGAAACTCTCATTAAATCTTCGTAGTGATAATTAGGAATATTATTACCATGCTTATTAACTGAACCACGCATAATTGCATGAGCATAAGGATTACCAGTAGTATTTACTTCATTATGCCTATATAAAAAGTTATGTTTTGCATGAGCTGCTTGAATTGAGTTAAACATTACTGATAAGTCTCCGCTTGTTGGATTTTTCATACCAACAGGGACATCAATTCCACTGGCTGTAAGTCTATGCTGTTGATTTTCAACACTTCTTGCTCCAATAGCCACGTAAGTAAGTAAATCATCGCAGTACATATAATTCGAAGGATAAAGCATTTCATCTGCTGGAGTTAACCCAGATTCTTCTATAGCACGAATAAACATCTTTCTGATTGAAATCAATCCTTCAAGAATATTAGGTGATTTTTCAGGATCTGGTTGATGAAACATTCCTTTATATCCTTCACCAGTAGTTCTAGGCTTATTTGTATAAATTCTAGGAACAATAAAAAGCTTATCTTTAACTTTTTCATTTACTTTTGCAAGTCTGTTAACATAATCGCAAACAGAATTTTCATCATCTGCCGAGCAAGGTCCTATTATAACTACAAACTTATCACTATTGCCTGAAAATATTTTCTTGATTTCTTCATCTCTTTCTGCTTTAATCCTTTTTAGATTGTCAGCTAGAGGAGTAATTTCTTTTATTTCCTCTGGAGATGGTATTTTTCTTACATTTACAAAACTCATTGTAAAGCCCCCTTGTATAAAATTATATATATCTAAAAATGAATGAAAGAAATATGTTGTATACTATAAATGATATAACGTTATATTATTTTAAAAGAAGTATACATCATTTGAAAAAAATTCAAATTTAGTATATCTATATTACTATATAATTGCTGAAAAATCTAGTAACGTTTAGAATTTATCAAAAATATTTTAAGTTTTTTATAAATATGTTAAGAAAATTTACAAAATAGTAATCAAAGTAGATTCTGTCTTTGTTCGATTTACGAACAGAGACAGAAAAGATAAATGGAACATTTTTATTATTTACAATTTAAGTGCTTTTTAGGAATTTATTTCAAGGAAACTGCATATATTTTATAGGTAAAAATATTTGAGAGGTATTTATGTCTATTTATTTTGATTTAAAAACTATTAATGAACTTACAGGAAGCAATTCTTTTAGGCAACCTAAAGAACTTACATTAGATGATTTATCACAATATGATGGAAGAGGAGGAAAACCTGCGTATGTAGCTATAGAAGGTGTCGTTTATGATGTAAGCAATGAATCAAATTGGAGCGGAGGGACACACCATGGTCTTAATGCAGGTCAGGATTTAACAGACCAATTTAATTCTTGTCATGGAATGATGCAAATTCTTAATAATGCACCTAAAGTTGGTATATTAGTAGATGATAATAACATGCGTGACATGAATTTTGATATCAATGAAAATATGAAGAGGCAAGTTAAGCAAAATACATCGAATTTTAGACCAGATGATTGGATTAGATATATTGAGCCAATAGTGAGTTATTCTTTGAATGATACTAGTCAGGGAGCTGGATTACAAGGTGTTGGTGCACGACGCTCATATCAAAAAGCTATTTTACTAGGAGTGCTTGTTGGCTTAGGTAAAACTCCTCAGGAAGCAATTACACAAGTTCAACAGTGGCAGAATACAGGAGCAACCACTTTATTAGGAGGACCAAGTACCGGAGGAACAACAAGTGGTGGCATGGGAACCGGAGGAACAACAGGCGGTGGCATGGGAACCGGAGGAACAACAGGCGGTGGCATGGGAACCGGAGGAACAACAGGCGGTGGCACAGGAACTGGAGGGTCAACAGGCGGTGGCATGGGAACTGGAGGAACAACAAGTGGTGGCATGGGAACCGGAGGAACAACAAGCGGCGGCATGGGCGCTGGAGGAACAACAGGTGGTGGCATGGGAATCGGAGGCACCACTAGAGACGAATCAATAGTAAGAAATAGACTTTTTTTTGATTAGATTAGATATTAAAAGCATAAAGGATGTGATATTATTCATATCCTTTTTGAGCAGAAAGATAAGTTTGCCTAATATATTAATTTACAATATAGATTTTACTTATCAATAAGATTATTTATTAAATACAAAATGAAAAGAAGCATTGATTAAATATTAATAGTTTGGAATTAAGTTACATTACATTAAGATATAAAATAGGAATATGTTTAACTTATGATAATGTTCTAAATTATGAAAGATTAGAAATAGAAGTTATCATACTAATATACACGGAATGTTAAAATTAGAGGTCTGAATCATACTAACATTCTTTCGATTTTGTTTATTAATTCTAAAGGTAAATCACCTCTTAAAGATCTTTCTAGTAAATTAGGATTTTTTATGTCATTTGTTAATAGATATTTTTCTATTAGCGCTGCTTTTTCTTTTGTGTTAGGATTTAATTGATAAAGTACATACCAATCTTCTAAGGACATTAATGGGATATCAATTTTATTAATGTCCGTTAATTCTGAGATTGAATCAGAATGAAAAATATATTTGAATGTACCATTGCTGTGATTAATCTTTAATCCAGCTATAATATTAACCTCAGAGCCTTCTATAATAGATTTATGAAAATATTTTGGTGAATATAATTTACTTTCTTTGTTTGCTATTTCATTGCTCATATCTTTAAACATTTCATCAATTTTTCTAATATCGTTTACATTAACGAAAATAGATATATCATTTAGGTTATTTAAAAGACCAAAGTGACTTAGTAAGACTGATCCCCCAGCGCCCCAAACGATATTTAAATCATTAAACTTATTTCCTATATAACTCAAAGCTTTAAGCATTTTTTTCACCTCTTGAATTTATATTAATATAGATTATTGATGTTAATAATATTATTAATATTTAAAAAAATTTTATTCATTAGAGCGCAAAATATAAATAATGACCTATTTAGGGGAATAAGTCATTATTTACACCTTTGTTAGCATTTATATAATTATTAATTATGGGGAGAAATAATAATAATTAAATTACTATCTCAAATATAATATATATCATTATTGTGTCAATAGTATGTCAAATATGAAATAATGTCCAATTTAGAGGCCTGCTAAGCATTAACTTGAAAGACTTTAAATATATGGTATAGTAGTTTATAGAATATATAAAATTAGTGAGAGTGAGATAAATTATGGAGTGGATTGATGCAGTAAAGGAATACAATCCTTGTAACGAGCAGGAAATGAAGGATAGGGAAATTATATTAAAGTATTCTAGAATATTTGATGATATTTTAACTAGAGATAATGAAATTATACATATGACAAGTTCGGCATTTGTGATTAATAAATCTAGAAGCAAGGTTTTAATGGTTTATCACAATATATATAATTCATGGGCATGGACTGGTGGCCACGCTGATGGAGAAAAAGATTTGTTGTTTGTTGCAATTAAAGAAGCAGGAGAGGAGACTGGGGTAAAAAAACTAATACCCGTTAATAATGAAATAGCTTCAATAGACATTTTACCTGTTTTTGGGCATATAAAAAAAGGAAAATTTGTTTCTCCACATTTACATGCTTCTCTAGCATATATTATTGAAGCTGATGAAACTGAGGAACTTATTGTTAAGCCAGATGAAAACAGTGCTGTTAAATGGATACCTATTGATGAAATAAATATATTTTCTAATGAACTACACATGAAGAAAGTATATGATAAAATAGTTTCTAAGATAAAGAATTTATAGTTATTGAGATATGGATGGAAATGCCCTCAGCGCATAAAATTGATAAGATATAATACCGATAGATATTTACATAATATTTTATTGTAATGAAAAAATAGAATTATGAATGGGAATCTGATTATAAACTATAAACTTAATTACAGTAAGTTTGATTATGTAAGGAGAAATAGATATGAGATATGTAATAGTTTCTGTAGTACACGGTGAAGCAGGAGATTTTAATAATAATTTAAGAAAAGAGCTTTTTAGAAAATTTAAAGCAAAATCATCTAAACTTCCTGCACATTTTACAATTAAGGCACCTTTTGAATATGATGATGTAATTACAGATTTAAATAATGTTCTCGATGAATTTATCAAAGTGGAAAAAGCAGAGCCATTTACAATTGATAGATATGATCATTTTGATGATAGGGTAATTTTTATGAAGGTAAATATGTCTAAGGAGGCAAAAGAAGTTCATGATAGACTAATAGATAAAATGAGTGAGATACCTTATGTTACATTTGATAGAAAAGATGAAAAAAATAAAACTTTTCATGTGACCTTGGCATCAAAGAATTTAAAATCTATTTATGATAAAGTTTGGGATTACATTCATGGATATAATTGTGAGTTTAAGTGTAGCTTCGATAATATAACTATTTATAAATGGGAAGAAGGAACTTGGAAATTATATAAGGAATTTAGATTAAGTTAATTTAACCTAAATTGAGGGATATAGAAATAAAAAACTATTTTGTTGTTTAAATATTTAAAAGGATAGATAGACAACAAAATAGTTTTTTATTTTTTAAAACAATATTTATACGGTCATATTTTTCTTTGAGCGCATGTTTAAAACTAAAAGTCTTGAAGATATTAATGCAGTAATAGGGATGATAAGAATAATACCTATGCCACAGCTTAAAACTTGAAATACTTCAGAACAAAAAACTTTTTCGTTTATAATAGTAGAGATAGGGTAATTGAGTTCATTAAAATATATTATTAATGTCATAAATCCGCTTATGTATGCAAAGAGAAGAGTATTAGTCATGGTTCCTAAGATATCTTTACCAATATTCATTCCAGATTTAAATAAGCTATACTTACTTGACATAGGATCATTCTTATAAATTTCATTCATTGATGATGATATTGATATAGATACATCTATAATTGCACCCAATAATCCAATTAGAATTTCACATATTACAATTTTTGAAAAGTTCAATTGAACATATAGAGATAGGAATGCAACAGTTTCTGCCTGCTCATTGCTAAAACCTTGTATTTGAGCATTCATACTCATATTATATGTTATAAACATAACTAAGAAAATAACTATTATAACAGATAATAAAGAAGAAAATGTTTTTTTATTAAATCCATTAATAAAAAATAAACTAAAAAAACTAATGAAAATTGCACAAATAAAAGTAACTTTAATAGGATCAATTTTTGCACCAATTAGAATAAGCATAAAGAAAAAAGTAAAGAAATTTAAGATTAAAGTAAAAAATGATTTAATTCCTCTTGTGCCTCCAACAATTGTCATAAGAATAAATAAAATAATTAATAATATTAGTATTATATTCATGATCTTAAGCTTCTCCAATCTTATGTTTTTTTAGAATAGCAATAGATGTAAAAATTGTTATTGGAATACTTAAAACTATTCCGATGCTTCCAATAAGCGCTCTCATAAATTCTAGAGAAAGATTTATATTTATAATATAAGTTATAGGTAACCCGTTTCTAAGCAGAAGTAATATTATTGGCATACTACCACTTAGATAAGCAAAAACTAATGTATTTGACATTGTTCCCATAATATCTTGTCCAATTTCTCGAGCAGATTTAATTATGGACTTACTATCAATATTAGGATTTTTATCATAAAGCTCATCTATGGCAGAAGATATAGAAATTGCAATATCCATTATTCCACCTAGTGTACCTATAATAAGTTCAATGAAAAATATCTTTTCTGGAGGATGAGTTAGAAACTCCATTTCTTCAAAGTGAATTCCACTCCAATTATTTAACTTAATCACAATACCAGCTATTAGCATGGAGGTTAAAGTACCTGCTAAAGTTCCAATTATGGCTGAAGCTGTTTTTTTATTTTTTCCTGATACTATAAATAAAGAAGCAATTATAAAAAGTATACTTCCTATTATAGAAAGTATAGCTAAGTCATAACCTTTGGAAAATAGACCAATTATTGAAAATACAATTAAAATATTAACAACAACACTTACTAAGGATTTAAAACCTTTTATTCCTCCAACGAGCAATATCAGAGCTATAAAAATGTTTATCATATAAATAACATTTTTGTCCCTCTTTAGATCTAGAATTTTTGCAGAAGTTATTTCATTATTATCGTTACTTTGCAGAGATATAAAAATTTCATCATTTACTTTTAAATCTAAGTCGTTAACTTGAGAAAATGATGTTGTATTATTAAGTTCAATGGAATTTCCTTTAAACGTACCATTCATAATAATAGCTTCAATTTTTTGATTTTTCATAGGTTCTATTTTTCCAGTAGAATTTTCTTCTTTGGATTCATTTTCGGTTATTGATGTTATTTTAGCTATTGGATTTCCATATAAATTTTCATTAGTAGAAATAAAAAACAAACTAGCTAAAGATACAACAATTAAAATTAATATAATTAAAACAGTCTTTTTATTAGGTTGTTTACCTATATTTGCATCTAATTTAAATAAGTACTTATTTAATAAATTCTTAGTCATACACCTGTAGCTCCCTTAAAATACATAATTATAACAAATTGTAAATTTACATTCTAAAAAATTATACTCTTATAAAGTTGTGTAATCAATCATATTATGATCAAAAAATATAAAGTTACTAATTATTTGATTTTACATAATAAGATAAGTAATTATGGAATTTTTTTATTCTTGTAACATTTTTGACTAAATTCTGTGACAAAACTGTAAAAATTATCTTATATAATTTAAGAAAACATAAGTTAATACAAAAATAATTGGACTATAGAATAACATTAGATAATTGCGAAACTCATTGATAAAAATGAATAATGATTGATTTGAAGTTGCAAAAACATTATTAATGGATTTAATGGTTCCTGCTATACAAATATAATAGTTGACTTCTTAAAAAAGGGCGCACGAAATAAAGCGAAGGTGAATTCCAATTTTTATAAATAAATTTTATGCAATTAATGGCTTTAAGCTTCGGATATATTTATGTTTATGAATTTTATCTGCCACGATAACTGTTATTAGTTGAGTTATTCCGGCTAGAAGTAAATCAGCATGAAGTGTTTGCTCATTTTGAGTCTTACGCTCCGCGACGCAGTAACTATATTTGAAGTGATTTATATTTTTTTCAACAGCTACTCTGATTTTATAAGTATTACTCCATTCTTGGGTTCCTCGTGTTATTCCAGGATATGCGCGCAGATTCTTTTCAGGATAAATATAAAACATTCGTCCACATAAGGAATTTGTACATGGATTTTCACATTGAGTTACACGTTTGCTCTTTTTGGTTTCTTTGTTATATAACCATTTCATTTTAGGGCATACAAACTTCATTGTTGGAATTCTAGAACGAAGATGACTTTTACTACCTTCACGTTTCATTGGAATAGAAGGATCATTCGGACAGCATGGAATGCCGTCTTCGTTTAAAGGGCAATCAGCATTTTCTAGTGTAAGCCTAGTTTTTAAAGGAATATATGCTTTATCAAATTTTAATTCGAGAAGAAGATCACGATAAATTTGAATACTGTCAAAAGCAGCATCTCCTAAAAAGGTTTTTGGACTTATTAATGGATGCTTGTTAAAAAAATCTTTGAGAACAGGGATAAGAGCCTTAGAATCTGCAAGAGATTTATCTTCATCAGGTGAATCAGATTTTTTCTCAACAATAATATCAGGATGAGCATTGAGAAAATCTTTATTATAGAACGAAATATCTCTTACGATACCGAGGCCATTAGTAATGATTCCGAATTTAAAAGCATAGCAAAAATGCCCATTAATATACATTTGTTGGATGGCAGGGTTGGCTGAAGCGTGTGATGGCATAGAGCCATAGGCAGCTTTATAAGGATCATAAGAGTCATCTAAATTGCATGCTTTCTTAAAATTTTTAAGCTGTTTTATAATGCGATTAGCATATTTAGGATTATTTTCAGTGACAAATGCTTCAAGGCCTGAAGTATCAAAAATAGTCATGGAAGCAAGAGCCGTATCAATCTGTTGGCATATCGGTTCAGTAATATCAACAAGATTATCGAACATGGATTGTAAGTCCAAAAGAAAGTCCTGCTTGAAACGAGTAAACTTAGATGAATCAGGAACTCTTAAAAAGCCGCAGAAGTCTCTTAGTTCTTGAGAATATTTAAGGAAAATAATTAAAAGAGAATCTGTAGGAATAGAAAAAATGCGTTGTAAAATTAAAGCACTGATCATAGCATAAAGCTGATATTTTCGCGGCCTTCCTGTGGAAGCGTAAAAATGGTTAATGAAAGATGCAGGAACTAACTCATCAAGGTCGATAGTGTTTTCGAGTAAAGAAAGAAATTGGAATTTATCATTTTCAAATTTTTCTTTGCAATCAGAATAAACATCTGCCAAAGAAAGCTGTTTATATGTTATCATATATATGACTCCTTTCTGAGGTATATGGTAGTTTTGTTTTTAGGCAATTCAATTTTACCATAAATCAGTGAGGAGTTATTTTATTTTGCTAAAAAAATATCCCGCATTTCTGCGGGTTGCGGCGTTTCGCAAACGCCTAATAGAATAACATATTTGAAAGGATGTAATTTAAATGAAAAATAAAAGTATTAAGAGTAAAGTTATGACAGGAGTTATTTTAGCGAGTATGGTGATATCTGCAAGTACAGGAGTATTTGCGGCAGATTCATTAAATGTTTCAAACAATAAGTCAGCAGTTCAACATCAAGGTAGAGAGAATGGTTTCCAAACAAAATTAGATTCTTTAGTAGCAGCAGGATCGATAACTTCAGATCAAGAAACTGCTATAAAAGAAGCATTAATGCCACAAGGCGGATTTAAAAATGGAGAACATAAGGATTTCTTTAAAACTAAATTATCAGATTTAGTGACAGCCGGAACAATAACAGCAGATGAACAGACAGCAATAGAAACAGCACTTGAAAATACTAAAGGAAACTTTAAAACAGTTTTAGATAATCTAGTAACAAATGGGACATTAACTTCAGACAAAGAAACAGCAATAGAAAATGCATTAAAGCCAGAAGCTAAAAATGGAGGACATAAAGATTTCTTTAAGACTAAACTATCAGATTTAGTGACAGCTGGAACAATAACAGCAGATGAACAGACAGCAATAGAAACAGCACTTGAAAATACTAAAGGAAACTTTAAAACAGTTTTAGATAATCTAGTAACAAATGGGACATTAACTTTAGACAAAGAAACAGTAATAGAGAATGCATTAAAGCCAGAAGCTAAAAATGGAGGACATAAAGATTTCTTTAAGACTAAACTATCAGATTTAGTGACAGCTGGAACAATAACAGCAGATGATCAGACAGCAATAGAAACAGCATTTAAAGATGCAAAAGGGAATTTCAAAACAGTTTTAGATAATTTGGTAACAGCTGGAACATTGACCTCAGATAAAGAAACAGCAATAGAGAATGTGTTAAAACCACAAGAAAAGCAATTAGGAGAAAAAGATAAATCTAAAGGAATTGAAAAATATAAAGAGATGATAAAGACTAA
This sequence comes from Clostridium beijerinckii, assembly GCF_018223745.1. Lineage (NCBI taxonomy): Bacteria > Bacillati > Bacillota > Clostridia > Eubacteriales > Clostridiaceae > Clostridium > Clostridium beijerinckii. Next base: position 2,752,225 of record NZ_CP073653.1, read on the forward strand.
ATTAGATGGATTAGTAACAGCAGGAACAGTAACAACTGATCAAGAAACAACTATAATAGAAGCTCTTACACCTTCTAAATAAAGTTGAATTAATATTAATATGTTATAATATTTAACAGATATCGTATACGGTTATAAAAAATAATAATTAAAAAAGGGAGTATCGCAAAATGGTTATATTTTGATCATAAACGATGCTCCTTTTCGTTCACGACTTGGTTTGTTGGAATTCTAAATGAAAAAGTATTATTTAAATATTGAATATAAATAAATAGTATTAAAACATTGAATAATAATGCTATTTATTGTATAATTATTCATATAATAAATAATATATGGATTAAATAAAAAATTATTACGTAAATTTAAGTTATATATAGATGTCCAACTTTAAAACTAGACTTATGTGATAAACTTACCGAAATCATAAATATTTTGATTCCGAAAAGCTATGAAAATATCGCTGAAGGTTCTAAGCAGCAGGTTGTATCCACTTTAGCGTGCTCCAACTTTCAGTTTGACAAGCCAAAATGGAACAACCTACAGCTAAGAACCTTTAACAGCTCATTTTCAAATGTTTTCTACACAAATATATTTATGATTTCTAGTGAAGATATGAGCTTAAAGTTTTAGCAACTTTGTAAATACGTTTATCTGATAAGTCTAATTCTTAAATTGTTTATCTATATTATAGATTTCCCAAACAAGAACTTGACATATACAGCAAGCTAAATCAAATAAATTTAAGAATTAATCCAATGTATAAGTAAAATTCTTGAATTGCTTATCTATGTAGATAAGCCAATTATAAGTTAGATTTATACTATGAAATATATCCCAACTAGAAATGGGTAATATATTTTTGTGGAATGTTCCATTGGTAATTTTGATGGATGTGATTCTTTGGCTATAAGTTGTTCCAAATGTGCTAGTTCAAAGCTTGTTCTTTGAGGCTAGCACTTTGGGTGCAACTTTATCGCCTTAGAATCACCCATCATAATTACCTAGAAACTGGAACAAAAGTATGCTATTCATTTCGGCGAGTTATATGCATAAGTTCAGGTCTTAGTTGGGTTATCTATATGTATAAACTTATTTACAGTATATATACTAAATAAAATAGATTTTTTATTTATAAAAATATTATAAATAGAAGGAGAATGAGCATGGCAGTAAATTTAAGGGGAAGAAGTTTTTTAAAGTTATTAGATTTTAAACCAGAAGAGATTAGATATCTGTTAGATTTGTCTAAGGAATTAAAAACATTAAAAAGAACTGGGATTTTACATGATAAGCTGAAAGGTAAGAACATAGTGTTATTATTTGAAAAGACATCTACAAGAACAAGATGTTCATTTGAAGTGGCTGGAAGAGATTTAGGGATGGGGGTTACATACCTAGATTCAGCAGGATCTCAAATGGGAAAAAAAGAAAGTATAGCAGATACAGCAAGGGTTCTTGGGAGAATGTATGACGGAATAGAGTATAGAGGTTTTAGTCAGGAAATAGTTGAAGAATTGGCTAAGTATGCAGGAGTTCCAGTATGGAATGGATTAACTGATGAATTTCATCCAACTCAAATGATTGCAGACCTTCTAACAATAGAAGAGAAACTTGGAAGACTAAAAGGTGTTAATTTTGTCTATATGGGAGATGCAAGAAATAATATGGGAAACTCTCTCATGGTAGCTTGTGCAAAGATGGGCTTAAATTTCACTGCTTGTGCACCTAAAGAATTATTTCCATCAGAAGAGTTAGTGGAAAAATGTAAGGAGATAGCTCAGGAAGCTGGAGGTACGATAACTTTAACAGAAGATGTTAATAAAGGAACTAAAAATGCAGATGTGATCTATACTGATGTATGGGTATCAATGGGTGAACCAGATGAAGTTTGGGAAAGTCGACTAAAATTGTTGAGCCCATATCAAGTAAACAAGGATGTTATGAATAATGCAAATGAAAACGCAATATTTATGCATTGTTTACCGGCTTACCATGATTTAAAAACTAAAGTGGGAAAAGATGTAGGAGAAAAATTTGGCATGACTGCATTGGAAGTTACGGATGAAGTATTCGAAGGAAAACAATCTGTAGTATTTGACGAAGCAGAAAATAGAATGCATTCTATAAAAGCGATAATGTTAGCAACAATTGGTGCATAAATTATCCAGAATTAATCTTAATTATACAAAAATTATTCACTAAATTAGAGAGAGTTTTCTATAGTAAATCTCTCTAATTAATTTTAATCTATTTTTAAATAAGCAAGTATACTCATGAAATGGTAAAATTTTATTTGAACCAAACATCTTCATATTCTTTATGTGAAACAAATTCCTCTTCTGCAAACCAACATTGTGGTATTATCTTTTTGTTATGTTGTCTAGCAAAATCCACGACCCTTTTAACCAGTTGCTGACCGATATTTTTTCCTCTAAGTTCTGGTGATACAAAAGTATGATCAAGTATAATGTTATTTTCTCCACTATCCATATATGTTACTACAGCTTTTATATTATCTTCGTCATCTCCAATATAAAATTTATGATTACCTTCCTTAATCTCAACCAAAATGATTCTCCTTTCTATTTCCAAGTAAAGTTCAAATTTATTTATTAAAACTATTATACTTTAATAGTTTATCCAAAAGATAAAAATAATCCACAAAATTTAAAATATTAAAGATTTCATCAAGGAATCTATATGCCGACTCAATTAATTAATAGAGAAACTCATAATATATATTTTAAATTAAATAATGAGTTTTATTATTTAGTAAAAAATTTATTAAATGTAAAACTATGTTAAAAAAATATCAATTATATAACCAAAATTCAATAAAGAGATTAAAGTTAAATGTGTATTTTTTACACAGTAAAGATAGTCAATTGCTAATTAATGTTTAAATAGTAACTTATTTAAACATTAATTAGCAATTTGAATGTTAAAGAATTAACGTCTTAAAAATGTTAATTTAAAAACTATTCTTTAAATTAAAAATATAAAGGTTTATAATAAAACAAATACCAGATAATTCATTAATTAATAAGGTATTACATTTTATGTATTATATTGAATGTTATGAAAACGTATATTTGTGAGGTGATCTATTTATGCTATATTTTTTAACTGGATGAAAGTTAATAGAAACGTATTCGTGTAATAAGTTATAAGCAATTTTAAGGAGTTTGATAACGATGAAAACAGAACAAGGCCTAGTAATTGAGGTGGTTGGAAATTCGGCGAGAATTAAAGTTGGCAGACATAGTGATTGCAAAAACTGTGGTGCTTGCCCGGGAAGCGAAAGCCTAATCTTAGAAGCGAATAATAAAATAGGAGCAAAGCCAGGGCAAAGAGTAATTCTTGAAATAAAAGAAAACAATGTTCTGAGAGCAGCTTTTATTGTATTTATTCTGCCGTTAATTGCTTTATTTATTGGTGTGATGTTAGGAGGTTTTATAGGTCAATATATAGGAGTTAATAAATTTATGTTCCAAGTGATTGGTGGGGTAGTTATATTTGCTTTATCTATTGTTATTGTAAAACATTTCGATAAGGCAAGTGCTGCAAATGAAAAGTCCAAGCCAGTAATTATTCGTATTTTATGATAGATTTATTTCTCGATATTTAAATAAAAAATTGATGAACTATTATTTATTCAAGTATATATTACTCATATTGTAAATATTATTTACTTGTATTATAAATATTATCTTACGAATTATTGTAGTTATGTAAATTTAATTGTAAATAATTTATTCTTAAGAGGTTTGTGAGGCGATTATTAATGTTAAAAAGTTTTCTCGGAGGAATTCATCCGAAAGACAGTAAAAAGTATACTTCTGATAAAGCCATTGAGTTACCACCATTACCTGAAACAGTAACTATTCCTATGAGCCAACATATTGGAGCACCATGTACACCTATAGTTAAAGTTGGGGATATAGTAAAAAAAGGACAGGTCATAGCAACTAGTGAAGCATTTATGCATAGTCCAATACATTCATCAATATCAGGAAAAGTTACAAGTATTGCAGAAATGCCACATACATCGTTAGTAAAATGCTTATCAGTTGTTATTAAAAGTGATGGGTTAGACGAATGGGTCGATGGAATACCATTAGAACGAGATTGGGAAAATCTTGAGAAGAAAGAAGTTCTTGATATCATAAAAAATGCTGGAATAGTTGGAATGGGTGGTGCTACATTTCCTACACACGTTAAACTTTCTCCAAACAAGGAAGTTGATACATTTATCGTAAATGCTGCTGAATGTGAGCCATACTTGACAGCAGACTATAGAATGATGATTGAATATGCTGACCGTATAGTAACTGGAGTCAAGATAGTTATGAAAACACTAGGAGTTAGCAAAGGAATTATAGGAATAGAAGATAATAAACCAGAAGCAGTAAAAGTTATGAAAGAAGCATTTAAGGGTACATCAGTTGACATTGTAGCTCTACCTACAAAGTATCCTCAAGGTGCAGAAAAGATGCTTATAAAAGTGCTTACAAGTCGAGAAGTTCCATCGGGTGGATTGCCTATGGATGTTGGAGTTGTTGTACAAAATGTTGGTACAGTTATAGCTATTTATGATGCAGTAGTAAATGGCATTCCAATAATTCAAAGAGTTACTACTGTTTCAGGAGATGCAATTAAGGAACCTAAAAATCTATTACTAAGAATAGGAACAAGTTTTAAAGAAGCCATAAGTTATTGTGGTGGATTTAGCAAAACGCCAGAAAAGCTAATTATGGGAGGGCCTATGATGGGAATGGCTCAATTTTCATTAGATGTTCCTGTAATTAAAGGTGTATCTGGAATTCTAGCATTAAGTAAAGATGCCATAAATTCTGGTGAGGAGTCCCCTTGTATAAGATGTGGAAGATGTGTTGAGGCGTGTCCTATGGGTCTAATCCCAAGTATGCTAAGCATATTAGGTGAACGTCATAAATTTAAAGAGGCCAAAGAGGAATATAATTTGCTAAATTGTATTGAATGTGGAAGTTGTGTTTATACATGTCCTGCAAAACGTAACATAGTTCAGTATATAAAATATTCAAAATCACAAAATTTAGCAATGGCACAAAAAAAGTAAAGGAAGAAGGGGTAAAATGAGTTCCGAAATTGGAGTACAAGAAAGTAAAGTGCAAGGAATTAAAGCAAAAGAAGCTGATACACAGGAAAATAGTTTTACTGTATCAGCATCTCCACATATTCGTTGTGATGAATCAATCTCAAAGATAATGTGGAATGTAAACATAGCATTAGCACCAGCTGCTATTTTTTCTATATATTATTTTGGTATCCCTGCATTAATTAACTTAGTTGTTGGTGCAGCTTCAGCAGTTGCTTTTGAATATTTGGTTCAAAAATTCCGTAAAAAGAAGATCACAGCATTTGACGGAAGTGCATTTTTAACTGGCTTATTGCTAGCTATGTGTGTGTCCCCAACGTTACCTGTTTATATGATAATAGCGGGTTCGTTTGTAGCCATAGTAATAGCTAAGCATTCTATGGGTGGGCTTGGATATAATATTTTTAATCCAGCTCATATCGGAAGAGCAGCATTAATGGTATCTTGGCCAGTTGCAATGACAACATGGACAAAGATGACAACTTCAGTAGATGTTGTTAGCTCTGCTACACCATTGAACATATTAAAACAACAAGGATATTCTAAATTGATTGAAACTTTTGGTGGCAATATAGAATTGTATAAAGCTATGTTTATTGGCACAAGAAATGGAAGCGCAGGAGAAACTTCGACAATACTTCTTATAATTGGAGGCGCGTATCTTATATATAAGGGATATATAAAATGGCAAGTTCCTGTATGCATGATAGGAACAGTAGGAATAATAACCTGGATTTTCGGACCTTCAGGTTTATTTAGTGGTGATCCTATTTTCCATATGATGGCTGGAGGATTAATTATAGGTGCATTTTTTATGGCAACAGATATGGTTACAGCACCTATAACTTTAAAAGGGCAAATAATTTTTGCAGTGGGAGCTGGACTAATAACATCATTAATTAGATTAATAGGTGGTTATCCAGAAGGCGTTTGCTATTCGCTTTTACTTATGAATGCTGTAACACCACTAATAGATCGTTTTGTAAAGCCAAAACAATTTGGAGCAAGGGGGTAGTAAAATGTCCAATGAACATGCTATTAATAAGGAGTATTCTATTTTTCAGATAGCGATAAATTTAATAATAACTTGCTTGGCATCTGGTTTAATAATAGGACTAGTATATTATGTTACGGCACCAATTGCATCTGAAAAGAGAGAAATATCAAAACAAGAATCTATGAGAGCATTAGTTAGTGATGCCGATAATTTCAAGGCTGTTCCAGATAAGACTGATTGGTTTACAGCCGAAAAAGGCGGTAAAGTAATTGCATATGTAGTTCCAGGAGAAAGCAGAGGATATGGTGGAGAAATTAAAATGCTTGTAGCTATTACACCAGCAGGAGAAGTAATAGATTATAAGATACTAGCACATAATGAAACTCCAGGTCTAGGAGATAATGCTTCAAAAGAACCTTTTAGAAGTCAATTTAAAGGAAAAAAAGAAGCAAATTTAACAGTTACAAAAGATGCTTCTGATAAAGATGATATTCAAGCTATGACAGGCGCAACTATTTCATCTAGAGCTGTAACATTAGCTGTCAAAAATGCTGTGCATGAAGTAACAGAGTTTGCAGGAGGTAAATAATATGAAGGAAAAGTGGAAAATTTTTAGCAAGGGTTTGTACGATGAAAATCCAATATTTATGTTATGCTTAAGTCTTTGTCCTGCATTAGCTGTTACATCATCAGTGATAAATGGTTTTACTATGGGCTTATGTGTAACTTTCGTTATTACAAGCAATAACGTAGTTGTATCGCTTACAAGAAAATTTGTAAACCCAAAGGTTAGAGTACCAGTTTATATTACATTTATAGCTACTATAGTTACCGTTGTAGAACTTGCATTGCAGGCAATATCACCTGAATTATATAGTGCTCTTGGTATTTATTTAGACTTAGTAGTTGTTTTTGCTATAATACTTGCAAGAGCAGAGGTATTCGCATCAAAAAATAAAGTGTTTCCATCATTCTTAGATGGATTTGGAATGGGATGTGGTTTTACATTAGCTATGCTTTCAATATCTGTAATAAGAGAGCTTTTAGGAAGTGGATCAATTCTTGGGGTTAAAATACTAGGCTCATGGTACAACGCGCCTTTAATTATGATACTACCAGCTGGTGCATTTATACTAATAGGTTACATGATAGGAGCAATAAAGCTCCACAATGCACATAAAGAAGCTAAAAAAATAGAAGGAAGTGAAGCATAATGAGAGAGTATTTTACATTGTTTATAGGTGCGTTACTTGTAAATAATTTTGTTTTAACAAAATTTGTTGGACTTTGTATATTTTTTGGAGTTTCTAAAAGTTTAGATGCATCAATAGGCATGGGAATGGCAGTTACCTCTGTTATAACTCTAAGTTCAATGTTAGCATGGGTTGTATATAGTTTTGTACTTTTGCCATATCATTTGACATTCTTAACAACTATTGTTTTCGTAATACTTATAGCAAGTTTTGTGCAATTATTAGAATTAATTATAAAGAAACAAGCACCTACATTATACAGCATGTGGGGAATATATCTTCTTTTAATAGCAACAAACTGTATTGTATTATCAGTTCCATTATTAAGTGTTGAGTCAAACTACTCGTTTGTAAAAAGTGTAGTGTTCTCAATTGGATCAGGAATGGGATTTGCACTGGCCTTAGTACTTATGGCAAGTTTAAGAGAAAAGCTGGTTTATGCAGATGTGCCAAAACCACTAGAAGGAACAGGAGTTGCTTTTATATTAGCAGGTATGTTGGCATTGGCATTCTTGGGATTTTCAGGAATGATATAAAGGAGATGAGTAAAGATTATGTTTACTGTTATAATGGTTTTAGTGGTTCTTGGAGGAATAGGTGCGGTTTTTGGTTTTATCTTAGCATTTGCAAATAGAAAATTTGCTATGGAGGTGAATCCACTAATTCATGAAGTAGAAGATATTCTTCCTAAAGGACAATGTGGTGCATGCGGCTATGCGGGATGTGCAGCATATGCAGAAGCAGTAGTTATGAAAGATGATGTTCCTCCTAATTTATGCGTTCCAGGAAAGGATGCTGTAGCAAAACTTGTAGCAGAAATTACAGGTAAAAAAGCAGAAGAAGTGGAACCAAGAATAGCTCATGTTAGATGCAAAGGAACAAGTGAAAAAGCAGCATTAAGTTATAAATACAAAGGAGTTCATGATTGTAAGGCAGCAAGCCTAATACAAGGAGGACCAAAAGGATGTAAGCATGGATGTATTGGATTTGGGACTTGCGTAAGCAGTTGTCCTTTTGGAGCCATGACAATGGGAGAAAATGGACTTCCAGTTGTTAATAGAAAAAAATGTACTGGTTGTGGTAAGTGTGAAGAATCATGTCCTAAAAATGTGATTCAAATGATCTCAATAAATGCTAGAGTAAAAGTTGATTGTAATTCAAAAGATAAGGGAGCTATTGCTAGAAAGTTATGTAGTGCTGCTTGTATAGGCTGTGGACTTTGTGCAAAGAATTGCAGCTATGGAGCTATTCAAGTTCAAAATAATCTCGCAGTGGTGGATCAGAAAATATGTGCTGAAAAATGCAGTGAAGCAACATGTTTGGCAAAATGTCCAACAGGAGCAATAAAAGTTGCGAATGAATTAATTGCTAATAAAAATTCAGACACAGTAAAAGTTACAATTTAAAATTTACAGTATTTTATATTAAATTATGGTTTAATATAAAATATTTATTAAATGTATAGCCAGTAGAGATGAAAAAATGTGCATTTCTACTGGCTATACATTTTGTAATTAGTGGGGCATTGTAGTAAACGTATGAGAGAATTTTTATTATTAATAGTGATAAAACTCATTGACTAATATTTAAATCATTAAAGAAAGGAAGCTTGGACATATGTTTGACTATAAAATTGGAAGTTATACCAATAAAAATACCTGTACCAATTCCGGCTATAGATAAAATTGGTAAATAAAGTGTAACTGCAATATTTTGAACTATAATTGCGGCTACAATTAATTGTCCTACGTTGTGGAAAAATGCACCAGCAGCACTTACACCTATTATACTAACTTTATCTTTCCAAATATTTTTTACGAAAAGCATTATATAAAAACTAAGCAACGCTCCAACAGCACCATACATAAGTGTAGAGAGATTTCCACCAAACATAGTTGAAAGAAGAAGCCTTAATATTATAATTAAAAAAACATCTTTTTTATTATTCAATATGTATAATGCTATGACAGTAATTAAATTAGTTAACCCAAGTTTTGCACCAGGTGCAATAAATGGAACAGGAATCATACTTTCAATTGTATACAAAGCCAAAGCTTGTGATACTAGAATACCTATAAATACTATACGAAAAGTTTTATTCATTTAAACACCTCAAACTGTTTGCCATTATATCACTGCTTTTTATTTCAATCATAAGTTTATGTGGAAGACAAACTATAATTTGGCCTGGTTCTGATATAAATCCAGATCTAACGCATATTTTATCCTTGCAATCGGCATCTATTACTTTAATAGATTTATCTTTGACGTCTATTATATTATCACCGTATGAAGTTTTAATATCTATTTGGTCCTCACCTCTATGCTCAGATAGGTTGATTTTCTTATAAAATTTACCGTCTATAGTTATCTCAGCATATGTTCCATTGTAATGTTTGCCCATTATTACCCCAAAAACAAGTTCAGGAATAAGTGATATACATAGTAGAATAACTATTATAATTATATCCCATTTTTTAAACATATTATTTCCTTCTTTAATCTATAAATTTATTATACATTTTTGACAAAAATTTTAAAATATATTATGGTTAATATTGTATATTAAGTTAATTTTTAAATCAAGAAATAATTATATAAGTTTTAAACAGTATAACGTATCCTAGTATTAGAAATACTCACAAAGCTTGTAATTTACTAATTACTGCTATAAAATAATAAACAAGATTGTGAACACGTGTGTAATTATTGAGCGTAAAAGAAATTATTTATAACCTCTAGCTATATTTGCGTACTAAAAATTAAATCTTTGCTAGAGATAAAAGCGCTTTATTTATTAAAAATTTGGAGGACTAATATGGCTACTACGATTAAAGATATAGCGAAAGCACTAGGAATATCACATTCAACTGTTTCAAGAGTACTGACTGGATCTAAATCTGTAAATGAAAAGACCAAAGAGGCTGTACTTAATGCAGTTAAAGAGCTAAACTATATTCCTAATATGAATGCGAGGAGTTTAAAGATAGATAAAGCTTATAATATTGGTGTATTTTTTTCAACTATAAGTAATGGAACCTCACCATTTGTATTTCAAACTGTTATAAATAATGTGTACAAGAATATAGACAAAAAGTATAATGTCATTGTTAAAGGAATAGATATGTATGAAAAAAATACTATAAATCCTAAAAATTATGATGGAATACTAGTAGTAAGTCAAAAAATAGATGATGATGATTTTATTAGAGAAATATTAGAGAAAGAGATACCTATTGTAGTCATAAATAGAAAGGTAAATCATGATGTTATAAATGTATATACAGATGAGAGTGTTGGGGTGTATAAGGGAGTAGAGGAATTAATAAAAAATGGTCATAAGGATATTGCAATAATAGAAGGAGCAATCAATTTCGATTCAACTAAAATGAGGCGAGAGGGATACTTAAAAGCTTTCAATAACTATAATATTAAATTGGACAAAAATCTGGTGCTAAATGGGAACTTTACTGTCAAAAGTGGATATGAAAAAGCTAATGAATTAATAGAAATGAATGAAAAGTTTTCAGCCATATTTGCTTTTAATGATGAAATGGCAACTGGGGCAATAAAAGCTATTACAGAGCATGGATTAAGGGTTCCAGAAGATATTTCAATACTAGGATTTGATGGGAATGAAATTGGCAGATTTATTACTCCAAGTATTACAACAATTAAAAGGCCTATAGGAGAAATAGCAAGAATTGCCACTGACTTGCTTTTAAGATTGCTAAATAATGAACAAGATATAACAACTAAGAAAATATATATAGAATCAGAATTGGAACTAGGCAATTCAATTAAAGATTTAAATTAGAATAAATTATATAAAGCTATAGTGAAGCAAAAGTTTTCCTCACTATAGCTTTAAAATTTAATTCAAAATGAGAACAAAAAACTATTGCAAATATTTACATAAGCGTATATACTTGTATTAAGAAAAAGGGAACACGTGTGCAAAGGAAATTACATAATATTAAGGTTAGGAATTTTAGTAAAACCTTCTTGATAAAATGTATATATAAACTTTGAATATTTTTTTACTCAATTGGGAACACGTGTGCCTGGAAATTGTAAGGAGAGATTATTATGCAAATGGAAATTAGATACTCAAATCATCCAGAAGACTCTAAGCACTATGATACAGAAACTTTAAGAAGACATTATTTAGTTGAAAAAGTATTTGTAGATGGAGAAGTAAATTTAGTTTATAGCCATAATGATAGAATCATATTTGGTGGAGTTACACCTATAAAAGAAACATTAAAGCTTGGAGCATCTAAAGAATTAGGAACAGATTACTTTTTAGAAAGAAGAGAACTTGGAGTTATTAATGTAGGTGGAGAAGGAACAATTATAGCTGATGGAGTAGAATATAATCTAAATTATAGAGATGGATTATATGTTGGACAAGGCACTAAAAATATAGAATTTAAATCATCTGATGGAAAAAATCCAGCTAAGTTTTATATAAATTCTGCACCAGCGCTTAAATCATATCCAACAGTAAAAATAGATTTAGAAAAAGCTAATAAGATAAAATGTGGCGATGAAATAAACATGAATAAAAGAACAATAAACCAATATATTCATCCTGCAGTATGTGAAAGCTGTCAATTAGTAATGGGATTAACAATACTTGAGCCAGGAAGTGGATGGAATACAATGCCATGTCATACTCATGAAAGACGTATGGAAGTATATTTATATCTTGATGTACCTGAAGATCAAGCAGTAATTCATTTTATGGGTGAAGGACAAGAAACAAGGCATATAGTAATGAAGAATGAGCAGGCAGTAATTTCACCAAGCTGGTCAATTCATTCGGGCATTGGAACTCAGAATTATTCATTTATATGGGGAATGTGTGGCGAGAATATAACATTCGATGATATGGATAACATAAGAATCCAAGACTTAAAATAATATAATTAATATTGAAATAAAGAAGTTAAGAGCAGTTTAAGTGAAATTTCTGCATAAAAGATGTTAAATAAATTTATTCAAAAGCTGTAGGCATAGATTTGGTCTGCAGCCTTTTTATTCTTTAGAAATTTATTTCCAGTAAAATCAGTGGACGAGGCACTCCTTGAGGGTATAACTTAAAAAAGGTTGATTGGATAGTTTTGGCATTTTAAAAAGAATAAAAAAAAATCATATTCACTTAGTTAAGACAAAATATAGAAATTCGATTTCAACATATAGATTTCAATTAAGAGAACTATAATTTATCAGCATGAAGATAGGTAGCTAAAGAATTGAAATTATTAAGTATAAATGGTAAAATATATATTAATATCATTATCTAGCATTGATTTTTATATTAGTGAAAAAGGTCCTAAATTAGAAAATATACAAATTAAATAATCAAGGAGCATTGCTATGAAGCTTACTTTTAGATTAAAACTATTCTTTTATTTTGTAGGAATTATATTGTCTATATCTATTCCAATTGCACTAATAACTTATAATTATATGTATAAATCCCTTAAAGAGCATCTATTTTCAAGCGCTAAAGCCCAAATGGTGCAGGTTGATAACAACTTTTCTAACATGTTAGGGCAAATAAAGTACAATGCTAAGTTTCTTGCAACTTATTCAGATGCAAAAAAAGCAGACCAATCTATTTCAGCTCTATTTAATATTCCTGATATTGCGATAAATAAAAAATATTCAAAACAAATACCTGGAATAGAGAGTACTATATATAATGTGCTTGAGGCTTATGGAACATCTCATCCAGAAACAACTTATGTGTACATTGGTACTAAATGGGGAGGGTATATTCAATGGCCTGATGGATTAAGTACTAATACATTTGATCCAAGGACAAGACCATGGTATTCTTTGGCATTATCAAATCCAGATGAAGTGGTAATTTCAGATCCATACGTTTCGGCAGTTGATAATTCCAAAAATGTAATTATAAGTGCGTCAACAACAGTAAAAAATGAAGATGGAAGTATTGTTGGAGTTATGGGTATAGATTTAAGTTTGGAAAAGTTATCTGAAATAATAAGAAATATTAGGATTGGAGATACAGGTTATGTTTTTCTTTATTTAAAAGATGGAACTATGTTAGCTCACCCAAATATAGATTTAAACTTTAAAAATATCTTACATTTAAATCAGTTAGGTTATACATATTCTCAAACAGATGAAGCTTCAAAATTTTCATTTGATAACTATGATAAATTTATAGATTTGGATAATGGAAGTTTTGAAACTTATATAAATGGAGATCCTGTTTTAGTTAATGTTTATACATGTAAGGATACTGGTTGGAAGATGGCTTCAGTTATACCAAAAAGTGAATTGGAAAGCAAAGCTAGCAAGATGGGATATTTAATAATTATGATAACAGTGGGCGTTTTATTTCTTGCTATTTTCGTTACACTCATTGTTACTAAGAAGGTAACAAAACCGATTACAGAATTAGTTCCTTTAATGCAAGCGGCTGGAAATGGGGATTTATCAGTAAAAGCTAGTATTAATTCAAATGACGAGTTTGGAGAGTTAGGAAGATCTTTCAACCTGATGATTGGTAAGTTACGTTCAAGCTATGAGGAATTATCATCAGTTTATGAGGAATTGCTGGCGACAGAAGAAGAATTAAGAGTACAATATAACGAATTACAACAAAATGAGGAAGCACTTAGAGTGAGTGAAGAAAAATACAAACTCGCACTAGAATGTGCAAATGACTCGATTTGGGAATGGAATTTAGTTACAGATACATTCTTTGCTTCTGATAAATTAATTGATATTACTGGATACAAGTTGGATGAGATAAATAATTTGAGAAACTTTGTGTATGAGAATGTTCATTCAGATGATCTTGATAAAGTGAAAAAAGATTTCAAAAATCATATTAATCAGCTTACAGATGTTTATAGCTCTGAATTTAGAATAAGAACTAAGAGCAGTTCGTACGTTTGGATTCTCTCTTGTGGTAAAGCGTTAAGAGATTCTGAAGGAAAAGTTATAAAAATAACTGGTTCTATTAGAGATATTTCTGAAAGAAAGATTTCAGAGGATAGAATAAAATTCATGGCATTTTATGATTCTTTAACAAAACTTCCTAATAGGACATTGTTTATGAATAGGCTAAATGAACAACTACAATTATCTAATTACGCCAATAAACAAGGAATTGTATTTTTTATAGATTTAGATAATTTTAAGAATATAAATGATACTATGGGACACGAGTATGGAGATAAATTGCTAATAAGTTTAGCAAAACAGTTTGAAAATTTAATTGAAGAAAAAGATACAATATCTAGACTTGGTGGAGATGAATTTATATTACTTCATCCTGATTCAAAAGAAGATGAGATACAAGCTTATGCAAAAAGGCTATTAGGTTTGTTCGATAAAGTATTTAAAATTGACAACAAGCATATGTATATAACTGCCAGTGTTGGAATAGCTTTATATCCTAAAGATGGAAAGGATAGTAGTACAATTTTAAGAAATGCAGATGCTGCTATGTACAGGGCAAAGGAATTAGGTAAAAATAGATTTTCTCTTTTTGATCCACAAATGTATATAAGCCTTGAACGAAAGACTAGTATAGAAAGAATATTAAGGACAGCAGTTGATAATAATGAACTAATCATTAACTATCAACCTCAGTATGATTTACAGGCAAATAAAATCTTTGGTTTTGAAGCATTACTTAGATTAAATAGTAGGGAACTTGGTTTTATATCTCCTGCAGAGTTTATTCCAATAGCAGAGGAATCTGGATATATCACACAATTAACTTTATGGGTGCTTAAGGAATCTTGCAGACAAAGTGCTAAGTGGTTTGAAGCAGGCTATAAATTTAATAGCATAAGCGTTAACATCTCATCAGTTGATTTACAAGAGACAAATTTCTTAGATAATGTTAAAGAAATTATTGAAAGTTCATCTGTTAATCCGAATATGATTGAACTTGAGATTACTGAAACTGTTCTTATGAAATCATTTGATTCTAGTATTGGAATATTAAAGAAATTAATGGACATGGGAATTAGAATTGCGCTTGATGACTTTGGCACGGGATATTCATCATTAAGCTATCTTAGAAGAATTCCTATAAATACATTAAAGATTGATAAATCATTTATAGACAATATTTCTTTAAATAAGAAAGAAGAAGCGATTATAAAAAATATTATTCAAATGGCACATAGTATGGAATTAAAAGTTATTGCTGAAGGAGTTGAGGTTGAAGATCAGCTTTTAATACTTAAAAGAATGAAATGTGATTATATTCAAGGGTATTATTTTAGCAAACCTCTTCTTGCTAATCAACTTGAAGAGTTACTGGAAAAATAGAAAGTTGAATAAGTATGCTTAGATTTAAGGTGTGAAGATATAAGGTTCGCATATAAGAATAAGATTACTATAAATGAATTAGTATTATTCCTTTGTCACATAATATTGATATGTATACAGAAATAAATATTTCAAAAGAGAACAGGGAGGAAACAAATGAGTCAAAAGTATGTAAAAAAATCCAATGAAGAATTAAAGATGAGTCTGACAGATGAACAATATAGAATTACACAAGAAAATGGTACAGAAGCTCCATTTTCTAATGAATATGATAATCAGTTTGAAAAGGGGATTTATGTAGATATAACTACGGGTGAGCCATTGTTTGTATCAACCGATAAATTCAACTCTGGGTGTGGCTGGCCTGCATTTTCCAAGCCAATAGATAGAAAGGCAATAAAAGAAAAAATAGATAAAAGTCATGGCATGGTAAGAACGGAGGTTCGAAGCAGTACTGGTGATGCACATCTAGGACATGTATTTACTGATGGACCCGAAGATATGGGAGGTTTAAGATACTGTATAAACTCAGCAGCACTTAAGTTTATCCCCAAAGACAAGATGAAGGAAGAAGGTTATGAAGAATATTTAGATAAGATACTATAATAGTAGTATTATCATCATGATATTAATTATAAGTACCTTTAAGAGAATAAATAAAGCTAATATTTTTTAACGGCGGTAATATATCGCCGTTAAAATTTAATCAAAAATTGAATTATATTTCTATCTTTTCTGAATCTTCTAATATAATCAAATCTTCTGGGTAAGGATTAAAATAAGTTTGTTCCAAAAGGTAATCAATATTAAATCTAACTACATACGATTTAACTAAAAGCATAGGAGACATTATTGTAAGTTTTTTCATCTTGTATTTTTCTAAGGAATCCAGTAATAATTGAGTTTCTTCATTAGTTATGTATTTTGAAAAATATCCCATGGCATGCATTAGAACATTTATATTATTTGTATACTTAGGAAGTTTTTCAAATGCCAAATTCAAATTCTTCTCATATTCAGCCATAATACTTTTTATATCATTATTTTCACCATTTGCTGTAATTCTACCTAAGATTTTAGTATACTTTTGACTATTTGCCATGAGTAGTAATTTATTTCTGCGTTGAAAAAGTATTAATTCATTAAGTGAATTAGATTTCTTGACTTTTCTAAAATCTGCATTAATAAAAATTCTTGTAAGAAAATTATCTCGAATTCTATAATTATGTAATCTGCCTTCATCTTCTATTGCTGCATAAGGAAATTTCTCTTTAATCTTATTTCCAAATATTCCGGCACCTCTTGTACTTCCTGTAACCTTAGCTGTGCCATTATAAATTTTTACATTTTTATGTCCACAGGAGGGTGAAGCGCTTTTTAAGAGAAAACCGTCTATATTATTTAAATCTTTCAAATATGATTCTGAAAACTCAACCATTTCTTTTGTGAATTCTTTTCCTTCTTTTGGCTCATATAATTTTAATTCATTATTTTCAGAGACAACTCTAATTGTTGGTCGTGGAACTTTAAGTCCTATGGAAGTTTCTGGACAAACATTTATAATATTAACAAAAGGTTTCAATTTTTCAACAAATGCATCAGTTATCATTTGTCCATTGTAACGACAGGCTTCGAAACCTAAACATTTACTAAAAAAGACATTTGGTTTAAATAAATCACCCATGAAAACACTCCTTTTTTCATTTTACTTATAATATTATCATTTTATAAGTAAGTAATTCATTAAAAATGTCAATAATAGAGAAATCATCGATTTATCATTATTGACAGTATTAGATTTTAAGGGTAGGATAAAAATGAAATATTTCTGGAAACGACTTTAAATATTTCCAGAAGGAATAACTTTTAAATATATAATTAATATTTACATAGAAAGGATTTTTTATATGACTAAAATAGATATTATTTCAGGGTTTCTTGGGGCAGGAAAGACTACTTTGATTAAAAAATTAATAGAAGAAGCATTTCAGGGTGAAAAGCTCATGATAATTGAAAATGAATTTGGCGAGATAGGAATTGATGGAGGATTTTTAAATAATTCAGGAATTGAAATAACAGAAATGAATTCGGGATGTATTTGTTGTTCTTTAGTTGGAGATTTTGGAGTTGCACTTAAAGAAGCATTAGATAAATATTCGCCAGAACGTATAATAATAGAACCATCGGGAGTTGGTAAATTATCAGATGTAATTAAGGCAATAGAAAATATAAAAAGCGAAGTAGATATTAAACTTAATAGTTTTACGGCAGTTGTTGATGCTGTAAAATGCAAAATGTATATGGATAACTTTGGAGAATTCTTTAATAATCAAATTGAAAATGCAAATACTATTGTCTTAAGCCGAACTCAAAAGATTTCAGAAGAAAAATTAGAAGTATGTGTATCCCAAATAAGAGAACACAACAGTTTTGCAACAATAATAACAACAAACTGGGATGAGATTAATGGAAAGCAAATTCTATCTGCAATGGAAAGGGAAGAGTCCCTTGAAAAAGAGCTTTTAGTAGAAGTAAAGAATAATAAGTCTGAAAATCATCAACACAGCGAAGAGTGCTGTTGCAATAATCATAAGAACCATACTAAGGAAGAATGTGAATGTGATAATCATGAACATCATATAGATTGTAATTGTAATGATCATAACCATGCTCATCATACTCATGATCATGAGTGTGGATGTGGACACGATCATCATTCACATGATCATCATCATGCAGATGAAGTATTTACGAGCTGGGGAATGGAAACACCAAAAAAGTTTTCAAAAGTAGAAATAAATAATATATTAAAAACTTTATCGGAATCTTCTGATTATGGAATTATATTGCGTGCTAAAGGTATAATCCCTTGCTCAGATGGAGGATGGATAAACTTTGATTTAGTTCCAGGCGAGTATGAAGTACGTGAAGGAATAGCAGATTATACAGGAAGGTTATGCGTTATAGGTACAAATTTAAATAAGAATGAAATAGAAGAATTATTTGATGTATAGATACAAGCTAAATATTTCGATTTATATAAAAATTGTTATTAAGGAAGAGGAGTGAACATTACTGATAATATAGATAACCAAACTTAGACCTGAACTTATGCATATAACTCCCCGAAATGAATAACATACTTTTGTTCCAGTTTCCAGGTAATTCTGATGGGTGATTCTAAGGCTATAAAGTTGCACCCAAAGTGCTAGCCTCAAAGAACAAGCGCTCACAGAGAAAGTTCGAAGAACGAAATATAAAATTTCGATTCTCACTTTTTGAACTAGCACATTTGGAACAACTTATAGCCAAAGAATCACATCCATCAAAATTACCAATGAAACATTCCACAAAAGTATATTACCCATTTCTAGTTGGGATATATTTCATAATCTAAGTATAGTTTATGAGTGTGTTATCTATAATAAAACTTCTCTCTTTAATGAATTCAAATAATTAAAATTCATTTGAGTTTATTTAGTGATATTATCACATTTTTTTGACCTATATCTGAAGAAGGACTTTCATCTATTTCGATTTCAGGGATATTTAGAGAATTTTTCTCACCTAAGGCCTTGATTATCCATAAGATTCTTTTTTGATAGTCCTGTAGTAATTTCCTATTCATGGACATTACCTCTTTTCATAGAATTTAATATGTAGTAGGTTACACTAATATAAATAAAATATACATTAAATGAAATTTTAAGATAAAGTATTTATAATTATGAGGAAGGAAATTTAGAATTAGCAATAGAAATTCATAAGAAAAAACAATTTAAGTTCTGAAATATTAAAAAACTTAAATTATGAATGTAAATTTATAGATAGAATTATGTTACATTTAATTAGAAAAATAAGTGAAAGAAGGAATTGATTTATGACTGATGTACCAGTTTTTCTTATTACTGGTTTTTTAGAGAGTGGTAAGACTACTTTTATAAAAGAAATATTTAATGATCCAGAGTTTTATGATGGGGAAAAAATTCTTTTAATTGTTTGCGAGAATGGTGTAGAAGAATATGAAGTTGAATTTTTGAAAAAACACAATGCAAATATTGTTAGCATCAGCAATATAGAAGAATTTACAGAGTTAGCTTTAAAGGAATTCAATCAGAAATACAAACCAACCAAGGTTGTTTTAGAATACAATGGGATGTGGCAATTTGACATTTTTGATAATATGAAGTTTCCTGATAGATGGGAGATTGCTCAAATTATAACAACTATTGATGCATCAACATTTGAAAGTTATATGAGTAATATGAAGTCTTTATTAATAGAGCAATTTAAAAATTCAGATTTGATTATATTTAACCGTTGCAACGATAAAACAAATAAATTGAAATTTAGAAATAGTGTAAAAGCTATTAATTCAAGAGCTAATATGATGTTTGAATTAGAAAATGGCGAGATTGATGATAGTCCCTTAGAATTACCATTTGATATACATAAGAAAGTAATAGAATTTAAAGACTACGATTATGGGGTTTGGTACTTAGATGCAACAGAATATCCAGAAAAGTATGATGGTAAAAATATAAAGGTAAAAGGTCTTGCTTATAGCAACCCTAAGTATCCTAAAGGTGTTTTTGCATTTGGCAGAAATGCAATGACTTGCTGTGAAGATGATATATCATTTTTAGGTATCCTGTGTCAAACGAGTAAGGCATTTAATTTTAAAGATAAGGAATGGATCGAGTTAGAAGGTATAATTCATAAAAAATATATACAGCAAGAACAAAGGGAGATTCCATATATAGTGGTTCAAGATTATAAAAAAATAGATAAGCTTGAGGAAGAATTAGTTTATTTTTAATAGATTAGCCATGTATATAAACTTAATATATAAAAGCAGGTACATTGGAGATTTTCTTAATATACCTGCTTTTTCTGTTTGTTAAATTTATAAATTTGTTGAAAGTTTTTAATTAATACTGGTGTCTTTTTCGATAAACTTTGCAACTCCATCATCATCGAAGCTTGAGATGACACTTGTTGCAACCGCCTTTGCTTCAGAAACTCCGTTTTCAGGAACATACGAACGATCTGCAGATTGTAACATTTCAATGTCATTAAAATTATCCCCAAAAGCGATTACTTCATTTGCGCCAATCAGTTCCTTTAATTCTTTTATAGCAATGGCCTTAGATGCTTTAGAACTAAATATATCTAAAAAGTAATTATCTTTATATACATTTTTGTTAGGAACACATTTTAATATAGAGTTATCTAAAATGCAATTTTCAACATTTTTTATACGATCAAAAGAACCATACAAAACAAAATATAAAATTGTATACCCATCCTTTGGAACTTGTTCAAAATCATCGTATTGATGACAACGACCTTTGTATAATAAATGCCTTTCTGCAAAATACTCAAGATCAGATGGGTCATCAAGATTGTTGTATATGAAGTGGATATCTCCATCTTTCAATGCATACATAAATCCATAGCTTTTATACTCATCAAATATTTTTATTAGATGATTTAACTGAGATATTGGAAATTCATTAATTTTTAGATATTGCTCTTTATTTAAATCATAAAATCCTATACCGTTATTTAATATGATAGGAATGTTAATTGGAATTTCACTTATCAATCTTTTTGCAGCCTGAAGGTTTCGTGCAGTTGCAATACTAAACAATGTACCTTTTTCTATTTGTTTCTTTAAGATTTTTAGTGATGTTTCTGAAACTTCTCCATTAGAATTTAATAAGGTACCATCTAAATCTGTTACATATAATATTCTTTTATTCATTTATTGCACCCCTTTATATAAGATAGAAGATTTCTGTAAAATAAGTATTAAGAGAATTTATATTACAGTAATTTATATATTGTGAGTTTAGCATAAGAAAGCTGTCAATTCAAGGAAAATAAGGATATATAAATCCATTAAAGTTCATGAGTGCTGACATTCATGAAAAAATTGACAAATGGCTATTTTAAAATATAATTTATTATAGTATGTAATTAAAAAATAGTTAGAAGCGAAAGGACATTTTATGTATCAAGAAGAAAGATTATATGAAATATTAAATATACTTAGAGAAAAAACTGTGTTATCTAATAAAGAAATAATGGAAACATTTAATATATCAAGGGATACTGCTAGAAGAGACATTGTTAGATTAGTAGAAGAAGGAGTTGCTATTCGAACTCATGGAGGAATTGCAGTGCCATCTATAAGAACTGAAATTAAGGATTATAAGAGCCGTCTATCTATAAATTCAGAAGAAAAAATAAAATTGGGTAAATATGCAGCTAAATATGTTTCAACAAATCAAGTATGTTTCTTTGATGTGTCTACCACTATTGAAGCGTTATGTCAGTGTGTTGAGGATGATATCTCTATATATACGCATTCTTTAGACAATATGGAAATACTTGCTGAAAAAAATTGTGACGTTCATTTATTGGGTGGAAAATTGCAACGCAAAAATCGTTTTTTATATGGCAGTGGCACAATAAATCAAATCGAAGATATACATTTTGATATAGCATTTTTGGGGGCTGCAGCAATTAGTGAAGATGGAATTTATGTAGTTGATTTTGAGGATTCATATATAAAGAGAAAGGTAGCAGAAAGAAGTACTTTTGTATGTGTTATAGCTGATAGTGAAAAGTTCTTCAATTCCAGCACGTTTAAAGCCATTTCCTTTGATAGAATAGATTTATTAATAACTACAAAAGAGCCGCCTGAGAATATAGAAAAAAGAATGAAAGACTCAGGAACTGTTATTGAAATAGTGTGATTTTATAAAAAATGAGAATAAATTATTTACGCAATTTATTCTCATTTAACTTAATTAAATTTTATTTTGCTGCTTTATTAGTCCTTTTCTGTAAGCATTAAGAAGCATCTTTAAGTCATCTATTTGCTGCTTGAGAGTTACACCTACATCAGTATCTTCAACTCTTTTCCTATTTACAACTTGCTCTAGTAAGAGAGTTGTAGATAATATGTCAGTTTCTTCTTTTATGGCTGCTTCAGTGGATTCAAATGGCTGATGAGATACTAACTGAAGCCCAAAAGAGTTATATATTAACGTATATCCAGCTAGTCCAGTTTTGGGCTGATATGCTTTTGAAAAACCTCCATCTATAACTAGTAGAGTTCCGTTTGCTTTTATAGGACTTTCTCCATTTTTTTCTTCAACGGGCATGTGGCCATTTATTATATGAGATTCTGGTGAACTAAGCCCAAATTCCTTTAGTATTTTTTTGCAGATATCCTCATTATCTCTTAAGCTAAAATAGGGATCTTTCTTTTCATAATGAGTTTCTTTTTCTTCGATAAAATATTGTTCAAATATTGTCATTCTATCCTTACCAAATAATGGCGAAGAAGCACCACACCACAAATACCACATTATATCTTCTTTATTATCAGAATCATCCTTGTCTTTAGAAAAATAGGCCTCTCTTGCTAGCATATCCAATTTGTCTAAAAGTTCTTTACCGTTATATTCTTTATCAGCTATTTTGACGTTTTTAAAGCTTCCATCTTCATTTAATGGTATGAATCCATGATATAGTAAATTGGAATTAAATTTTAAATATAAACTTCCATTTGAATATAGGAATCGAACATGCTTATTATACTTATCGCTATTAATAAAAGAAGTTTTTAACTTATCGATTAATTCTTTCTCATCATAAGTAAGTTCATATGGATTTTTAGGGTCTATAGTAGGAAAAAATGAATCTTTCAATTTATGCGTTTTACCGTTTAAGTTAATAGTTCCTTCAGCATAATTAATTTTATTTAATAAAAGCCTATGATTCATATTAAATTCAGGATGCCTTAAAATCACCTGACCTTCAAGTTTAAATAATATTATAGCTATAGCTTTGTGCATTTGAGCTATTAAATTAATTTCATTAATGCTGTATTTTTTATCACAATCCATCTTAGGTAAGAAGATATTACAGGGATGATCCTTATAAAAATCCATAGAAAAAGTTGCTAGAGGGAGAAGGTTAATTCCGTATCCATTTTCTAAAGTATCCAAGTTAGCATACTTTAGAGAATTTTTTATAACATTAGCAATGCATACGTCTGAACCACAGGCAGCACCCATCCATAAGATATCATGATTTCCCCATTGGATGTCAACAGAATGATATTCAACTAAAGTATCCATAATAATATCGGCACCTGGGCCTCTATCGAATATATCCCCTAAAATATGAAGCCTGTCTATAACAAGTCTTTGTATCAATTTAGAAAGAGCAACTATAAATTCCTTTGATCTATCTGTGTCTATAATAGTTCTAATAATTTGTTCATAATATTCATATTTATCTATTCCTTTAGGCTGTTCATGTAAGAGTTCTTCTATTATGTAAGTAAAATCTTTTGGAAGAGCCTTTCTTACTTTTGAACGTGTATATTTAGAAGAGACATATCTGCATATTTCGATTAATCTATATAAATTTATTTTGTACCAATCATCTATGTTTTCTTCTTGCTTCAATACTATCTCTAATTTTTGTTCAGGATAATATATAAGGGTTGCTAAACTTTTTTTCTCACTTTGCATCAAACTATTTCCAAAAAGATCTTCAATTTTTCTTTTTATTACTCCTGATGCGTTTTTTAATACATGAATAAAAGGCTCATATTCTCCGTGGATATCAGTTAGAAAATGTTCAGTTCCTTTTGGTAAATTTAAAATTGCCTGCAGATTTATTATTTCAGTAGAAGCTTCGTTGATTGTCGGATATTGTTTAGAAAGCAACTCTAAATATCGTAAGTTGTCAGATATTTCATTAGTTGATAGATCGTATTTTTTCATTATTACATCTCCTTTGTTGCTATTAAGATAATATCTTCTATAACTAATTAAATTATAGAAGAAGGTTTGATAATAAACAATAATATTAATAAAATAAGAGCTTAAAGTGAATCAAGCTCTTATCATCCTATAAATTCATATTTTACTTATACCAACAAGAATCATAACAGATCTAGGTTCTATTTCAAGTGTCTCTCCAACTTGGAGCATCTCATTAATTGAATCGCTAATGTCTTCTCCAGAAGGCATGGATGTATTTACAGCAATTCGCCATTCTAAGTATATAGGGAGTTCGGGTAATCTTACATATTGAGTTTCCCAATGAGCATTGATACAAAGGTACACAATGTCATCTTCTTTTTCTTTTTTATTCCATCCTGCAAACATTATCCCAACAGTTCTAGTACTATCTGACGAATCTAAATACCAAGGTTCTATACCGTGCTTACTAACAGGAGGTAAGCCACATCGGGATTCTTCAATTCTGTCCTTAATAGCAGGATGACGTTTTCGAAAATTTATCATATTTTTAAAGAAAGTAAATAAATCATGATTCTTATATAGGAGACTCCAGTTCAGCCATGAAATTTCATTATCCTGGCAATATGGATTGTTATTTCCAAACTGTGTATTTCCAAATTCATCTCCAGATAAAAGCATTGGAGCTCCTTGACTTGAAAGAAGAACAGCACAAGCATTTTTTATTAGCTTTCTTCTCAACTTTATTATATTTTCATCGTCAGTTTCACCTTCAGCACCACAATTCCAGCTATTATTGTTGTTCTCACCATCTGTATTATTCCAACCATTTTCTTCATTGTGTTTATCATTATAAGAATATAAGTCATATAAAGTAAATCCATCATGGCAAGTAATAAAGTTTACTGAAGCATTTTTGCCTCTTATATCTGGATTATAGAGATCGTAAGATCCGGTTATTCTTTCAGCAACAGTGGCAGCTAATCCTGAATCGCCCTTTAGAAATCTGCGAATATCATCTCTATATTTTCCATTCCATTCACACCATCTTTTCCAAGATGGGAAACTGCCGACTTGATATAATCCACCTGCATCCCATGCTTCAGCTATCAATTTTGTATTTGCAAGAATAGGATCAAAGGCTAGGCTTTGCAATAGTGGAGGATTATTCATTGGTGATCCATCTTCGTTTCGACCAAGGATTGAAGCTAAATCAAATCTGAATCCGTCAACACGATATTCTGTAACCCAGTAGCGAAGGCAATCTAAAATCATTCTATGAACAATTGGGTGATTGCAATTTAAAGTATTTCCACATCCGCTGAAATTATAATATTTCCCATCTGGTGTAAGCATGTAATAAACATTATTATCAAACCCCTTAAAAGATATATATGGACCATACTCATTGCCTTCAGCAGTATGGTTAAAAACAACGTCTAAAATAACCTCTATTCCATCTTCATGAAATTTCTTTATCAATGATTTTAGTTCATCGCCTTCTTTATTTCGTTCAATTCCAGCAGTATAACTGGTGTTTGGAGCAAAGAAACATACAGGATTATATCCCCAATAATCACAAAGCAAATTACCTCTAACATATCGTGCATCAAGCATTTCATCAAATTCAAAAATTGGCATAAGTTCTACAGCATTGATTCCAAGCTCTTTTAAATAAGGTATCTTTTCGGCTAATCCAGCAAATGTTCCAGGATAATTAACTTTTGACGACGGATGCTTAGTAAAGCCTCTTACATGCAACTCGTAAATAATCAAATCTTTCATAGGAATTAAAGGTCTTTTACTGTTTCCCCAATCAAAATCATTGGAGACAACTCTTGATTTATATTGATTTCCACATATTGTTTTTGTTCCCCATACGCTTTGTCCAGCAATTGCTTTTGAGTAGGGATCAAGTAAATATTTACTACTATTAAAAACTAATCCTCTTTCAGGTATATATGGACCGTCCACACTATATGCATATTCAAATTCTTCAATATCTAATCCAAGTACTATCATAGAGTATACATTACCTATTCGATAATATTCAGGAAAAGGAATGACAGCATAAGGTTCGCACATAGCTGGCTTAAATAAGAGTAGTTTACATGATGTTGCGTTCTGAGAGTGGATAGTGAAGTTAACACCTCCAGGTATAACTACTGCACCATTTTCTAGATAAAATCCAGGACGAATTTTAAATCCCTCAAATTCGTCGGTGGGAATTAAATTTTTCTGAAGCGTTTTTACAAATTCATCGAAATTTACAGTATTTTTTAAAGTATTTATATCTAGTTCTATATTCTCATTATTTGAAAATTTAGAAGTATCCACAATATATTTTCCTCCTTAATATTATTAGGACCCTCTTAGTTTTATTATATTAGGACGCATATGCTTTTAATCGATAAATGAAATAATTATTTAATTATCACTTAAATTATTGTATCAAAATTCTAATTTATATGTTTTTAACTAATGTAAGTTAGAAATATAGGATTAAGATATTTAAGTTGTGGTATAATTTTCATATAAGCTATTAATTACACAAAATTGGCTATATAAAAAATAATCTCCGATGAAGGTAATATACTATAGATAATAAAGAAAATATGGAATGTTTTATATAAAACAAATGGAGAAGCTATATACACTATAAGATTTGGGAATGAGGGGAAATAGATGACTAAAAAAATAATTTACAGTTTACTTATTGTAGCGGCGGTAGTTTCTGTAATACCAAAAGAAGTTTCAGCAGAATGGAAGCATAATAATACTGGTTGGTGGTATGAGGAAGGAAAATCTTATAGTACTGGCTGGAAACAAATAAATGGCTTATGGTACTATTTTGGTAATGATGGTTATATGAAGACAGGATGGATTTTAGATAAGGTTTGGTGGTATTATTTACAGGATAATGGTGCTATGGCATCTGGTAAAACATCAATTAAAGGTAAGGAGTATGAGCTTGATAATAATGGGAAATGGATAAATAATGCTCTTCCTAATAGAAATGTTAATATGAATATTAGCAGGCCTCCTTCAGAGGAAAAAATGAGTACAACCTCAGATTTTAGCTTGTTTGAGGAAAATGGAAATACGTATTTTAAAATTCAAGATAGCTATTATTTAAAAGGTGTATGGAATATAGATGGGAATATATATATTTTTGATGAAAATGGTGTGTTGCAAAAAGACGAATATACGTCGGAAAGTGGTAGAAAATATAGATTGGGGGATGATGGCAAGGTTATAGAATGTCTTAGTGACAAAAATTATAATTTATGTCCAGAATATGCACTGACTACTAAATCAACTACAGAGAACTACCAAGTTAAATTAGATGATAGTAATATGCTTACTATAACTGATGTCAATTCAGATGAACCAGAAAAGGATGGAGTAAGAATTGAGGATGGAGCAGGTTACAAATTAGACAATACTAAACCAAGGGCAACTATTAATGGAAATACTTTATATTGTAGAACTAATCAAGCTATAGATTTAGGAATGATAAAAGTAAGTAGCGTAGATGATAAAAGTTCATCATTTCCTAATTTAATAGCAATGTCTAAGAGTGAAGATGATAGTGTTGCGGTTTCAGGAATAAATTTAAGTTTGGAGGATGGATTTTTTAAAGACATTCATCCAACAGTTATTGCATACAAAGCAGGAAAAACTACTATTACAATAAATGTTAATGGAATTAAGACTTCGTTTGATGTAGTAGTAACGGAATAATTTTTTGCACTAATATGAGTAATGTTAATATTTTTATAATTGTTAAGTTTAGTGTATATATGATATTGAATTAAAATATAAACTCAAATGAAAGAATTGAGGAATTTATATAAGCAGCAATACAAACTTAAATGAAAAAGAATATAGATATGCTATTTTGACTAGTTACATAATTGTAGTAACTAGTCATTTATGGTTTTGAAAAGGAGATTACTTGTCAATCAAATTTTTTTCGTATTCCTCTATCATTTTTTTGTCATCAATCCTCCAATTGGTCCACCTACACGACCATTTAACATTGATGATTTATTTCCTTTATAATTATCATTAAGTTCTATGCCAAGTTCATTTTCAAATTCTATTTTTAGCTTATCTAGTTTTGCTCTAGTTTGGGAACTAAAGGCCTTCTGCTCATAATTTAACACCTCCATATCAGTATTAGTTTTATAAATTTATAGTAAAATATATTTGATAAATTATTGAATTTAAATGAATGGAACTTGTGAAGAATTTAGATAATTGCGAAACTCATTGATAAAAATGAATAATGATTGATTTGAAGTTGCAAAAACATTATTAATGGATTTAATGGTTCCTGCTATACAAATATAATAGTTGACTTCTTAAAAAAGGGCGCACGAAATAAAGCGAAGGTGAATTCCAATTTTTATAAATAAATTTTATGCAATTAATGGCTTTAAGCTTCGGATATATTTATGTTTATGAATTTTATCTGCCACGATAACTGTTATTAGTTGAGTTATTCCGGCTAGAAGTAAATCAGCATGAAGTGTTTGCTCATTTTGAGTCTTACGCTCCGCGACGCAGTAACTATATTTGAAGTGATTTATATTTTTTTCAACAGCTACTCTGATTTTATAAGTATTACTCCATTCTTGGGTTCCTCGTGTTATTCCAGGATATGCGCGCAGATTCTTTTCAGGATAAATATAAAACATTCGTCCACATAAGGAATTTGTACATGGATTTTCACATTGAGTTACACGTTTGCTCTTTTTGGTTTCTTTGTTATATAACCATTTCATTTTAGGGCATACAAACTTCATTGTTGGAATTCTAGAACGAAGATGACTTTTACTACCTTCACGTTTCATTGGAATAGAAGGATCATTCGGACAGCATGGAATGCCGTCTTCGTTTAAAGGGCAATCAGCATTTTCTAGTGTAAGCCTAGTTTTTAAAGGAATATATGCTTTATCAAATTTTAATTCGAGAAGAAGATCACGATAAATTTGAATACTGTCAAAAGCAGCATCTCCTAAAAAGGTTTTTGGACTTATTAATGGATGCTTGTTAAAAAAATCTTTGAGAACAGGGATAAGAGCCTTAGAATCTGCAAGAGATTTATCTTCATCAGGTGAATCAGATTTTTTCTCAACAATAATATCAGGATGAGCATTGAGAAAATCTTTATTATAGAACGAAATATCTCTTACGATACCGAGGCCATTAGTAATGATTCCGAATTTAAAAGCATAGCAAAAATGCCCATTAATATACATTTGTTGGATGGCAGGGTTGGCTGAAGCGTGTGATGGCATAGAGCCATAGGCAGCTTTATAAGGATCATAAGAGTCATCTAAATT
Source organism: Clostridium beijerinckii (assembly GCF_018223745.1). Lineage (NCBI taxonomy): Bacteria > Bacillati > Bacillota > Clostridia > Eubacteriales > Clostridiaceae > Clostridium > Clostridium beijerinckii. The sequence continues at coordinate 2,782,083 of NZ_CP073653.1, forward strand.
GCATGCTTTCTTAAAATTTTTAAGCTGTTTTATAATGCGATTAGCATATTTAGGATTATTTTCAGTGACAAATGCTTCAAGGCCTGAAGTATCAAAAATAGTCATGGAAGCAAGAGCCGTATCAATCTGTTGGCATATCGGTTCAGTAATATCAACAAGATTATCGAACATGGATTGTAAGTCCAAAAGAAAGTCCTGCTTGAAACGAGTAAACTTAGATGAATCAGGAACTCTTAAAAAGCCGCAGAAGTCTCTTAGTTCTTGAGAATATTTAAGGAAAATAATTAAAAGAGAATCTGTAGGAATAGAAAAAATGCGTTGTAAAATTAAAGCACTGATCATAGCATAAAGCTGATATTTTCGCGGCCTTCCTGTGGAAGCGTAAAAATGGTTAATGAAAGATGCAGGAACTAACTCATCAAGGTCGATAGTGTTTTCGAGTAAAGAAAGAAATTGGAATTTATCATTTTCAAATTTTTCTTTGCAATCAGAATAAACATCTGCCAAAGAAAGCTGTTTATATGTTATCATATATATGACTCCTTTCTGAGGTATATGGTAGTTTTGTTTTTAGGCAATTCAATTTTACCATAAATCAGTGAGGAGTTATTTTATTTTGCTAAAAAAATATCCCGCATTTCTGCGGGTTGCGGCGTTTCGCAAACGCCTAGTGAAGAATTAATGGAAAGGAGGATTTTAACACTTTTTTTACAAGTATTTGCATAGATTAAAATTTGTGAGAGTGGTTAATATATTAATGCCAAACAAAATCATAGATTAAGGGAGGTAGATTAAGATGGCTTCGAGAAATAAAACTTTAGTTCCAGAGGCAAAAACAGGTTTAAACAGATTAAAAACTGAGGTAGCTTCAGAAATTGGGTTAAATAACTATGAAAACATTGATAAAGGGAACCTTTCTTCAAGACAAAATGGTAGTGTTGGCGGAGAAATGGTTAAGAGAATGATAGAAAGTTACGAACAAAGTCTCTAAAAATAGATACTTAATGTTTTAACTCAGTTCTTAAATTACCATCCATCCTAAAGTGAAAGCTAGTAGAATATAGTTAATTACTATTTATTCTACTAGCTTTTTTTATTATATATGAATTTATATTCAAGCGAAATATATGAAAAATAAAAGAGAATAAAAGAAATTAGAAGCATAGATGAGATTCTGAAAAATAATGAAAATAAAATGAGATAGATGGCTAAAAATTTATATGGAATTACTTTACAATATGGTATAAAATGTAAAAGAAGGCAATTAAACATATGCTCAAAGGAGTTGAATAATATGTTATATTTATATACTATATCAATAAAGTTAAGTTGTTTATCCTTAATATTACTATTATTTAGGCTTGTTTTAAACAAGAATAATATTAATATTTTTGGTAACAAGGAAAAAAGAGGTCTACTGATAACCATACTTGTTATTAGTATTGTGCCAATAATCAATATTTTTTTTGCAGTTTCAAGTATATATGCGTCAATTTTTATGAAAAAGGAAAAATTTATAAAATTTATAAATGAATAGCTTTAGTGGAATCTAAGGCTATTTTTTTATGAATTTATTACCTCTATAAACTACAGATAAAAAGTATATGAAGATTTTTTATTATAAAGTAATTATAAATATGTTTAGGAAAATAATTTCTAAATATGAAATTATTGATATATATGACAATAATATTACGATATTATTATATATTTTATAAGATTTATATAAGTGTATTTCATCTTTCTCAGTTACAGATATAATATTTATAAGAAGTTTAAGATTAACTAAATTATGTATAGATGATTAATCTGGAGGAGATGAGTTTGATGAAAATTAGATATATGTTATCGGAATTATGGATTGCGTTTGGTTTTCCAATTATAGTTTTAGGAATTATAATTTTAGTATACTACTTTTCTAAAAAGAGAATGAAAAAGAATGTGTTTTTTTATAAGATCTTTAGATACATAAAAATATCATCTTGCATCATATTTATTTGTTTTATAATAATAGAAGCTTTAATAATAAACTATCCAAAGTATAATCGAAATAGTGACGATTATATTATTGTACTTGGCGCAGGACTTGATAATGGAGGAGTTCCTAATTTAATACTTCGGGAAAGACTTGATATTGCTATAAAATGTACGAAAGAAAATTTAGCTCAATATATCGTTTTATCCGGAGGACAAGGTACAGATGAAAGTACATCAGAGGCACAGGCCATGAGTGAATATTTACAGGCTAAAGGAATAGAAAAAAACAAAATAATATTAGAGGATAAGTCAAGAGATACTAATGAAAATCTAAAATATTCTAAAGAAAAGATTGAAGAATTTAGTAACAAATCAATAAGTGATATAAAAGTAAAAATAGTAACAACAGACTTTCATGCTTTTAGAAGTAGTATTTTAGCAAAGAAGAATGGGTATAAAAATTTTGATAATTATTCCAGCACTATGCCTTGGTATTTTGTACCTTCAACATATGCTAGGGAATCCATTGCAGTTATTAAGAGTATATTGTTTGATAAATAAATTCGTGATTGTGAAATAATTACACTACAACAGGGTTTATAAATTTAATTTATAACAACAAACGATTACAGGCACAAGATATACATAATTAATATATAATAATACAAAGGATTATATATTTAGTTAGAAAGGGATAAGTATGTTGGCGGTAGTTATTTTGGTTTGCATAGTATTAATTGCATGTAATGCTTTTTATGATACCGATAAAAGTTGAAAAATAGAAATCGTCAAGCAAAATTAGACTAACTTTATAAAACTAAATGGGATTTTTTAAAAAACTAAGCAGATATAATTTAAGGCTATCTATTAATTAAGATAGCCTTTTTGTGTTTATAGAAATTAAGAATTAACATGGTAACTTGATTATAAAAGTAGATCCTTTTTTACATTCACTATATACATCTATTTCTCCACCACATAAGTCAACAATTCTTTTTACTAGGGCTAATCCCAAACCGTTGCCTTCAGAAGAATGTGATTTATCGCCTTGATAAAACTTATCAAAGATATGCTTTTGTGTATCTTCGTTCATGCCTATGCCATTATCTGAAATGCTTGTTGTAATCCAGTTTTTATCTTTCTTTAAAGTGCATCTAATAGTACCATTTTCAGGTGTAAATTTTATTGCATTACTAAGTATGTTTATCCATACTTGCATCAACAGTTCTTCATTTCCATGAAAAGTAATTGAGTCTAAATCTATATCTAAGTCAATATTTTTATTGGACCATTTGGATTCTAAAAGCAATAGAGTTTGTCTTAGTTGTTCATCTAATTTGAATCTGCTTCTTTCTGCTATTATATCTTGATTTTCTAGTCTTGAGATCTGTAATATGCTGCCAACTAAGCTTGATAGCCTTTTTGTATTATTTAGTATTTTATCTGTATATTTAGACTTTTCTTCTTTACTTAGATTGTTATCCTGTAGCAAAGTTGTGTAACCTTCAATAGATGCAAGGGGAGTCTTAAATTCATGGGACACATTAGCAATAAAGTCACTTCGAAAAGTTTCTATGTTATTTAGTTCGTCTACCATAATATTAAAGTTCTGAGACATTTTTTGTAGCTCTTCAACGTAGTAATACTTATCTTCATCTAATTTGATATTAAAATTACCTTTTCCGACTTCCATAATTGCTTCACTAAATTTTACTAGTGGAGCTAATATTTTTTTACCTATTATAGCTGATATGGTTGTCCCAACTATTATACTAATTATAGATAGATCAATAATTGGCCAAAGAAACTTATTAGCTTCCGAAGAGAAATTTGGATGAAAGATTATGGCTAAAATTGCAGTAAGCACTGATGATACAAACATTATTGAAAAAATAATAAATGAAAAGACTAAGCCTAATTTTAAATTTGGTTTATCATTCATAATTTTTTACCACCTTATATCCGAGTCCTCTTACAGTCAAGATATCAAAATCTATGTTATTTTTAAAGCGATCACGCAAACGGTTAATATGTACATCTACTGTTCTTATATCAGTTTCAGAATCAAGTCCCCAAAATTCATCCATAAGTTCTTGTCTTGTGAATATGCGATTAGGATATGAAATAAGCTTATATAGAATATAAAATTCCTTTTGTGGAAGGACTGTTGCCTCACCATTTTGATATACTGACAAGGAATCATATTCAAGCATGGTATCACCAACGATTTGCTTTCTTTCACTAATAATCTGAGCTCTTCTAAGTAATGCACCTACTCTTAACACCATTTCGTTAACATCAATTGGTTTAACCATGTAGTCATCAATTCCAAGAAGAAAACCACGTTGCTTATCCTGAAAGCTTTCCTTAGCTGTAATCATTAATATAGGTAGATTAAATTGAGCATCACGAATAGATTTTATTAGTTCAAAACCATCCATATTTGGCATCATGATATCAGAAATAATTAAATCAATATATTCCTTATCCAAAACATTAAGCGCTTCGATTCCATCTTTCGCACTAGTAGTTTTATAGCCATTTTTAAGTAAAACAGTTGAAAATAATTCTCTTAACTCTTTGTCGTCTTCTACAATCAAAATATGAAACATTTATATACCTCCATTTTATGCACTAATTATACTACTTTTTTATCTATGTTTAAAAGTATCATATCTATATATAAATTCAAGTATTTAATTATAGATAAAATATTTACTATAATAATTAAATTTGAAATAAATAGAAAAGTTTAAATTCAGTTAATAATTCTATGATACACTCCATATTAAAATAACATAAGTAGCAAATGATAGCTATAGATAAATAATAATCCAAATAATTTTAGGCTGATATGTTTTGTAAATCATAAAAATTAAGATATTTTTTAGGTTACAAACAAAGTATAAAAATTAAAAGTGTGGTATTATTTTCATGTACATATAAAATATTTCAATGATTTATTTGCATGTGAATCATTGACTGTCTGGTCGGTCATTTAAATAAAATGTGAATATAATGAGTCAGTAATTTATTGTAATACAGTATTTTTATAAGTGAGGTGGTTTTTTTGGCAAGATTAAAAAATAAGGAAAATGAAATTCTTGCCGCTGCAATAGACATATTTTTCAAAAAAGGTTTTTCGGGAACTAATATGCAGGATATTGCGGACAAGGCACAGATAGGTAAGGGTACAATATATGAATACTTTAGAAGTAAAGATGATTTATTTGTACAAGCTTTAAAGTACGACCATAGAAATTTCACTATGAATGCAAACCAGAAGATATCACAAGAAGAATCATTTCTTAAAAAGCTAGGAAAGCTTATAGAATTAACTGAGCATGCTGTTATAGAAAGGGCTGGAAGGATAAGTTATTATATAACAAATGAGATTTCAGAATTAAATCCTGAAGCAAAACGTGATCTTGAAGATTTTATAAAAGATATAAAAAGAAATGGAAAAAATATTACATACAATATTCTAAAGCAAGGTATAGAAGAGGGGGCGGTAATGGATACAGGCATAGACATTGATTTTGCTACAAATGTTATAGGAGGAATGGTGGCATTACATTGTCATCGGACTTGTCATGAAAATTATTATTCAGTAGAACAAAGAAGAGAGGAAAATGAAAAGCTGATAAATTTTATTATGGGTGGAATTGGTGCAAAGAAAAATTAATTTTATAATATATAAATTAACAAAATAAACTATATGTTTACAAATTAGGAGTGTGAAACATGAAAAATGTAAAAAAAATAGTTATATACGCTGTAATTGTTATAGCCGTAATAGGTTGTGCAGCAGTAGCTAAAACCAAATTGTTTTCAGCTAAAAAGGCAGAAACTACTGCTGTTGCTGTGAGTAAAACCACTGTTGAAGCACAGATTGCTAAAGCAGAAGAAAAAAGTTTAGGGGATTCATATAAAGCAACACTAGAAGCTTATCAGCAAGGAATAGTAACTAGTAAGATAGCAGCAAAGGTTGTTGCTGTGTCGATTGAAAATGGACAATATGTAAATGCTGGTGATACTATAGCTACGCTTGATGACCAAGATATACAAAATAGTATAAAAACTGCACAAGCTCAGGTAGAAGTTAGTGAGCAGCAAGTAAATTCAACGCAGCAACAACTAAATTCATCGCAAGTAACGCTACAGAAATTGCAAATTCTTATGGACGATGCACAGCGTAATTATGATAGACAAAAGACCCTTTTTGATGGAGGTGCTATATCAAAAACAGATCTTGAGTCATCTGAAAAAGCTCTAAACACTTCTAAAGCAGATTATAGTTCAGGATTAGCAAGTATTGAATCGGCAAAAGCAAGCATTGAAAGTTCAAAAGCAAGTTTAGAAGCACAAAAGGTAAATTTGCAAAAGGCTCAAAGCGATTTAGCTAACACAGTGATTAAAGCTCCTATAAGTGGCGTAATAAGCGATAAAGTTTTAAATGTAGGACAGATGGCATCTCAGGGAGCAGCTCTTGCAAAGGTTAATGATATATCCTCTGTATATGCAACAATACAAGTACCACAAGAGAAAATAACTGGAGTAAAAATAGGTCAAGCTGCAACAATTACCGTAGATGGAAATGATAAAACATATGATGGCACTATTGAAGCTATGGACTCTGCAGCGGATGCTACAACTAGAGTATTCAATTGTAAAGTAAAAATAGATAATGGCGATAAGTCACTGTTACCTGGTATTTTTGGAAAGGTACAGCTTATTAGCGAGGAAAAAGCACAAGTTATAACTGTTCCAATTAGTGCTTTAGCTGGTAACGAAGGAGATTATTCTGTTTTCTTAAATGATAATGGAATAGCTAAAAAGCAAAAAATTACAATTGGTGAAACTAATGAAAATAACGTTGAAATAACAGATGGTATTAAAGAAGGGGATCAGGTAATATGTACTAATATAAGTACGCTTCAAGAGGGTAGTGAAGTAGATGCAATTATAAAGGACGATAGTTCTTCAGATAACACAGCTTCTGAACAAGATGGCGGTGCAGATGATACAACAAATAAGTAGGAGGGATAATAAATGAATATAGCAAATATTAGTATTAAAAGACCTGTATTTATATCAGTTATAATGATTGTCCTTACTATTTTAGGATTTGTATGCTATAAGGGATTGACACTTAATGATATGCCAAATGCTGATATGCCTTATGTTTCCGTAGTAGTAACAGAAAACGGAGCTACACCAGAAAATATAGAAAGTAAAGTAACAAAACAGATAGAAGATGCAGTACAGCAAATTTCTGGAGTTCAAAATATAACTTCAAGTGTAAGCTCTGGGATGTCACAAACTGTTATAGAATTCGATTTAAGTAAAAATGGTGAAGTTGCAGCACAAGAAGTTAGAGATAAGATTTCAAGTGTTAGAGGTAAATTACCAACTGATGCTGATGATCCGATAATTTCTAAGTTTGATATGTCGGCAACATCAATTATATCCATAGCTGTTTATGGTTCAACTGATAATCAAAAAATGACAGACTTTGTAGATAATACTCTAAAGCCAAAGTTATATGCGGTATCGGGTGTTGGAGCCGTAAATGTATCTGGTGAGGATACAAGAGAAATTCATATAAAGTTAGATAATAATAAATTATTACAATATGGCCTTACATCAGGTGCTGTAATAAATAGTATCAAGAGTGATAATATTGATCAGTCAACTGGTAAAGTTATTGATGGAGATAACCAAATATCTATTACAACAAATAGTAAAATACAAAAAGTAGAAGATTTTAAGAATATATTGGTGTCCAACAAAAACGGAACAGAGATTAGAGTAAAAGATATTGCAACAGTTGAAGATGGGATTGTTGAAAAAACAAGCCAAGCTTACTATCAAGGTAATCCGTCAATTGGTATTGATATCGTTAAGCAATCTGGTGCTAATACAGTAGAAGTTGCAAAAGAAGCTAAAGCAGCATTAGAACAAGTTAAAACTTCATTACCAGAAGGTATGCATGCTGATATTGTTACTGATAATTCAACATCAATAAAAGATACAGTAGATGATGTTATGAATACTATCATAGAAGGATGTATATTAGCAGTTGTTATTGTATTTTTATTCTTAAATGAATGGGAAAGTACCCTTATAAGTGCATCATCTCTTCCGATATCTATAATAACTACTTTTATTTGTATGAAAGAGATGGACTTTACATTAAATACTATGTCTTTAATGGCATTATCACTTGCAGTAGGGCTTTTAATTGATGATGCTATAGTTGTTATAGAAAACATTGTAAGGCATCTTCATATGGGAAAACATCCAATTGATGCTGCTAAGGATGCTACCTCAGAAATTGGATTTGCAGTAATAGCAACAACTTTAGCTGTTATTGCAGTATTCTTGCCTATGGCAATGATAGCTGGAATAATTGGAAAGTTCTTTATTGAGTTTGCACTTACAATTGTTTTTAGTATGGCAGTTTCATTGTTTGTATCATTTACCCTTGTACCAATGATGTCATCTAGAATGCTTAGATCAGAAAGAAAAGAAAGTAAAACATTTATTGGTAAGTTTTTTGGATGGTTTAATCATAAATTCGACATTTTTGCCGAGAAATATTCACATTTATTAGCTTTTCTTCTTCATAAGAGGATAACAGTCTTGGCTGTTTGCGCAGTTATGTTTATAGCTAGTCTTTCACTTATTCCATCATTAGGTTTCGTAATGATACCTATAACTGATAAAGGACAAATAACAGTTAATGCTAATTTTGATTCAGGAATAACATTAGATACTGCAAGTAAGGAAACTAAACAGATTGAAGAGATTGTTAAGAAAAATCCAGAAGTTGAATATGTATATTCAACAGTTACTAATAGTAAAGCAACAGTTAATATTACATTGGTAGATAAGAAACAACGTAAGATTAGCTCGAGAGATATGGCGCAAAAACTTGGAACAGATCTAAAGATACTGCCTGGAATGGATATTACAGCATCAGCTGCATCTATGGGAGGTGGTGGCGGATCTTCAAAAGATGTAGCTATTAATCTTGTTGGTGATGATAGAGCAAAAGTTCAAGCTTTCGCAGAAAAGATGAAAGCAGAGATGGCTAAAGATCCAGATGCTACTAATGTTGGTGTTAATACCAATTCAGGTACACCAGAGGTAAAAATGACTGTTGATCGTGATAAAGCTGCTGATTTAGGTGTTAACAGTTCAGACGTAGCTAGTACCTTGGCTACATTATTTAATGGTTCAACTGTAACTAAGTATGATGGTGGAAAAGATAGATATGATGTTAAAGTTTTGCTTCAAGATGAGCAGCGTAAAAATCTTAGTAATCTTGATGGAATTTACGTTTCAGGTTCAAACAATAAGCTTGTTCCGCTAACTGAAGTAACTAAAAAAGTTGTTGGAACAACTTCTTCAACATTACATAGGTACAATAAGCAGGCACAAGTCGAACTTTCTTGTAATGTAAGAGGTTTATCTACTGGAACTTTACAAAATAAGTATTTAGCTAAGATAAAAAGTGAATTGCCGGCGGGAGTTTCTTTGTCTGTTGGAGGAATGAATGGAACTATGCAGAAGAGTATGATTAGTTTGGTGCAAAATTCAGTTTTATCAGTTCTTTTATTATATTTAGTTATGGCAGCCCAATTTGAAAGTTTCGTTGACCCTATAGCTATAATGTTCGCTCTACCACTAGCATTGATTGGAGCAATAATAGGATTATATGTTGGTGGAAGTCAATTAAGCATGATGGCAGCAATAGGTATTGTAATGCTTATGGGACTGGTTGCTAAAAATGGTATATTGCTTATTGATGCTGCAAAGGAAAGAATTAAAAAGGGAATGCCGAGAAATGAGGCTTTAGTAGAAGCTGGGCTTGTAAGATTACGTCCTATAATCATGACTACTTTAGCAATGATATTTGGTATGATTCCTACAGCATTAGCTACAGGAGCAGGTACTGAAATGCGTAAGCCGATGGCACAAGCGGTAATTGGAGGATTAATCACTTCAACAATATTAACATTATTCGTAGTTCCAATAGTTTATACAATACTTGATGGATTGAAAAAAAGATTTGCAAAAAAAATTCATAGAAAAAAATCAACGCCAATTGATAGCGAATCAAATGTAGGCATATAACAAAGAAATTGCTAATTTTAATAAGATCATACTAAAATTAAGTTTTAGTATGATCCATATATAAAGTGTATTAGCTTAAATACAAGGTTAAGGAGTAAATCCTAAATTATTACTACATTTACTAAACATTAAAATTATAGTAAAATAAATCTATAACAGAAAAATAATCTAGTAAATAAAAAGAGAATTCGAATTTATATTAAAATAAATATTAATGAAGAGGAGATTTATACATGAGAAAAAATATAAATAAGATAATAGCATTTGCAATAGGGATTAGTGTTATGAGTGGTAGCGTTGTACCAGCACTTGCAGCAGATTCAACTCAACAAACAACTACTAGTACAAGCACTGCAACAAATTCACAAATCGTAAACGGAAAGCCATTACTTACTTTAGATGAAGCTGTAAAAGAGGCAATCAGCATAAGCGAAATATTACAACTTGATACTAGTAAAATAACTTACCAAGATAAGACTAATGACATAAATGAAGATTTAGATGATTCTAAAGACGTTAGTGGGGATGAAGAAGACTTTAATGATGATACTAGAGAAGCTAATGCAAATAAGGCTAGACAGCAAAGGGATTTTGATCAAGATGTTTTAGTTCAAAAAGTTACTAAAGCATACAACAATATTGTTACAAGTCAAATAAAAATAGATAAAGCTGAAAAAGAATTACAAATTAAAAACAAGACATTAAGCGATGCAAAACTCAAAAGCAGTCTAGGAATGGTAACATCAAGTGATTTGAAATCAACTGAACTTGAAATTCAAAATTTACAAATAACACAAAAAACAAGTGAAAATACATTAAAGGACGCTGAATATAGCTTTAAAGTATTGACAGGTAAGGATGTAACACAATATGCTTTGGAACAGGATATTCCGTATGAGGCATTTAAAATAGATGGATCTATAGATAGTTACTTAGATAAAGTTATAGATAATTATTTAAAATACAGTGAACAATTAGTTAAGATTAATAATGAGTATTATAATGATAAAGATAATTATATAACTGTATCAGGAAATGAATATAAAATAAGTGAGTTAAGTGCTAGTGGAGTTAATGACTTGGAAGAAGCTGCGGCTCATGCAAAACAAGAATATGATGACGTTAAAAATAGTACTGATCCTGCTGATCAGGAAACAATTAATGAAAAAAAAGAAGCATATGATAAAGCAGAAAGCAAATATTCAAATGCATTACCTGCACGTTTGTCATACCTAGGCACAAAGCTAACTATTGATGAAAATCAAACTAATTTAAACGAGAGTAAAAAGCAGTTTAAAGACCAACTAAAAACACTTTATACAAATCTTATTACAGCAGAAGATAATATTAATTATATTAAACAAAATATAGAATTAAGTAATAAGAACCTTAGTGATGCAAAACTTAAATATGACTTAGGAATGATAACTGAATCTGCTTATAATACCCAAGTTTTGAGTAGTGAAGATTTAAACATTCAATTAAGAAGTCAAATTGATACTTATAACACATTAAAGCAAGAAATTCAAAAACCTTGGATAGCATTTTCAGGAGCAAAATAGAATTAACATTAAGAAACTTTATAATACTTAAATAAATATTAGCTTATTTACAAACCTAATGGTTAAAATACTTAAGAAATAAGAACATATTAATTTCAAATTCAGATTTTAGAGAGTTAAAGACTTCAGAAATATATTCATACTAATTACCATATAAATAAGGTGATTAGTATGAATTATTTATAATATATATGTTGCAATTCACAATTACGGCTGAAATTCTTGCAATATTTTTAGAATTATAACGTATATATAAAAGTTCAGCAGCATTAAAATGGTACAAACTAAGTTTATATTATAATATTTAGTTTGTTTTTTTTATTAATGGTGGAAAATGCTAAATAAAAAAGGGAGAATTTTAGGGTGGAAATTAAAGAAAAAATTTTAAAGTCATCTATCAAACTATTTATGGAAAATGGTTTTTTTGAAGTGTCTATTAGAGATATTTTTAAACAAATTAACATAAATAAAAGTGCTTTTTATAAGTATTTTAAAAGTAAAGATGAGCTTATATATAAAGTGATAGAAGAGTTTTGTTCTCCATACTTTGATGAAATTATAGGCGCTACCAATTTATGCAATGAATCCGCAAAAAAAAAGCTGAAAACAATTTTTATAAAATATTGTGGAATAATACCATATTTAAAAAAGATTCTAAATATAAATAAATTTAACTATATTGCTGTCACATTTATAACAATTGAAGGATTAAAAAGTTACGAAAATAAAAATTTAGTAAATGATTTTAACCATAGATTATTGGAAGGGATAGACAATGTTGTAGAAGAAGGAAAAGAATTAGGTGAGGTTTTGCCAGAAATTGATTCTCTATCTACATCAAAGAGTATTGTGTCGATGTTGCAAAGTTCTATGGTCCTTTGGGCAATGAATCAAAATATCGATATAAATTTATTATTCAAAACTAATTTTAAATATTTGTGGAAAAGTATCGGAGTAAGTCCAATTTAAATCAATCTTAAAGCAATAACTATATTTAAAGAGAGAATCTCTTTAAATATAGTTATTATCATTTATTTAGCAATTTTTAGTTTTTCTCATAAAATCTTCTGAGTTTACAATAAACCTTATATGAGAACCTTTTCCGATAGTACCTTGGTCATCACTTGCTTCCACATCAAAAAATAATTTTTTTCCATCTACTTTTGTAAGGGTAGATTTGCATTTTATATTTGCGCCAATTGGAGATGATTTAATATGTTTGACACTCATGTCAATTCCCACTGTAGTATAACCACTTGGAAGTTCCTCTATTACTAAACTTTTTGATACATTTTCCATTAGAGCAATCATAGCAGGGGTCGCATAGACCTCTAGATCACCTGATCCCATTTTTATAGCTGTTTCATTTTCTGTAACTTTAAACTCTTTGATATATGAAGTACCTTCATTTAAATTAAATTCCATCGAACAAATTTCTCCTCTCAATAAATATAGATTGATTATTAAATATGTTTCATTATAATAATTTTATAGTACTAAATATTTTCATACTTTTCAAGAATAATAAAAATTGGTAAGGATTAAGAAAAAGATTGTAGTTTTTTAAAGAGAGGTTTTTAATATTAAAATAAAACATTTTTTTAATATTTATGGTTTTAAGTATAAATTGTTTTAAAGTTAAAAAGGAAAATTTATGAAAATTAAATATGAAACATAATAAAAAAGTGAGTAAGAAACTAAAACAATTATATTTCAAAGGTATATTAGAAATTGTTAATAAAAAATAACTAGCAGATTAAATTCTACTAGTTATTTTTTCTATATGCACACGTAAATATTTACTATTAATAAGTTGTTTATATTAAAAATATAATTTTATCGCCTCAATTTATCTTCGCAAATATCTCTGTTAGAAGATGGAGGAGTTACACGAACATATGCATATTCAGGAGCTTTATACCCTGGACCATATATCAAAAATTCGATAATTTTCTTAGCAAAAGCCTTAGAGAGTATTTTTTTCATTTAACATCACTCCTTACCTATATGTTATATTAATTATATTGGAATATTCGGAAAATTGCAACATTTTATTAATAAATAATAATTATTATCCAGTATAATACATTTTTTTTGTAGAATAAAAAAGCATAATAGTTTTTTGTTCCACTCTTATTATAAATCTATGTTGTATAGGTTAGATTTATTAATTTTTTCCTATAGTAAATTTTATTTATGCCACTAGATGATAAATAGCGAGTATAATTCCAATGATGATTTATTAAAAGAAGAAATTAGAAAGTTACATAAGAATTTAACTTCTATTATTTCCCTTCATATCCATAGTAAATCAATTGATTGAAAATGACATTAATTGTATAATTTTAGATGAGTTGATTTGAAGCGGATTAAAAAATAAGTAAGCACTTAATGAAAATTAAAAGGAGAATGATCCATGTGAATATTAGAAAGAAACTTACTTCATTTATACTTGTTTTATTAACTAGTATAAGTTTTGGACAAGTGATAAATGTACAAGCTACAACTACTGATTCAACTGTAGTATCTAGCAATACTGTTAGCAATATATCAGATGAAATTCCTAATCCAGGTATACCTGAAAATAAGCCAAGTGAATTAAATGTTATTTATAAATATAGTACCCAAGATATTGTAAATAGTAGTGATGGAAAAGTTAACATAACATCAACTATTGGGTGGAAAAAAGAGAATGGATACTGGTATTACTATAAATCAGATAATACAAGAGCAACTGGGTGGATAAAACCAGATAACAAGTGGTATCATTTAAAATACGATGGAAGAATGGTAACTGGATGGTTTAATGTCAATGGCATATGGTATTATTTAGATCAATCAGGCAGTATGGTTACTGGTTGGAGGAAATTAGATAACGTTTGGTATTTCTTAAACGGTTCAGGGGCCATGGTAACAGGACTAAATAAAATTGATAATAAAATTTACATGTTTTATAGTAGTGGTGAAATGGCTACAGGATGGTATAAATCAGGTGATAATTGGTATTACTCTAGCAGTAGTGGAAGCATGGCAACTGGATGGATTAAAGATAATGGAACTTGGTATTATTTATATGATACTGGTGCAATGGCTAAAGGATGGGTTAATATTGATGAAAAGTGGTATTATTTAAAATCTAGTGGAGCAATGTCAACAGGATGGATAAATTCTGGAAGTGATACTTATTATTTAGATAAATCATCTGGAGCTTTAGTTACAAATTCTACAATAGATGGCTATAAAATCGGTTCTGATGGCAAGAAGATAGGGCCAGGAAATCCAGTCAATAATAATTCTGATACTTTATTAAAAGGTATAGATATTAGTCACTACAATGGGGACATAGATTTTAAAAGAGTCAAAGCTTCAGGGATCCAATGTGTATACATAAAAGCTACAGAAGGGACAACCTATGTGGATAATTATTTGGGAATTAGTTATAGTGGTGCTCAAAATGCTGGATTAAATACAGGTTTTTATCATTTTTTAGTTGGGACAAGCTCTCCTGAAACACAAGCACGTAATTTTTACAATAACATAAAGGATAAGCAGAATGACCTAAAACCTGCTTTGGATATAGAACAAGATGGATTTGATGTCATGGGTTATGCATTAAGGTTCATAGATGAATTCAAAAAATTAAGTAATATGGACATTTGTATATATACATATTCAGATTTTATAAAAAATAATTTAGATAGTAGATTATCTAAATATACATTATGGGAAGCAAATTATTATAAGAGTCCATTTAACTTACCAGCTAATAGTGTATGGAATTCTAGAGCAGGACATCAATATACAGATAAAGGTGTTATCGATGGAATCTATGGAGATGTAGACTTAGATGAATTTACACAAGATATTCTTAGCAATTAAATGTTTCACCCAAAAAGCAAGCAAAGCAGCTTAAAAGAAAAGCTATCCTTAAAGGATGGCTTTTTTATATGCCTCAAAACGAAAAAATTATTTATTATAATCAATTAATATTATTGCAATAGAATTTTTTTATTAATTAACAAAGGAATTTACTGAAAGTTTTCACCATAATATTGTAACTTTTTTGTAACGCTTTTAGTTTAAAAATCTTTTATACTTTAGATAGAGATAACCACACTAAGACCTGAACTTATGCATATAACTTGCCGAAATGAATAACATACTTTTGTTCCAGTTTCTGGGTAATTTTCATGGGGGATTCTAAGGCTATAAAGTTGCAACCAAAGTGCTAGCCTCAAAGAACAAGCGCTCACAGAGAAAGTTCGAAGAACGAAATATAAAATTTCGATTCTCACTTTTTGAACTAGCACATTTGGAACAACTTATAGCCAAGAATCACATCCATCAAAATTACCAATGAAACATTCCACAAAAGTATATTACTTATTTCTAGTTGGAATATATTTCATAGTTTAAGTATAGTTTATGATTGCGTTATCTATAGGATAAAAAAATACTAAAGTATATATATTTTGAACTTCTAAGTAGATTAATTATATACAAAAAAATAATAAAAATTGGTTAGGAGAATAATTATGATAAATAAAATTCAAAAGAGATTTAAATTGTTGTTTTCAGCAGCTATAATATGTGCTATCACTATAAGTTCTGCAAGCATAGTGGGGTGTAGTCCTAAAAAGTCATCTGAAATAAATGCTGAAAATAAAGAAGTGTCAGTTGAGAAAGTTTCAGAAAATAGTAATCAAGCAGAAGCTGAAAAAATATCAGAAGAAGTAGTCAGCATTGAAAAATCTGCTAATAATGAGGATAATAAAGAAATAGTAGCTTCACAAGTAAAAAAGAAAAATGATTCAGTAAAAATAATTGAAGATAGCAAGTCTATGGATGCCTCAAAGTCGGATAATGGAAAGAATAATTTTACAGAATATATGAATATATTAGGTTTTAGTAAAGATGAACTTATAAGTACATTAAATGAAAAGCCAAGTTCTATAGGAGAAGGTGGAGTGGAATTTAAAAAAGCTGGTATTAGAGTTTGGTTTGATCAGAAAAATAATGATAAGGCAGAGCAAATCTTTACTATGAGAAATGATTTGAATTTAAATGGTGTAAAGATTGGTGATAAGATAAGTAGATTTAAAGAAGTTTTTGGAAATCCAGTTAGTGATAAAAGTGGAGATGCACATTTTAAGTATAAAAATATATTTTTGTCTGTAAATTATGATGCAAACACAGGACAAACCTATGCAATATATATTTTAAAGAATGATTTTTAGTAAATTAAAAACTACTTTCTTATTTTAAAATTATAGGATGATAGCTAAAAGCCAAGCATTGAAGCACAGGCATTTAGTGAAAATATAATAAAAACGTATAGTTAACATAAGAGCTAAAAATTATGGATATGAAGTAATTATATATCATGGATAAGGTAATACTAAATAATAACAGAATGAAAAATGGGGTGTATATGTTATGAGAAAATATGCAAGAGTTATAATACTGATTATTTCTTTAGGAAGTATTATAACAGGCTGTGGGAATGTTGTAAACACAACTAGCTTAATTCAAGCCCCTATGCTCGAAAATGTAGAAGAAAATAAAATTAATAAAGAGCTAAAAGAAATTTTAACGCCTGGCAGTGAATTCTTAGTACCTAAGAATTCACAAGAAAAACAAAGTATTTTTATAGATGATGTTGATAAAGACGGTAAAAATGAAGCATTTGTATTATATAGGAATATGAAAGAAAATAGACAAGTTCATCTATTAATGCTTAAAGAAGAAAATGAAAAATGGAATAAAGTACTTGATGTAGCCACTAATTTTAATATTCTTGATTATTTTACTCTTAAAGATCTTGATGGGGATGGGAAAAAAGAAGTGATTTTAGGTACTTCAGTATCAGATTCTGAACTAAGTAAACAGTTATTTATATATGAATTGAATGGAAAAGAATTAGTTAATAAAGTTAATCGTACTTACGAATGGATAGATATATCTGATTACAATGAAGATAATAGACCTGATGTTATAATAATTGATGGAGAAATAGGTAAATCAAAAATAGCAGAAATGTTTAATTATGAAAATAATCAATTAAAATCTCGCACGTTTGTGGGTCTAAATCCTGAGGGTGTAATTGAAAATGTCGTTAGTGGAAAATTAGCAGATGGGAATAATGCGTTATTCATTGATAGTGCATTAGGGGCCCATTCAATGTTAACTGAAATTGTTACTTGCGATAAGGGAAGATTTATTAAAATTGGAGATGAAAATGATGGTATTTTATTTAAGGCTTACCCATTATATAGTAGAGATATCAACAATGACGGTATTATAGATGTTGGAGGAATGTATATTCCTAAAGGTTTTGAAGATGCAGCGATGGCAGAAATCCCTTTTATTTATACTTACTCTGATTATAAAGAAGATGGAACACATGAAATTGTAGAAGAAAGATATACAGATAGTGTACAGCATTTTTATATTACAATTTATTCCAAATGGCATGGTAAAGTTACAATTCAGAAGCTTGATCAAGGTGTTAGACTTATAGATAATGAAAGTCAGGATAATTTATTTGAAGTAAAATGGATAAGCAAAAGTTCATATGGTGAGAACAAAACCAAGCTTGGAGAAACGAAGGATATTATATTTTATGATGATATTAAAGAAGAACAACCTATTTCAAAGGAAAATTTTCATTTACTTAAAGATGAATTTTAATGGAGGAAAATATGGAAACAATTCTTGTTGTTGAGGATGAACTGTCAATTAGAAGTTTTATCTGCCTAAATTTAAGAAAGAAAAAGTACGAAGTTCTAGAAGCTGAGAATGGAGAAGAGGCCTTATCTATTTTTAATAATAGAAAGATTGATATTGTCTTATTAGATTTAATGCTCCCAGGAATTGATGGATTTGAGGTGTGTCAGAAAATTAGAGATATAAGTCAATCTGTTGGGATTATCATGTTAACGGCACGATCTCAGGAAGAAGATAGAGTAAAAGGTCTTGTAGAAGGAGCTGACGATTATTTACTAAAGCCATTTAGCATGGTTGAGCTAGAGGCAAGAATTATTTCTTTAGCGCGAAGGTTGAATCATGTATATTCAAAGAAAGAAAGTTCAGTTATTAAATCAGGACCATTTGAGCTTGATGTAATAAATAAAAAAGTATCTCGCTTTGGAAAGGATATCAAAGTAACTCCAACAGAATATTGTTTGATTCAATTTTTAATAAATAATAAGAATAAGGTATTTACACGAAATGATATTTTGGATGAAGTTTGGGGAATAAATTATATTGGTGATGAAAAAGTTGTCGATGTAAATATAAGACGTATACGAAGGAAAATAGAGAATGATCCATCAGCTCCAGAGTATTTATGCACGGATTGGGGATATGGGTACTTATGGAAGGAGTAAAACTATGAAGCGAAGGATCATTGTTTACTTTATGATCATTAGTTTACTTACATTAAGTCTTGTTATGATAGTATTTGGAATTGGAATAAGGCAATATTATTACCAAGGGATTGTTAATACATTTCAAAGTCAAGTAGAGGTAAATCCTTCTGTGCTAGCAAGAGAAACTAATTTTACTAATAAAAGCTTGGCGGAATTCAGTGATGAAATTATTAAAAATTATCAGATTAATGGATCTGAACTACAACTATTAAAAAGAAATGGGAAATTAATTCAATCATCTACAGGTTTTTATGAAGATAAAACTTATTTGATAGATTCTGATGTATTGGATTTGAAAACCACATATAAAATTGAGAAAAATTCATATTCAGGTCAAAAGATTATGGCAGTATATACACCTCTTGTTTTTGACGGGCAAGTATTAGGGATTTTGCGGTATACAACATCCTTAACACAAGTAAATGCTTTAATTATTAATCTGTTGATTTATGGGATTATCATCTGCATTTTTATTGCTGTTATCGTGTTTTTTGTAAGTTTGCGTTTAGGGAATATAATTGTAGAACCATTAAATGATATTATCAATTTTACAAAGAAAATAGCAGAGGGAAAATACAAGGAAAAAATCAAAGATACTTATCCAAATGAACTTGGAGAAATAGCAAAAACACTTAACTACATGGGCGATGAAATATTAAAAGCTGATCGTTTAAAGAATGATTTTATATCATCAATTTCTCATGAACTTAGGACGCCTTTGACAGGGATTAAGGGATGGATTGAAACTATGCGGAATCCAGACGAATTATCGGCTGAGGAGTTTAAATTTGGTTTGGGAATTATTAATGATGAATCAGATCGACTTATTAGCCTGGTGGAGAATCTTTTAGATTTTTCAAGATATCAGTCAGATCGAATTAAACTAATCTTATCTGATATCAAGATAGACAAAATTATTCGTGAAGTAACCTTCCAGCTTCAAAAGAAAGCAGAAAAAAAGGAAATTAAATTAGTGGTTGAAACGCACCCAGCAATTATTACAGCAGATGGTGATAGATTGAGGCAAGTTATACTAAATGTATTAGATAACGCAATTAAGTTCTCATATAAAAATCGTAAAATCTATGTTATTCAATCAGTTAGCGAAGAGTACATTTTAATTAAAATTAGCGATACAGGTATTGGAATTAAAAAAGAGGATATAAATCATGTTATGGAGTCATTCTATAAAATTGATCCTAAATCTATTGGCGCAGGACTTGGATTGGTTATTTCTAGCAATATTGTAGATATGCATAATGGCATTCTTAAAATTGATAGTGAATATGGGAAGGGAACAACAGTGACAATTTCACTTCCGTTAGCAAAAGTTTAAATTCTACGTAAATTATTAGATTAAATTAATAATTATTAGCTGAAATTTTAGGTAATATATAAAATTTCAGCTTTAATTTTGTTATAATGATTTATACAGTGGTAAGTTTTATGATATAAAAGAAAAATATAAAGTAGTTATTACTAAAATAACTAATAAATTTGAATTTACTATACTTATGATAAAATATATGTTTCAACAATAAATCTATACTTAAAGCTTTAGTAAGTCAGACACTCAATTAAGGATAGATGTAGAAACTTAATTGTGACATAAATATATTTATAATGAGATATTTGTTTTAAGGAGTAATTTTTATGAAAATGATACTTTTTACACTAGAAATAATAGATGAAGAAAATAATAACTATAAAATTAAAGTCAGTAATGGTACTGAGAACTCCTTAGTAGAATTTAATCCTTTAAAAAAAGAATTACATTTTATAGATAATAACAACCTAAGTGATTTCTTTAAAGGACAGGAATACCAATTTAGAAAAATGCTTCATAATAAGTGACCAGATACATACTATGTAGGGTTTAATGTAAAAGTAGTCATAAGAGAAGATAAAGATGTAGCTGCTTTTAATGATAGAAGTAAAATCTTAGTTTTAGATAAACGAAATAGTAATTATGATAGTTATGCAATAGAGGAAAGTAAGGCTGAAGAGAAAATCTATAAAATCTACACAGATGCCAGTTATTTTGAGAAGAAAAATCATGGTGGATTTGCTTTTATAATAGAAGATTTGAAAGGAAATTATAATTTATATACAGAAAAAGTGAAAGACATAGGAAGCAGCCAAGCTGAACTTGAAGCAGCCATAAAAGCACTTGAATTATTAAAAGATGTTGAAAAAATAAGAATAATAACTGATAGCCAGTATGTTAGAAAAGGACTCACAGAATGGTTACCTATATGGAAATTGAATGACTTTAAAACTATTAATGGAGAACCAGCTAAGAATATAGAAAAGTGGCTTGATTTTGATAAAGCTTGTAATGGAAAATATATTGAATTTCAGTGGGTAAAAGCACATTCTAACCATTTTGAGAATTCTCTCTGCGACATGTATGCCAAAGATATAGCTAATAAAAATTCAACCAGTTACTAATAGTTGCAAGAAGTTAATACGCTATAAATATTATAAGCTATAAGATCTACTTATCTAATACCCTTAATAGAATTGTAAATATAGAAATTTTATAAAAAATTTGCAGACAAACATAATGTTAGTATATAATTGTGCATGTTGGAATTTTATATAGTAATTATATTATTTAAGAGGAGATTTAGTCGTGCAAGGTAGATGTTATTATTGTAATAAAGAATTAACTGAAAGAACAATTAAAAGACATGCAAAGAGTTGTTCAGTAATGAAAAAATCAATTGAAGAAAAGATGAATTATACTAAAGGGGTAAGAGAGCAATTCATAATATCCATGAAAGATAAGTATAATCCTAGTTTATATTGTATTTATGTTTCGATAGATGCAAAGTTGCAACTTCAGCATTTGGACAAATTTATAAGAGATATATGGGTAGAATGTTGTGGACATTTAAGTGCGTTTTATATTGATGAAGAAATATATCATGATAATAGTGATGAACAATATGAGATGAATTTTTATTTAAAAGATGTATTAAATGTTAATAAAAAGTTCGAATATGAATATGATTTTGGTTCAACTACTTATTTGACTTTAGAAGTTGTAGATATAATACAAGTTCCAAGCGAATTTAGCCAAATGGAAGTTATTGCTAGAAATAATCCAGAAGAAGGTAAACTTAATAATTCTCCAAGAGATGGGGTTTGCGGGTATATAGGAAATAAAAATTCGGAAAAAGAATACTTGCCTGGAAATAACAATAAATACAAAGTTAGTAATAAAAAGCCGATACATAACAATGATGCTTTTTCAGATTTTGACGATTCTGAACAAATGATAGAGAATGATTTTTTAAAACATTATAATAAATTTACAAATAGTTTTATACATACGTTTTTCAAGGATACATATTCTTTTGACCTAGAAGAATTGATCAAGCCATATCCTAAAAAAGAAATTTGTAGCCTAGCAGAGAACATTGGTCTTAAATTATCATATAATTTGAATAAAAATCAGGTAATTGAAAAATATATTGATGAATATGAAAAAAATATCAGAAATAAAATGAATGTGATTAATGATGATATGTATAAAATATTATTAAAATACATTAAGAATAATGGAATAATTTCAGTTTCTGATAATGAAGCAGAAAATTATGCGGATAAACATGCTTTTTTTATGAATCAAGGGATGGTATTTCCGTGCTTAAAAGATAGAAAACCAATCTTATTAATGCCTGAACTAATGCAGGCCGTTGTTAAGCAATGTGATACCCTAGAGTTTAGAAAGTTAATGAAGAAAAATAGTGAAATCATGAATATCTTTAGAGGTATGATTAAGTTATATGGTGTTCTTTGTTTTGAAGATGTTAAAGGATTAATGAAAAGATATGACAATGTAGAAGAGCAAATATTGTTATCTATATTAGAAGAAGGATCTTTTTATTATAATAATGAATATTATGGTACAATTGACGATGACGGAAAAATTATATTTGTTAATGTGGAAATAGAGGATTATGAAGAAATATTAAATGATATAGACAATAATTTGGATTATTCTATGATTAGTAAAGATGATCTAATTTCTATGTCTAACGAAGATTATTTGGAAAGAAGTAGTATTGGGAGGAAGTTTTCAAAAGAATTTTCATCTATGTTTTTAGTTGATAAAAATGATGCTGCTGGAACTATGAACATGTTGGCTTTGGATATACAATATAGAAATTCTGAAGAAATACTTGAAGACATAATAAATGGAATAGATGCAAAACTTGACAAGGAAGATGAAATCAGAGTATTTAATATTGTTAATAAATTTATTAAGAATATACCATTATGGAAATATAAAGGTGCAACTATAAATGAAAAAGAAGGAAATAACAAAACAATTGAAAGCAAAAAAGAGATTGGAAGAAATGATCCATGCCCATGTCAAAGTGGAAAGAAGTACAAGAAGTGCTGTGGACGCAATGGAAATGTGATTCAACTGTTTTAAAGAATTTTAGTTATACAAATAACTTATGAATGCAATTTTGCATACTTTTTCTTTTAGATAAATATATTAATATTATTTTAAATATAGTACGAGAAATAAGGGTTTATCAAAGATGAACCCTTATTTTTTGAGAAAATAGATAGTGAATTAAATTAAAAAAAGCATAAAAATTTGACATTAAAATATTATGTGACTATGATATAATAGTTCTGTGGATATATAAGGAATTAATAAAGGGTTTTTGTAAAATGAATAAAATTATGGAGAGGATGGTGTTATGTATTATGTTTGATATTAAAAAAGGATTGAATAAATTCTATATTGGAGAAACGGAAGAAAATACTTTAGCAGAAGTAATATTAAGTGATACTAGTAAGGATGTAATAAAAATTGAGCATACTTTTGTAGGCGAAAAGTTGAAGGGCAAAGGAGCAGGAAAACTTTTAATAAGGAAAGTTGTAGATTTTGCGATAGAAGAAAATAAGAAGATAATGCCAGTATGTGTTTTTGCAAAAAAGGAATTTGATAAAAATAAAGAGTATGAGAGTGTTTTATATAAAAATGCTTAATGGGTTTAAGGACAAAAGACTTGGAAACCCACCTGGAGTATTAGGAGCGATGTTACTTAAAGAAGGATTCTTTTTAGTATGTGCAGATGATTTAGAAAGCCCAATAAAAAGGTGGGATATAAGAAGATTAAACGCTTTTGTTTGGGCAAGAGAAGTAGAAATAGAGAATAAAAATCAACTTTATAATGTATGGCATGCTCTCAAATTTTTATGTCAAGAACTAGATGAGAAGGCGGCTAGAAGTTTAGGAAACAAGTTATCAAATTTAAACGATACTCAAAAAGAAGATATTGAAGAATGCAGACAAATGATCCTTAATATTATTAGAAAGCCATCAACTTTAAGTAGAATAAAGGCATGGTTATGGAAAAATTATAGTTACTATAGAAAATATAAAGGTATAGAACTTGATATAGTGAAAGAACCAACAGATCTAAGATCAAATACAATTTTGGCTGAAGAACTAATTAAGTTAGAAAACAAACTATATAATGAAGGATATTCTTTGGGATCGAGTCCAATTCTTTATAGAGGAAAAAGATAGAAATATGCATATTGTGTATAAAAATGTAGAAATAAAGGTTATGAAAGTGCGAAAGAATAGAAGGAAAAAAGGATATAGATGTTGAAATATATATAATAAGGTAATTAGCCTAATAAATATTTATTGAAATGATAGCGAGGAGAGAGAATTTATGAAAAAATTTGTTTGTACAGTGTGTGGTTATATTCATGAAGGAGAAGCAGCACCAGAAAAATGTCCAGTATGTGGTGTAGGATCAGAAAAGTTCATAGAACAAAGTGGTGACTTAGCTTTTGCTGATGAACATGTAATTGGAGTTGCTAAAGGCGTTGAGAAAGAAGTGATCGATGGATTACAGGCGAACTTTATTGGAGAATGCACAGAAGTTGGAATGTACTTAGCTATGTCAAGACAAGCTGATAGAGAAGGGTATCCAGAAGTTGCAGAAGCATATAAGAGAATCGCATTTGAAGAAGCAGAACATGCTGCTAAATTTGCTGAATTACTTGGAGAAGTAGTAGTGGCAGATACAAAAGCTAATTTACAAGCTAGAGTCGATGCAGAACATGGCGCATGTCAAGGTAAGATGGATTTAGCAACAATTGCTAAGAAATTAAACTTAGATGCAATACATGATACAGTTCATGAAATGTGTAAGGATGAAGCTAGACATGGAAAAGCTTTCAAAGGACTTTTAGATAGATATTTTGCATAAAGAAAATATCTAAAGTTGTTAACAAAAAATATTCATAAAGGTGGATTAGGTAGAAATACTTAATCCGCCTTTATTTATTCTTTCGTCAAAATCGTGTATGTACAGAAACAATACATTAATATATGTTAAACTAATTTTAAGCTCAGAATAGTATAAAATGTAGCTCATATTATTTAAAAAACTGTAGATTATTAAGTTGTCTAAATTATTTAAAATTAATCAATCAAAAGCTTATATTAAAAAAATGTGATATAATTATTTTATATCTTTAGTTGTTATTATTTTACAGTTAAATACAGTATATATCACGATAAAACATGCCTAAAGATATATAGTATGAAGTCATTAAGATAAAAATAAATGTTTTAAAGAGTTAAAATCTAGTATAGATTATTAGTTATGTAAATCTGAGCTTTTTTGTGTCTCATACTGGAGGTGATATTATTAAGACTGCGTTATTTATATTATTATTTTCATGTTGTATTTTTTATTTATTTTTAGGAATATACGGTTATAGAATGGATAAAAAATCAAAAACAAATCAGATATTTATATATATATGTATTTGCTTTGGACTTTGGTCAGGCGGATATGCAATGATGTTAACATCTGATAATATCAATACAGCATTTTTTTGGAGAAATTCTTCGGTTCTAGGGTATTGCTTTTTTAATGGACTTTGGCTATACTTTGCATATTTACTGAATAATGAGGATGATTTTGAGTATATTTCAATAATAAAATTTTTAGCATATGTTCCAACTACACTATTATTTATTGGAAACATTATAGTAGAACCTTATTCAGCAATGACTAAGGAATATTATGGCTGGATTGATGTGGCTCCAGAGTTGTTTCCACAAATTCTATATATAATATGGGCGATAGTAATAGATTTTGTAGGTGTTATAGTATTGTATTTAAGAGGAAAATATTCTAAGAAGAATAGAGTAAAAAAGCAAAACAAAATTATTTTAATAACTTGTACAGTAAGTATTATTATAGGAATAATTACAGATTTTATTTTGCCTTTACTAGGAGTAACTATTTTTCCATCAGCAGTATTAACGGGAACTATAGCTTTAGGTGGTATTTATTATGCAATAAACAAGCATAGATTGATGTTGACGACTCCGAAGTATATATCAGAATATATTTTTAACACTGTAAATGAGCCGATTTTTATTTTAAATGAGAACTTCATTATTAAAAATTGTAATGATGCATCATTAAGTGTAACTAATTATAAAATTGAAGAAGTAGAAGGAAAAATATTTAGTGAATTACTGGATAATGTTGATTTTGACTTAAGTAGTATAACGAAAAATTCTTGTGCAAAAAATATAGAAGTTAACTTGGAAACGAAATATGGAAATAACATTACATGTGAATTGTCAGGTACAATTATATATGATGAATATAGCGATATATTAGGAATATTAATATTACTACATGATATTTCGGAAAGAAAAAAAATATTAGAAATGGAAAAGAACTGTACTTTAAAATTAGAAGAAGCTAATATGATGCTTAAAAATCAAATTCAAGATAAAATAAGAGCTGAGGAGAAACTTCGTCATTTTGTCTATTATGATCCTCTCACGGAACTTCCTAATAGAAAAATGATGCTAGAAAACCTTAATATGCTTTTAGAAATTAAAAATAATAGTTTCGCAATACTTTTCATAGATTTAGATGGATTTAAAAGTATAAATGATAATTATGGACATCAAGTTGGTGACAAAGTTCTCAAAAATGTTGCGGACACATTAAAAGGTATAATAAGTAATGTTGATATAATAAGCAGAATTGGTGGAGATGAATTTGTAATTATAACAACTGATATAAAATCCACTACTTATGTTAAGGAAATTGCTGAAAGAATTCAAAAAGCATTGAAAATTCCTTTTATTTATAATGAGGAAAATTTATGTGTTGGAGCCAGTATTGGCATAAGTATATTTCCTGAACATGGTAAAGATGCAGATACATTGATTAGAAAAGCAGATGTAGCCATGTATGAAGTTAAGAAAAAAGGTGGGTATGATTATGCCTTGTATTCATCGAAAATAAATGATGAATTTCTTAATAAAATGAATATCAAAGAGAAATTAAATAAAGCCATGGAAAATAATGAATTTGTAATTTACTATCAACCAATTATAAGTTTAAGATCAATGAAAGTGCTATATTCAGAAGCTCTAATTAGATGGAAACAAGCTGATAAAATTATTTCTCCTATAGAGTTTATTCCAATTGCAAAAAGTGTGGGTGAAATAATATCAATTGATAATTGGGTATTAGAAAATGCCTGTAAGCAATGTGAAATATGGCATGAGCTCGGAGGAAGTGAATTTAGTATTTCAGTTAATGTTTCTTATTCGCAATTAAAGCAATCTGAGTTCATACCAATGGTTGAAAATATATTAAATCATTATTCGTTTCCGGCAAGATGTTTAAATATGGAGATTACTGAAGATGAGGCTATGGAGGATTCTGGTACAATCATAGGAATACTAGAAAAGTTAAGAAAAATAGGAGTTAGAGTATCTTTAGATGACTTTGGTACAGGCTACTCATCCCTTAGCTATGTCAATAGATTACCTATTGATATGATAAAAATTGACAAGTCACTTGTATGGAACTTGGAAAAGGATTATAAAAGTGTAATGATTGTTAGATCAATAATAACTTTAGGGCATAGTCTGAATCTTAAGATTATTGCAGAAGGAATTGAAACTCAAGAACAATTTAGGATTCTAAATGAACTTAACTGTGATTATATTCAAGGTTACTTAATAGGAAAACCAATGGAAGCATTGGAGTTTGAGCATAGATTTATTAAAAAGGAAACTGAAACTATGAAATCATAAAAATTAGAAGTATTTTACTAAAAGATAATATAGATATAAGAGCTATCCGCATGCTAAAAATGGATAGCTTCTTAATTTGTATAAGATGTATATTTGAGTTGTAAAATTCAAGTTATAGAATATTTATTAAGGAGATTTTAAATGGAGACAACTATTTATTATTTTACTGGTACAGGAAATTCACTGAAGATAGCTAAAGATTTATGTGAAAATATCACCAATTGTCGATTGATACGCATATGCAAACGTAATATGAATATAAATGAAGTGACTTCTGAAAGAATAGGATTTGTTTTTCCTGTTTACTATAGAGGGCTTCCTAAAATGGTTGCAAATTTTATAAAAAACTTAGATGTTAATTTAGGCAAATACTTTTTTGCAGTAGCTAATTTTGGGAGTTATGCTGCATTAACCTTTGAGCAAATTGATATCCTGTTAAGAAGTAAAGGAAAATCACTTTCTGCAAATTTTAGTGTTGAGATGCCTGGAAATATGTGGTTTATGTATTATCCTCATCCTAAAGAAGATTTCATTAATCGAATGAATAATCAATCAAGGATAACAATTAATATTGCAAGAATGATTAATAATAATTATGAAAATAATATCCCTGTCATAAAAAACAGATATAAAGAAGAAAAGATGTATGAAGATTTTAACCCAAATAACATTGATGAAAATTTCTGGGTTAGCGAGAAATGTATAGGCTGCGGAATTTGTTCTAATGTATGTCCAGCTGAAAATATAGAAATTATAGAAGCAAAACCTTCATGGGAACATCGATGTGAGCAATGTCTGGCGTGCATCCACTTATGTCCGCAAACAGCAATTGAGTTTAAGAAAGATTCAATAAATAAAGAAAGATATAAAAATATATTTGTTAAAACCAAGGATCTCTTTTAAAATCTAGTTTGTGGATATATAAGTATATTTTTCCAGATGGATATGTTCCATCTGTTTCAGAATTGATCTGCTCAATTTCAGATAAACATTTCAATGTAAGTGATGTAGAAAATCTTAGATTGCATTATGAAAAAAAAATAGAACATTGGGCAAGTAATTTTGAAAATGCTTTGCCTGAAATAAGAAAGACTAAGGATGAAACATTTATAAGAATGTGGAGATTATATTTAAATGCCTGTGCAGCATCTTTTAATAGTGGAAATGTTCATATACACCAATTTCTATTTGGCAAAGGAGTAAATAATAATTTACATTGGACTAGAGAGTATATGTATAAATAATATTATCTAAAAGTTTTGGCCATATTTTATTAATGAATTCTTTTGTTAGCATCATTCATTATAGGATATGGCTATATATATGTTGAAATTCACAATGCACATTTCACAAGTCACAATTACGGCTAAAATTTTTGCAATATTTTTAGAATCCTTTTATTTCTAAATGATTAATTTTGAATAAATTTTATATTTATATGCAACCTAATCAAGAGTAGATATATAATTTTGAGTATTTATATCTAATGGGAGGCATTATAATGAAAATATTAAATAAAAGAATTGCGATAATATTGCTAACTTTAACTATTTTTTTATTGGTATCTATAACTCAAGTTAAAACAATAGCAAGTTTGGATCTTAACACTAGTAGAGTGTCTAATATAGCAGTAATATTTTTCGTAACTGATGATCCATTTACTATGAAAGTTATTGAAAGCTTAAAAAATATAGAAAATGAGAATCAAAATAGAGTGAAATTTACTTTTTTAAATCCGAAGAACAATATAGCAATACAAGATGAAATATTAGATGCTGCTTTACAAACAAAATATGATTTATTTATATTATATTTACCAGACAGAAGAGAAAATGTTGTAGAAGGTGCCATTAACAAGATTAAGCAAAAGAATAAGCCTTTAATACTAATGAATATTATACCTGAAGTAGCATCAAGAGCTTCTAAATTATATGAGAAAGTTGTTTTTGTAACTCCTGATTCGAAAAAAGCTGGCATTGCTCAAGGTAAAATCATTGCTGATTTTTGGAATAAAAATAAAAGCAGTTTAGATGCAAATGGTGATAATATATTACAGTATGTTTTGTTGCAAGGTCCATCTGATGACCCACAGCCCATTGATAGAAGTAAATATGCAATATCAACACTTAATGATTCTGGAATAAAGACACAAGAACTTGCTAGAGTAAATGCTAATTGGTCTAAGGATTTAGCTAAAAGTTCCATTGATAATTTGTTCCTTAAATATAATGGGAGAATTGAAGCAATAATTTCAAACAATGATGCTATGGCAATAGGCGCTATTGAGGCATTGCAAAAATATGGTTATAACAAGGATAATAAGTCAAAAAATATAGCCGTTGTTGGAATTGATGGCTTACAAGAAGCAAAAGATTTAATTGATAAAGGAATCATGACTGGAACTGTTATTCAAGATCCAAGGATTGAAGCTGAAGTTTTATATAAAGTTGGAATGAATTTAATTAAAAATTTAAGCCCAACAGAAAATACCGATTACAAAGTTGTTGACGGAGAAATCATAATACCATTTCCATATGATACATATATACGTAACATTAGTGAATCATAAATAGTAAAACTTTTTTTATGATATTTATATCTGAGATTGTTAGCAAAAATGCTTCGAAGTAATATTTTAAAAGCTGGTACTTTTGTTTAAAAAATACCAGCTTTTTAATATTGTTATAAGTTATTGATTATTATTTGACAACCACACCTACACCATTTGGAATAACTACAACATCAGCATCTTTACCTTTTATGTCATATGCAATGTTTAATGCTTCGTCAAAAGTATAAGCATGTTTCATATGCATGCTCTTAATCATATTCGGATCACACATATCTGTAACAACGATTACAGTGTAATTACATAGAATTCGTGTTAAAATTTGAATCTCCCATTGATCAGGAATTGTTTCATTTCTAGGAACTTTTAATATTTGTTCAAGAAGTTCTTCAGGAGATTTTGAATTTGCTATAGTTTCATAAAAAGATTGACCACCATGTCCATCGTTACAAGCGGCTATCATAATAATTACTCCATCTTTCCTGCATGTAGCTTCTGCAGCTGTCATACCCTTTACAGCTTGGTATATATTTTGATCTAGTGGATATCCACCATTGCTTGAAATTGCAATGTCAGCTTGTATACTTTTTACACTGGAAAGTTCCATAACAAATTTGCAACCTTCTTCGTGAGCAAGTTTACTATCACCAGCAAAAGCATTTATAATATTCTTATCTTCATCTATAACTACATTTAGTATAAATGCAAGATTTGCTTTTTCAGCAGCATAGAGCATATCTTTGTGTATAGGATTATCTTTTATAATTCCAGTCCTTGCATGATTGCTGTTAATAAATTCAGAACAGTGATTTGCCATTATGGTTTTTGCTGAAGCTATTCCAGGTAATATGCTTTTTCTTCCACCAGAAAATCCGGCAAAAAAATGTGGTTCTATAAAACCTTCTGCTATTAGGAGCTCGGTTTCCATCGCTAATTTGTTTAGGAATAACTCACCACCAGAAGGTAATGTTCCCACATTTATTAAACTATTTTCATCTGTTGAAATATGGTTTATAATCTCCTCGTTATCAACGATGGTTTGTCCGAATTTATTTATCATTTCTTCTCTAGTTGTTGGTCTATGAAAGCCTGTGGCTATAAGAATTTTTATGTTTATATTGGGATTAACGTTTCTTATTCTTTGTAATAAAATTGGCATGGTAATTTTACTAGGAACAGGTCGTGTATGATCACTAGTTATAATAACCATATTATTTTTACCAATTACTAATTCCTCTAAAGATTTACTACCTATGCAATTATCAAGAGCCTTATTCACTATATCATTTTGTGAAATATCAGCTTTATAGGTATTTGCCTTGGAAACTAAAATGCCCTTTAGATTTTTATCATCAATGTTTATTTTTAAAGATTTTGTTGAGTATGGAATCTCGATCGAAGCCATAAAATAACCTCCCTAAATAAAAATAATTGTATTTACACTCAAATTATAACATACATTTCTATAATTGGTAAGGCCAATTTAAATGTTTTCATAAGTTAGATAAAAATTTATTATAAATATTTTTTTAGGAATTTATATATGTATTTATTTGAGTGACCGAGAAATGTTAAAATATAGACAAGTTCTACGTATAGACTAGTAGAATAAAAAATTAATTTATTAGTTAATTATGGTTATACATAGGGATTAATTTATAAGTTTATAAAAAACTCGAGTAAGAAAATAGGAGGCAAGTTATGAAAATATTTGAAGCATGTGTGGGGAATTATAATGAGGCGATTTTAGCTGCCGAAAGAGGAGCTAATAGACTAGAACTTTGTGATAATTTGATGGAGGGAGGAACAACTCCAAGTTACGGAACAATAAGAAAAATTGTTGAGGATATAGATATACCAGTTATGGTTATTATAAGGCCACGCGGTGGAAATTTCACTTACACAAAAGAAGAACTAGAAATAATGAAATACGATGTGAAGATGTGCAAAGAACTTGGAGTTCAAGGGGTGGTAATTGGTTCTGTAAAAGATTCTAAGGTAGATAAAGAAATAATAGAGGAGTTAGTTAATTTGGCAAAGCCTATGACAATAACTTTTCATATGGCATTTGACGAAGTTGAGGATAAAAAGATAGCCGTAGATGAAATAATTAAATTAGGAATAGATAGAATACTTACTAAGGGCGGATGTGAAAACGCTATGGCTGGAAAAGAGTGTTTAAAAGATTTAGTTAAATATGCAGACGGTAGAATTTCAATAATGCCAGGAAAAGGCGTTAATAAGGAAAATAGAGATTTTCTCTTGGAATATACAGGTGCAGTTGAAATACATGGTACTAGAGTAGTTTAGTATTATAAATAACTATACAAAAAGCAGAGCTTTTTTAACAATACTGCATTTAAGTCGGAATATTTTTGTAAATTTAATGTATTATGGCAAAATAAGTGAACCTAAATATATGGAAAAAGTAGTAAAATGATTTATAATATAATTGTTACTAACGATTATTCATAGAGTTTTAAATAATATATATGTTGCAATGCACAATTCACAATTATGGCTAAAATTCTTGAAATATTTTTAGAATTATGATGAAGAATTATTTTTGTAACATATATAATTACACTAATACTGGGGGGAGAATTTTGCTGGAAAATAAAATACTAGATTTAATTGAAAATGAGGATAAAAGAAAGCCATTAACCGACAGTGATATTGCTAAATTAGTAAATACGACTAGAGAATATATAACTCAATTTAGAACAGAAAAAAATATAAATAATTCTCGCCAAAGAAAAGAAGCAATTCTATATAGTGATATAAAGGAAATAATTATTGAAGATAAAGATATTTCAGATAGGCAGTTATGCAAAAGACTATCTATTCTTGGATATGATATTTCTAGATATTCAGTATCGCAGATTAAAAAAAGTATAATTTCAGAAGTTTTTCCGCAGAATGCTGCTGAAAAATCAAATTTAAATAAAAATCAACCGAAAAATTTTATAACAGTTAAATCAGTAGTTGATAAAGATGGGACTGAAATTAATAATAGCTCCAATATAGATAATTCAAATAAGGGCGATAAAAGTAACACTAATTATTTAAGAAATATTATAGGATATCACGGCTCGTTAAAAAATGCAATTAGTCAAGCAGAAGCAGCAGTGTTATATCCACCTCATGGGCTCCATACTCTTTTGCTTGGAGCTTCTGGTGTTGGAAAAAGTTTTTTTGCAGAGGCTATGTATAATTTTGCTATTAGTTCTTCGCATTTTAATAAGAATGCACCATTTGTACTTTTTAACTGTGCTGATTATGTAGATAATCCACAATTACTTCTTTCTCAATTGTTTGGTTACAGTAAAGGTGCTTTTACTGGCGCCATCACGGATAAAGTTGGATTAGTGGAGAAAGCAAACAATGGGATACTATTCTTAGATGAAGTCCATAGATTACCAAGCGAAGGTCAGGAAATATTGTTTTATCTGTTGGATAAGGGAAAGTACAGAAGGCTTGGTGAAACTGAAAATAGTAGGACAGCAAATGTAATGATAATTGCAGCAACAACAGAAGATCCAAAATCATCCTTGCTACTAACATTCAGAAGAAGAATTCCAATGATAATTGAACTTCCGTCTATTAACAACAGGCCCGTTAATGAAAAATATGTTTTGATTAAAAGTTTTTTTTCACAAGAATCAGCTAGAGTTGGAAAGGAAATTACCATACGATATGAAGTCATTAGATCGTTACTATTATACAATTGTCCAGGGAACATAGGACAGCTGCGAAGTGATATACAAGTTGCATGTGCAAGAGGTTTTTGTAATTCCTTAAGTAATAATTCAAATGAAGTTGCTATTGATATAAAAGATTTGCCTAAGCATGTTCCTCTAGAAATATTAAGTGTTAAGGATAGAGAACTAGTGTCAGAAGATATTTTTAATGAAGATTTGGTTGTTAATCCTAATGATGTTGTGACACAGAAATCCAAAGATGATAGATATATGTTACCTGATGGAATATATAGTAATATAGAGGAAAAGTATTATAAACTTGAAAAGCAGGGGTTAAGTAAAGATGAAATTAATAAAATATTGTGGAGCAAAGTGGAATTCAATTTAAGTAAGTTTGCAAAAAATATAGAATCAAATATGTTTTTTCCAAAGGAAGAACTAAAAAATATAATAGATGAAAAAATATTAAATGTGGTTGAAAAAGTAACTGATATTGCAAAACAATATATAGAAAATATCCAGGAAAATTTTTATTATTGTGTAGCAATGCATTTGAATTCAACTTATGAACGACTAAAACAGGGAAGAATAGTAAGGAATCCTGAATCAGATTATATAAAGAAGGAATATTACAATGAATACAGAATTGCAAAAATATTAACTAAAGAAATAAATAATAGCTTAGATATTGAACTTCCAGAAGACGAAATAGGCTTTATTGCCATGTACCTAAAAACGTTTTCTGAGGTGGATAAAAATGTAAGTAGAGTGGCTGTTATTGTATTAAGCCATGGACATGTTGCTTGTGGTATGGTCGATGTAGCAAATAAACTATTAGGTACAAATCTTGCAGTTGGAATTGAAATGTCACTAGATGAAAATCCTCAAACTTTACTTGAAAGAGCTATAGAAGTGGTTAAAAGAGTTAATGAAGGTAAAGGATGCTTGATATTGGTTGATATGGGATCACTGGTTACATTTGGGGAAATAATAACAAAAGAAACAGGAATTCCAACTCGAGTTATTGGTAGGGTAGATACTGTAATGGTATTAGAAGCAGTTAGAAGATCATTAATGGAGAATAGTAACTTATACGAAATTTCTAAAGCTCTTGATGGAGACAAGGCTTACGTTGGGAAAGTTAAAGGGGCGAATAAATATACTAAAACTATAATTACAATATGTATAACAGGTGAAGGGACCGCGTTAAAAATAAAAAAGTATCTTGAAGATGTAGTACTAGGAAATACAAATAAGAACTTAAGAATTATATCAGTTGGAATTATAAATAAAGATAATGCTCAAAATGAAATAATTAAAATTAGTAGAGATCATGATATAGCTGCAATAGTCGGAACTATAGATCCTGAATTAGAAAGTATTCCATTTATATCTTTTCAGGATATTTTAAAAGAATCAGGTAAATTAAGATTAAAAGAATTCCTTGGAATAAATAAGAAACAGTTTAATCCTTTAATAAATGTAATTGATGAGGAATTAATAAAAGTTAATAATGATAGCTTTACCAAAAGTGATTTAATAGATGAGATGTGTAGTCTTCTTATATCAAAAGGAAGAGTTAGTGAGAATTTTACAATGAGTGTGTATAAGCGAGAAATGCTTGGAGGAACCTTGTTTGAAGGAACATTTGGAATACCTCATGGCCTATCAGAATTCGTTGAAAAATCATCTATAGCTATTTTTAAACTTAATAATCCTATTTTATGGGATTATAATTGTATGGTAGACGTTGTGATTATGTTGGCACTTAAAGAAAATGATGGAAAAGTGGTTAGACAATTATTTGATACCTTATCAAAGACAGAAGTAGCTAATAAATTAAGAAAATCAAATTCTCCAAAAGAGATTTCAGACATATTATTAAAAATCTAATAACTATTTTAAGTTACAAGGTAAAAAGTAAAAATTTTATCTTGTAACTTTATATTTTTAAATATATATTACCTTTTCAGCATAGTTTTGGCACGGCGATTGCTTTAGAAATATTGTGAAGATGTAATCAAATATAAAAACAACATCAAGTGAAGAAGAAGTATGATTACTAGAAATATTAAAGAAATTTTATACAAAAAAGGAGGTAGTTTAATGACTTGAAGCATTTAGAAACTCTTGAGAAGAAATTTAGCGTTAAATAACCTTGAAGCTAAATTTAAAGTTGGGTTTAAAAATATATATTATTACCTTTTCAACATAGTTTTGGCATGATAATTGCTTTGTAAATATTATGAAGATGTAATCATGGATGAAAACGTATAAAATACTTACAAAAAAGGAGGAAGTTAAATGACTAGAAGTATTAAAGAATTTTTAAGAAGAGATTTAGTAGTAAATAATCTTGAAGCTAGATCAGCAGAGGATGTCTTTAAGAAGATGTCTCCAATATTATTAGAAGCAGGATTTGTAGAAGATTCCTTTTTTAATGGGTTAGTAAATAGAGAAAGTAAATTTCCTACAGGTTTATTACTTGGAAAATACAATGTTGCAATACCCCATACAGATGCCATACATGTTAAGAAACCAGCAATAGCCATTGCAACACTAAAAAATCCAGTGAGATTTAATAGCATGGATGGAAATGGAAGTGTAGATGTTAATATAGTATTTACTATGGCTTTAAATGAACCTCATAGTCAGATAGTAATGTTACAGCAATTAATGTTTTTAATCCAGAATGAAAGCATTCTCGAAAATATGCTTCAAGCAAAAAATAGCGACGAGGTGTATGATATCGTTTCAAGCTTTAATTGTAATTGCGAATAATTAATGAGCAATTATTTAAATTATATGATTTTATTTTAAGGAGGCAAAAAAATGGACAAACAAAAATTAATATTAGTAGCTTGTGGTACAGGAATTGCAACTTCAACAGTTGTATGTAAAAAGGTGGAAGACTTGATTAAAACTAATGGGATTAATGCGAGAATTATACAATGCAAGATTTCAGAGGTGGCAGGTTATGAAGATCAAGCAGATCTTTTAGTAACAACTACAATTTCATCACGAAATTATAAATTCCCTGTAATTAATGCTATGAACTATCTAACTAACATTAATCCAGGAAAAGTTGACCAAGGAATTATAGATGCTTTGAAATAAAAAAAGATAGGCCACTTTAAAGGTGGACCTATATAAAAAATTTAATTGGACTACTAATTATTATAGCACATAAAATTATGTATTTGAAGCTCAGGACAACACATCTTAATTAATAGTATTTTTTATTCTCTAGTAAATTATATCAATGGACAATCTGTGGATAACCTATAAGAAAGGTTAATTCAGAAGGTTGACTTTTAAAAGAGAATAAAAAAGAAAATATATTCGCCTGCCAGATTTTTCTCACATGCGTTCGAAAAGGCAGATGCGTAAAAAAATCTCCGGCTCCACAGTCGCCTGCGATTTTGTTCTTCAAAAACTAAATCGTATATATAAATTTATAATATGAACACTTAATTGAAAATTTATAAAAGTAAATAAAATTTGATAATATAGGGGGAAAGAAAATGTTATTAAATGTAGTGCAATACATTTTGAACTTAGGACCAACTGTTATGCTGCCATTAACAATTACTATCATTGGTATTATATTTGGACAAGGATTTAAAAAAGCATTTAGATCAGGTATTACAATTGGTATCGGCTTTGTTGGTATAAATTTGGTTGTTGGATTGCTTACAACAAATCTTGGTGGCGCAGCACAACAAATGGTTACTAGATATGGATTACAGCTAAGCATAATAGATGTAGGCTGGCCAGCAGCAGCTGCAATAAGCTGGGCATCTCCTATAGCAGCAATAATGATTCCAATAGCTATGCTAGTAAATTTAGTAATGTTAGCTACAAAGACAACAAATGTAGTTGATATTGATATATGGAATTATTGGCACTTTACTGCAGCTGGTGCAAGTGTATACGTATTAACTAATGGTAACTGGTTACTTGCTATTTTGGCTGGTATTTTATACGAAGTTGCTGTTATTAAAATTGCAGATAAAACAGCTCCAATGGTTCAAGAATTCTTTGGACTTGAGGGAGTATCATTGCCAACCGGTTCAACTGCAGCTTGTGGTCTTATAGGAATTCCTATTGTTAGTGTAGTAAAAAGAATTCCAGGCATAAAAAATTTAAAAGCAGACCCAGAAACTATTCAAAAAAGATTCGGCGTTTTTGGAGAACCTATGATGATGGGACTTATTCTTGGTATTGTACTTGGAATTCTTGCTGGCTATGGTGTAGATAAAATCTTGCAGATAGGTATTTCAATGGCTGGTGTCATGTTCTTAATGCCTAGAATGGTTAGAATACTTATGGAAGGTTTAATTCCTGTTTCAGAATCAGTTAGAGAATTCTTGCAAAAGAAAAATTTTGGGAAAGATAGAAATCTTACAATTGGTTTGGATGCAGCAGTAGCTGTTGGACATCCAGCAGTTATTGCAACAGCACTTGTATTAGTTCCTATTACATTATTCTTAGCAGTAATATTACCTGGAAATCAAGTTCTACCTTTTGGAGATTTAGCTACAATATGTTTTTATGTTGCCTTTATAGTTGGTGCAGCAAAAGGTAATATAGTTCACTCAGTTATATCAGGTACAATTGTTATGGCATTAGGATTACTAATGGCAACAAATATTTCGGGATTCCATACTCAAATGGCTCAAATGGCTCAATTTACAATGCCGGCAGGAACATCAACTATTTCAAGTTTAGATATGGGAGGAAATTTCTTAAACTGGATAGTAATTAAGATATTCCAATTATTCACAGGAAGTCTATAAAGTGAAACTTAGCTTCAGAGGGAGTTTTCTAGGTACCCCTTGAGGGTAAACCTCCCACTGAAGGTTAGTTGAAGTTATCTAGGGTCGTGCCACTGTTATCTCTCACTTTAATAGAAGATGGGAGTGTTACAGTGGCTAGACATCAGATAAGATTAAATAACCTAATTTGTTAAAGAGTGCTTATTAGTACTCTTTAATGCCATTGGATATTTACAAGGAAAGGATGATGGTTATAGTGGAAGTAACAAATTTAAAAGTAGAAGAACTTATTGGAATGGATTTTAAGTGTGAATGTGGAAAAAGGCACAGTGTAGAAATTAATTCTGTAAAAATAGGAAGTAATATAATAGAACGGCTTCCAGAATTCCTAAAAGAGTTTAAGGATAAAAAAATATTAATTATACAGGATGTACACACATATGATGTAGCAGGAAAAAGAGTTGAAGAAACATTAAATAATGATTTTTTATTAAAGAAATATGTGTTTCCACAGGAACACTTATTGCCTGATGTATATGCTCTTGGAAGAGTTTTAATAGAAATAGAAGATGATACAGAACTTATACTTGGTGTAGGCTCAGGCGTTATAAATGACATTTGCAGGTATGTCGCTTACAGAGCACATGTGCCTTATGCCATAGTATGTACTGCACCATCTATGGATGGATATGCATCTGTAGTATCGCCTTTAATTACAGATGGATTCAAAGAATCTCATAAAGCAGCCTATGCTTATGGAATATATGCGGATATTGACATTATGAAGAATGCTCCAATGTATTTACTTTGTTCAGGACTTGGGGACGTATTAGGTAAATATACTGCTCTCGCAGACTGGTCAATTACAAACCTCTTAACAGGGGAGTATTATTGTAAGACTATTGCGGATATGGTTCAATCTACAGTAAATAAGTGTGTTGCTGCTGCACCAAGGATTCCAGAAAGGGATGATGAAGTAGTAAAAAATATAACAGATGCGCTAGTATTGTCGGGAATAACTATAGGAATGTCAGGTTCTTCAAGACCTGCATCAGGTTCTGAGCATCATATTGCTCATGGATGGGAAATAATGTTTCATACAAGAAATAGTGAAGAAAAATGGGTACATGGAAATTTTGTTGGAGTAGGTACAGTTGTAATGGCTATGTTATTTGAAGCATTAAAGGATATAGATATAGAAAGTGTTATGGCTAAGAAAAGATTCAGATACTACGATATGAATAAATGGAGACAAAATATTGAAAGCGTATTTGGTAAAGTGGCAGTTAATGTAATTAACTATAAAAAGGATGCAATTGAATTGGATCCTGATAGGAGACAAGAAAATGCAGAAAAGATAGCAGCAAACTGGAAAGAAATTCTTGATATTGGACATACTCTAGTTCCAAGTTCTGAGAAAGTAAAGAAAATACTACAGGATGGTGGATGTGTATGGCATCCAGAAGAGATTGGAATAGATAAGAATTTATTTATTAAGACTTTTATTGCTGCAAAGGACATAAGAACAAGATATGGCGTTGTGCATTTAATCGATAATCTTGGATTAACAGATGAAATTGCTAATTTAATTGCTGATAAATTGTATAAGGCACAATCAAAAAAATAACAAATTCATCTGCCAAGCCTATTTTCCATCATGCTTCTTCAGCAGATTACCTAATAGACTTGCTATGAGACCAATCAAAAATAGGCTTGGCATTTTGGACTTGTTATTTTCTTTCATGTGCCTAAATCCAACAACATATAAGACAATTATGCGTTTTAATATGGAGGTAAAAATGAATGAGTTAAAAGATATTAAATGTTTTTTATTAGATATGGACGGGACTTTCTATCTTGGAAATACAATTATTGATGGAGCTCTAGACTTTCTAGACATTTTAAAAAGTCAACAAAAGAAATTTATATTCTTAACAAATAACTCTTCGAAAAATAAATCAACTTATAAGCAAAAACTTTCAGCACTTGGCTGTTATGTTGATGAAGAACAGATTTACACATCTGGTGAAGCAACCATATGGTATATGAAGAAAAACTGCATAGGTAACAAGATATATCTCATGGGTACAGAACCACTTATGGCAGAATTTGAAAAGGCTGGCTTTATACTAGTTAAGGACAAAAATGACAAACCGGATTATGTAGTTCTTGGGTTTGACACTACACTAACTTATGAAAAAATATGGACAGCTTGTGATTATATAAGAGATGGAGTACCATTTATAGCTACTCATCCAGATTTCAATTGTCCAATTGAAAATAGCAAATATATGCCCGATACTGGCTCTATGATAAGAATGTTTGAATCATCCACAGGTATTTCTCCTGTGGTTATAGGGAAGCCATATGGATATATAGTAGAGGCTATTATTGAAAAGTATGGGCTTAAAAAAGAAGAAGTGGCAATTGTAGGAGATAGACTTTACACTGACATTAAAACTGGAGTGAATGCAGGAATAACTAGCGTTCTTGTATTAAGTGGTGAGACATCAGAAGCTATGTACAGAGAATCTGACATAACTGCAGATTATGTATTCTCATCAATTAAATATATTGGTGAAGAGCTGATGCAGTTTTATGAAAGCTTTATTTAAGACCTTGATGATTAGAAGAATTTTATCTAGTCATTGTATGTTAAAAAAGTATTGAAAATTCATGGAAAGTAATTGTATTCTATGAGTTTTGAAAAATTAAAAAGAAGTTAATATTCAAAATTAGGAGGCAATATTATGAGCATTATAACAATTATTGGAGCAGGTCAAATGGCATCTGCACTAACTTTTCCAGCAACCGAAAATAATAATAAGATAAGACTTGTGGGTACACCGTTAGATAGAGAAATCATAAATACAGCAAAGGCTACAGGTTTTCATTCGACATTAAAACGTCAATTACCTGAAACAGGAATTGAATACTATCAAATTGAAGATGTAAATGAAGCAATAGATGGAGCAGAACTTATTATTTGCGGAGTCAGCAGCTTTGGTGTCGACTGGTTTGCAGACAATATATTACCTATTATACCTGAAGAGATTCCTATTCTTTCAATAACAAAAGGAATGATTACCGAAGAGGATGGCAAAATGATAAATTATCCTCAATACTTTTTAAGTAAACTTCCTTCTAATAAAAAACTATCTATTAGCGCCGTTGGCGGCCCATGTACTAGTTATGAACTTGCAGATAAAGATAATTCTGAAGTTGTATTTTGCGGAGATGACATAAATTTACTTAGAAAGTTTAAGAGTTTATTTGAAACATCATACTACCATATTAGCTTATCTACAGATATTGTAGGTGTTGAATGTGCAGTAGCTCTAAAGAATGCTTATGCTTTAGGCGTATCGCTAGCTATTGGGTTAGCCATTGGAGCTGATGGTTCCGGAAAAGAGCATTATAATTCTCAGGCTGCACTTTTTGGACAAAGCATAAAGGAAGCCAAACGTATTCTTGAAATAGTCGGTGGAGGAGAAGAAAACATTATATATTTTGGCGGCGACTTATATGTAACTGTATTTGGTGGACGTACTCGTAGAATAGGAACCTTATTAGGCCAAGGATTTTCATTTGAGGAAGCTATGGAACAATTAAAAGGAGTTACATTAGAATCAGTAGTTATTGCTACCCGTGCTGCAAAATACGTGCGTTGTCTAGCAGAAAGAGGAGTAGTTAAACTTAGTGATTTTCCAATGATAACTCATATTGATGAAATTATAAATTCAGATGGCAAGGTTAATATTCCATGGAAAGCATTCGAGTCTGAAAAAATATTATAATTTATCATTAACTAGCTGAAAATTTGGAATGTAAAGTTCAATAACTTTAATTAAAATTTTAAAGTTAAATTACCATGATTAGAAAATGAGTATGTAGTAAATATTATTGATATCATATTTTGAGTACAGTATTAGATTTAAATTTAGTGCTGTACTTTTTATAAGCTTCTTCAACAATATATGATATAATCTTTAAAGGATAAGTTGACCATTTTCCTATTTTTATAAAATTGTTATTCCAGTTAAAGAGTGTTAGTGTTATAATTACATAAGAAAATTGTGTAAAAAAGTGAATTAATATACATGTATGTATATTAATTTCTTTTTGTTTACTATATTTCATAGTAACTCATAAAATTTTATTTCGTTAAAATCAAAATTCCATTTAATTTAAGATAAGTTTCTATGTTAATAACACTAATACATATTTGATATTATTAATACATAAAGTTTTTTTAATTAGTAAAGTAGTTAGGAATCTTATTTTAATGAGTATATATTGAGTTACTGATTTTCTTTTTCAGGGGGTAGCAATATATGTTTCAACGCGAATGCGATCAAGAAGCAAGTTATATTATAGAATCAAAAAAGAAATGTCTTGAGTTAGGGTTGGACTCAAATAATCCTAAAATGCCTAAGAATATTATGTCTGAATTGGAATTAGGACAAAAAAGAGATGCCTATGACGAAATTCTAGAAGTTGTCAAATTTTTTAGTAATAAGATGATAAAATTATTAGAAGGCACGCCTGTATTGATAACAATTACAGAT
Organism: Clostridium beijerinckii; assembly: GCF_018223745.1. Lineage (NCBI taxonomy): Bacteria > Bacillati > Bacillota > Clostridia > Eubacteriales > Clostridiaceae > Clostridium > Clostridium beijerinckii. Next base: position 2,825,937 of record NZ_CP073653.1, read on the forward strand.
GAAGATGGATATTTGCTAGATGTTCTTGGAGATAAATCTATTAGGGAAACAATGTCTAAATTTGGAGTTAAGCCGGGTATACAATTTCGAGAAGAGGAAATGGGTACAAATGTAGTTAGTTTAACACTTAAGCAAAACCATCCAATACAACTAATAGGAAGCAATCACTATCATAAATGCTTTCAAGACAGTGCATGTTATGGAGTTCCATTTCATTATTCAGATGATGGTAATTTATTAGGAAGTATATGTATTATGACTGCGATTATACTTCATAATCCATTTTTTTTAATGACATTAACTACTGTAGTTGATGCAATAGAGCGTGAACTATTGCTAAGAAAGCAAAATCTAAAGATAACCGAACAAAAAGAATTATTATATGAATCAGAAAAGAGACAAAGAGAGTTTCTTGAAAAAGATTTAGCAATGAAGGATGAATTTATAACTTTAATCACACATGAATTTAAAACGCCAATAAATGTTATTTATTCAGCTATACAATTGATTGAACATGTGTATATTAGTGAAATTCCTGAATCAGTGAATAAACTTATTGGAAGCATAAAACGCAATACATTTAGACAATTGAGACTTGTGAATAATTTGTTAGATATTACAAAATTAAAATCGGATCAGTTTAAATTAAATTTGAAATATTTGGATATTGTGTTTTTAACAAGATTAATTACAGAATCAATAAAAGTTTATGCGGATCAAAAGAGAATTAACCTTTATTTTAAAACTAATGTTAATAATAAAAATATTTCAATAGATGATGAAAAATACGAACGTATAATCTTAAATTTATTATCAAACGCTATAAAATTTACACCTGAAGGAGGCTCAATAACTGTTGAGCTTAAAGAAAATAGCAATGATAAAACAGTAGATATATCTGTAACTGACACTGGGGTTGGCATACCAAAAGAGAAACATAAGGTAATATTCCATAGATTTGGACAAGTTGAAAATAATCTTTCGAGGTTAGCAGAAGGTAGTGGTATTGGATTAGCTCTTGTAAAGATGTTAGTAATTATATTAGAAGGAGAAATAGAAGTTGAGAGTGAAGTCGGATGTGGAAGTAAGTTTACTATAACTTTACCTATTAAAGAGGAGATAGTTAATGAAGAAAGTAAAATATCACAAAGATATGATAACAGGTTAATAAATGCCATTAATGTTGAATTTTCTGATATATATTTCTAATAATATTTAGATAGTATTTCATTTTTGATCATGAATATAAAAATTAGAAAAGGTATAAACTAAAAAATGAGGTGAGAAAAAATGACAAACTATAAATTTATTACAAATAATAATGAAAATGATTCGTCAAATACCACAAATACATCTATGCCAGCAAAAAATAGGAAAAGACATAAACCTGTAAGAGGAATTCCTAGAACTGAAATGTAATAAATGGCAACTATAAGTTTGTAGAATGAAAAAAGTGCGGTACTAAAAATATGTTTTGGTACTGCACTTTTTAAGTTTATATAATTATAACCTAATTACTTTAAATTAAGAATATTTTTTATATTAAAACACATGATAAATTTAAATACTATAACTCGGCGAAAAAAATGGAGGATCTATAATGAGCATCTTAAAAAAAATAATAACATTTATAATTTTAGTTTTATTAATAATTACATCATTAGATACTTCAACAAAAAATGTATGTGCTATCCCCAATTTAAGTAAAAACACTCCTATTAAAATAGCAGTGTTTTCGGATAACTCTAGCGCTATGTATATTTCTCTTCTTAAAGAAAATTTAGAACGTATTGAAAAAGAAAATGAAGACAAAGTCAAGTTTACGTTTTTTGATGCTAAAGACAATCAGGCTAAACAAAATGAAAGCATAGAGAAAGCTCTTTCGCAAGACTTTGATCTTTTTATTATAAGTATAATCTCTCCCAATTTAAAAGATGTAGAAAGTACTTTGCGCAAAATAATGGAAAAAGATATTCCTATAATTTTGAACCCTGATCCAGTACAAGAAATAATAAACTTTGTTAAACCATATAAACGTTTTGTTGTTGTCGGTGCTGATTTTGAACAATCAGGTACTATGGAAGGGAGTATTCTTGTTAATGAATGGAGATCCAATAAGCAGATAATAGATAAAAATCACGATGATGCATTGCAGTATATTATGCTAAAAGGTAGAATCGGAAGCCCTCTAACATCGTTAAGGACAAAATACTCAATTTTAGCGCTTAATGATGCTGGAATAAAAACAGAGGAACTTGCTTCTCCATCATGTGAATGGATGGAAGATTGTGCCCAAAGTGCTGTGGAGTCATTATTTCTTAAATATGGTGACAAAATTGAAGCAATAGTTTCAAATAATGATGCGATGGCAATAGGAGCGGTTGAAGCTTTGCAGAAATATGGATACAACAAAGGCGGTAAATCTAAAACAATTCCAGTTGTAGGTATTGACGGCATGCCAACTGCTAAAGATTTTATAAAAAAAGGTTTTATGTCGGGAACTGTTGTTGTAGAACCTAGCGATCTTGCTGAAGCTCTTTATTCTATCGGTATGAATTTGGCTTATGGTAAATCACCCCTTGAAAACACTAAATATAAATTTGATGAAACTGGATTTAGAGTTCATTTAAAGTATAATGAATTCATAAAGTGGTTGAAGTAATGAGAGTTTAATTAGCATTAAAATAATTAATAATGCGAAGTGCTGTGTGAAATCTAAACAATTCAAGATTTTTGCATTTTAAATGGAATTAATATTATTTAAATTTAGAATTGGTAAAATATTTTTATAAAAGAATTGCTTATAGAATTAGCTGCCTTGGCATATTGTGATTTAAATTTAGGAAATTAAAATTAAATTTTTATTTTAATAGAAGAATTTAATGAATAATTATCATATTCTAATATATAATAAACAATCTAGATAAGAAAAAGGGGTGCAGCTAAATTGACAAAAATATATGATGTTGTATTAAATGCTCCATTTGGTAGTCAGCAGGGCAGAATTACTTTTGTAATAAATGGTGAATCTTTAACAGGAGCAATTGATGGAATGGGATTTAAAAGCAAATTCAATAACGGAAGAATTCATGGAAACAATTTTGAATTTTCTGGAGAAATAAAAATTCTATTGGCCAAGTTAAAATATTCTGCTAAAGGTATTTTAAATGGTAATCTATTGTCAGCATCTGTTGATACAAAATATGGAACATTCTCTGTAACAGGAAGTCTTATATCTCAATCTTAATGTCAATTTAAACAAGATAAATATAAGAGATAACAAAAATATTTGAAATGAAAAATGATGAAAAATACGTTTAGATAATATAAATCTTTGTTAGACAGTAAATTTATTAAATTAGATTTACTGTCTATATTAATTATTAGGATAATTAGTAGAAGTTGAACTTATATTGAATAAATAGTATTCGGCAATTATTTAAAAAGTGAAAAGTATTATTGCTGTGATTATTTACAAGAGTATAATAATTGGACATAAGCAGATAATAAAAAGGGCTGTAATTATGTAAATATGATAGAAATTAAGAAAAATACTTTTGGTTATATATCGTTTTTAATTATAAAATAAAAGAAATAAAATACAAAAGAAGAAAGGAGAGATATAATGCAAGATATAAAAATAAAATCAGAAACAGGATGGAAATTAGATAATACTTATGCTGATTTGCCAAAAACACTTTTTAGCAAGCAAAATCCAACACCTGTAAAGGCGCCTAAATTAGTTATTCTTAATCAGCCGCTTGCAGAATCATTAGGGCTGAAGGCAGAATTTCTTCACGATAGTGACAATGTAGCAATCTTTGCTGGAAATAAAATAGAAGAAGGCAGTTTACCTATTGCACAAGCTTATGCAGGACATCAATTTGGCTATTTTAATATGTTAGGTGATGGTAGAGCTATATTACTTGGTGAACAAATTACGCCAAGTGGTGAAAAAATTGATATTCAGCTAAAGGGATCAGGCAGAACACCGTACTCTAGAGGTGGTGATGGAAGAGCAGCGCTTGGACCAATGTTGCGTGAATATATTATTAGTGAAGCAATGCAAGGTCTTGGAATTCCAACAACTCGGAGTCTAGCAGTAGTGACAACTGGAGAACCTGTAATTAGAGAAAAAGTGCTCTCAGGTGCTATTCTAACTCGGGTAGCTTCAAGCCATATTAGAGTCGCTACCTTTCAGTATGCTGCAAAGTGGGGAACTATAGAGGAACTCAAATCACTAGCTGATTATACTATTAAACGTCATTTTTCTGATATTGATAACTTAGAGAATCCTTATATTTTTTTACTCCAAGAAGTTATTAAACGGCAAGCTTCATTGATATCAAAATGGCAATTAATCGGTTTTATTCATGGAGTTATGAATACTGACAACATGGCTATTAGTGGAGAAACTATAGATTATGGACCTTGTGCCTTTATGGATACATATGATCCGGAAACAGTATTTAGTTCTATTGATAGAGAAGGAAGATATTCATATGGAAATCAACCACCTATAGCTGAATGGAATTTAGCTAGATTTGCTGAAACTTTGTTGCCATTACTTCATAACAATCATGAAAAATCAGTAGAAATTGCACAAAATGAACTTTCAAAGTTTGCGGATTTATATCACGATAATTGGATTAGAGGAATGATATCAAAACTCGGAATATTCAATAAAGAATCACAAGATGAAGCTCTTATTGAAAATTTGCTAAGTATTATGTATAAATATAAGGCAGATTATACTAATACATTTAGTGCTTTAACTTTAGATAAGTATTCTGATATAGAGTTATTTAAGTCTAAAGAATTTGAGAAATGGCATGAATTATGGAATGCAAGATTAAATAGACAGAAGGAATCTAAAGAGTCTTCAAATATATTGATGAAAAATTCAAATCCTTATGTGATACCGCGTAATTATAGAGTTGAGGAAGCATTGTCGGCTGCGGAAAAAGGCGACTATACCGTTATGAATAAACTATTAAATGTACTATCTAATCCTTACGCATATTCAGATAATCAATCTGAATATGAAAAATTGCCTCCAAAATCTTGCGGCTCGTATCGAACTTATTGTGGAACCTAATTTTAAATAATAATATTAATAAATTTTTAATAAAATAAAAAATACCTAAAAAAGGGCGAGACATAATATAGCCCTTTTTTCATTTTGTGAAATATACATAAATCATTGGGATTATGTATTTAAGATAATAAAAATATTAGAATTATTATGTAAAACTAAAACTAATTTTAATAAAAAATCATATAAAAAATTTAAAAAGTAATAAAAAAGACATAAAATTTATACGTTTACACTTAACAACTAATGAAATTTATGGTATAATAAAAAACGTATTCTGGAAATTGAAAAGGAGAGATTTGATGTCAAAAAGTTATCAATGGATAAAAGTTGCAAAAAAATCAATCGTTTTTTCTGTAGCTTTGAGTATTTATTTAGGTATTGGAACTGCTTTTTCAGCTAAAGCAGCTACGACACAAAATAAAGATATAATCTGCTCAACAACAGCGTACACAGCGGAGTCAGGAAGTGTGACAGCAAGCGGAAAAATAGCAAAGAGAAATGCAAGTGGGATAAGTACAGTAGCAGTGGATCCAAGCGTAATTCCTTTTGGAACATATTTATATATAGAAGGTTATGGATATGCAATAGCTGCAGATAGTGGAAGTGCTATAAAAGGCAATTCTATTGATGTTTATTTTGATAGCGATAGTGAATGTGATAATTGGGGTAGGAAAACTGTTAAGGTTACGGTATTTGGAAAATCCGACAATTAAAGAAAAATGAAAATGTTTAACTAATCTAAATAAGTGTTAAAATAATTGATAATCGCAATTCTAATAATTAAATCTAGGAAGCAATTAATTCAGATTGAGTTAGACAAGCTTGTTTAGAGATCAGTGATACTTAAATTTATAAAGAGAATATTCAATTATTATAATATCTAAAAGGAAGTGTTTCTAAATATAGGGACACTTTTTTTATTTGAAAAGAGGAAAATTAATATAGTATTATTGATAAAATATCAACAATATCTTAATTATTTTGAAGGTCTATCAATAAAATGTTCTTTATAAAGATAAAAAATAAAAATAATGCACTATATATTAACTAATTAATAATATAAAGTAATAAGATTGACAAACTAGTAAATAGTTGTTAGTATAAAAGTATTCCTACAAGAATTGTATGAATTAAAAAAAGAATTAAAAGGTGATAATTAAATGAATATTGACTGGAATTTCGTAGTGACTAATTTGCCTTTGTATGAGAAAGCTGCATGGCTCACATTAAAGTTAGCTATTGTAGGAATACTTTTATCATTGGTAATAGGATTACTATGCGGAATAATATTATACTTTAAAGTAAGAGTTTTGGATAAAATCGTACAAGCTTATATTGAGCTTTCGAGAAATACTCCACTACTTGTGCAGATATTTTTTCTGTATTTTGGTTTGCCTAAATTAGGATTTAAAATGGGCGAAGCTACTTGTGCTATAATTGGTTTAGCATTTCTTGGTGGTAGTTATATGGCTGAAGCTTTTAGAAGCGGAGTTGAAGCTGTAAGTAAAACACAAATTGAATCTGGCATAAGTATTGGTCTTTCAAATGGCCAACTTATTAGATATGTCATAATTCCACAAGCTTTTTCAGTAAGTATGCCTTCAATAAGTGCAAATTGCATATTTTTATTGAAAGAAACTTCTGTGCTTGGAGCTATATCAATAATGGATCTCACAAATTTAACAAAAGATTTAATAGGAATGTACTATAGAACTTTTGAATCATTATCATTGCTAGTTTTGATTTATCTTATCATGATTCTACCTTTATCATTTCTAATGTCTTGGATAGAAAGGAAGGTTCGATATGCAGAATTCGGCAATTAGTGTTATTTTTCAAGAAAACAATATTAAGCGTTTATTTGAAGGTCTGTTTGTAACAGCAGAAATTGCTTTTATATCTATTATTATAGGATCTATACTAGGAATACTTATAGGTTTGAGTAGGACTACAAAATCGAAGGCGATACTTTTTATTAACAGAGTTTACCTAGAAGCTTTTAGAATAATACCAACGTTAGTTTGGTTATTTGTATTCTACTTTGGAGTTACTACAGCATTAAATATAAACCTTAGTGGAGAAGTTGTTTCTGTTATTGTATTCAGTCTTTGGGGCGCAGCAGAAATGGGAGATATAGTAAGAGGATCTCTTCAATCATTACCAAAACATCAGATTGAATCGGGGAAGGCTTTAGGTTTAAATTATTATCAAATATATAGATATGTACTTATGCCTCAAGCTATAAGAAGAATGATACCTGGAACCATCAATTTAGCAACTAGAATGATTAAAACTACTTCGCTTGTAGTTTTAATAGGTGTTATAGATGTAGTTAAGATGGGTCAGCAGATTATTGAAAGTTCAAGATTTCAGTTTCCTACTGCTTCTTTCTGGATTTATGGTTTTATATTCTTCTTGTACTTTATAATATGTTATCCACTATCAAAAATATCGAAAAGACTAGAATCAAAGTGGAATAATTAGGAGGAACATACATGGATAAGAATAATAATCCTGTCTTGCTTGAAATACAGGATGTTCACAAAAAATACGATGAAAAAGAAATATTGAAAGGTATTAACTTAAGCCTTCACAAAGGAGAAGTATTAGTTATTTTAGGACCTTCAGGCTGTGGAAAAAGTACTTTTTTGAGATGTCTTAATGGACTAGAAAAAATTCAAGGTGGAGATATTAAATTTAAGGAACAAAGTTTTACAGATAAAAATGCCGATTGGCAAAAGATTCACGAGAGAATAGGAATGGTTTTTCAAAACTATGAATTATTTCCTCATATGACAGTTATTGAAAACATACTTTTAGGTCCTTTAAAGGTTCAGAAAAGAGAGAAATCTGAGGCACTTGCTCAAGCAGAACAACTTTTAAATAAGGTTGGATTACTTGACAGGAAAGATTCATATCCACGTCAACTTTCGGGGGGCCAAAAGCAAAGAATAGCTATAGTTAGGGCATTATGTATGAATCCAGAAATAATACTTTTTGATGAAGTAACAGCATCTCTTGACCCAGAAATGGTAAGGGAAGTACTAGATGTTATATTAGGCTTAGCTAAGCAAGGCATGACTATGGTAATTGTCACACATGAAATGGGATTTGCTCAATCAGTGGCAGATAGAATAATCTTTATGGATGAGGGTAAAATATGTGAAGAGTCGGGATCAAAAGAATTCTTTACAAATCCAAAGACAGAACGTGCTAAGCACTTTCTAAATATATTTCAATTTTAATTATTAATAGGGGGATGACAAAATATGAAAAGCATAAAAAAAATAGTAGCAGCTTTACTTTTAAGTACTGTAGTAGTTGGAAGTTTTGTTGGCTGTGGTAATTCAGCACAAACTAATAAAGGTGATTCTAATAAAGCAGCGTCTAGCTCTTTAGAAGACATAAAAAAACGTGGAACTATAAAGATTGGTGTGTTTAGTGATAAAGCTCCATTTGGATATGTTGACTCAGAAGGAAAAAACCAAGGATTTGATGTATATGTTGCAAAGAGATTTGCTAAAGATTTACTTGGAGATGAGTCAAAAGTTGAATTTGTTTTAGTTGATGCAGCAAGTAGAGTTTCTTATTTAGAATCTAAAAAAGTGGATATAATAATGGCTAACTTTACTGTTACTGATGAGAGAAAAGAAAAAGTTGATTTTGCAAATCCTTATATGAAAGTATCACTTGGTGTAGTTTCACCAGATGGCGCTAAAATTACTTCGGAAGATCAACTTAAAGGCAAGAAGGTTATTGTAGCTAAGGGAACAACTGCTGAAACTTATATGACTAAAAATCATCCAGACGTTGAACTTGTGAAATATGAACAATATTCAGAAATATTCCAAGCATTAAAAGATAAACGTGGTGACGCTATATTAAGTGATAACACAGAAGTTATTGCATGGGCTAAAGATAACCCAGGATTCTCTGTTGGTATACCATCACTTGGAAGCACAGATACCATTGCTCCAGCTGTTACTAAAGGTAATACAGAACTTAGAGATTGGATTAATACTGAACTTGAAAACTTAGGTAAAGAGAACTTTGTTCACAAAGCTTATGATGAAACATTAAAATCAGTATATGGTGCTGAATTTGAAGATAGCCTTGTAGTTGAAGGTGGAAAAATACAATAAGATTTTTTAAAGGATGAGGATGCAATGCAATCTTCATCCTTTATTTTTATACACCCGAATTATACACTGTAATCAATGTTTAAGAAGTATTATGCTCAGCTAGTATTTTAAAGCGCTTAATTAAAGTTTTATAAGAAAGTTATGGTTTGTAAAGAGAATAAAAAAGAAGATACATTCGCCTGGGATTTTGTTCTTGTTTTGAGGATCTGAATATACGAGTACGAAGTTTGTATTCATGGGCATTAAATCGATTAATATCGATATTTTTTAGGTAGTCAAATGTGTAAGATTATGCTAATATTTAAATATGAATACCTATTTGGGAAAGTTTTTTCTTTTAAGTATAGTTAATAAAAATCCAAATAGATTTTAGTATGAATTTGCTTTCTTTAGAAGTTGTGTTGTAAGCAAACTTATATTTAATTATTTCATTCGGAGGTGTATATGAGAGTTGTTAGTGTTTCCAGCCTAAAGGGAGATGAAATACTAGGAAAACAGATTTTTGATGAATCGGGTAGAATTTTACTTAGTGTTGGAGTTAGGCTGAAACCTTATTATATCGAAAAAATTAAAGAACTTGGTATTTATTCGGTATATATTGATGATGATATATCAAAAAATCTTGATATTGAAGAAAGTATTTCTGATAAGACACGGCAAATGAGCAAACATGCAGTAAAAAAAATGATAGACGGATATTGCCGTGAAGGAAAAACTGATAATAACAGCGTTATGAATTCTGTCAACTCAGTTATTGAAGATATACTATCAAATAAAGATGTTTTAATAAATGTTGCAGAAATAAGTGCTAGTGATAATAATATATATTCTCATTCTGTAAATGTATGCGTATTAGCTACAATAATAGGAACTCATATGGGATACAGCATGTCAAAATTAAAAGATATAGCTGCAGGTGCACTTTTGCATGATATTGGCAAAATAACAATTATGAACGATAAAAAAATTTCGTCTGAATTTAAAGATGAAAATGAATTCAATAGATATATGGAATTAATGCATCCTAAGATTGGGTATGATTTGCTAGGGGACCAGCATGTTTGGAGTGCATATGTTAAAGTGGCTGTTTTAATGCATCATGAAAGAAATGATGGAAGTGGATATCCTTTGCAGCTAAAAGGAGACGAAATAAATGAATTGGCGAAAATTGTATCGATTTGTGATACGTTTGACAATATGATATCCGGCAGAGAAGAAAATGAACGAAAAACTGTGTATGAAGCAATTGAATATCTAATAGGTATGAGTAATATTTATTTTGATGAAGAAATAGTGAAAAAATTTACTATGAATATAGCAGCTTTTCCTACAGGAAGTGGTGTTATTCTAAATTCAAATGAAAAGGGATTAGTAGTAAAACAAAACAACTCAATGCCAATGCGCCCTGTAGTAAAGGTGTTGTATGATGAAACAGGAAGTTTACTATCTGAACCTTATGAAGTCGATCTACTGAAAGAATTAACCCTTTTTATTACGAAGACTAGTGAAATTTAATTTTAGGAGGATAATATGAAGAATCAAAACAAGGATGAAATAAATATTTATTCTAATGATTTCCTAAAATTAATGAATAGTATTCATGTGAGATTTTTAGAGGTGAATTCTATAAACTATAATGAGTTATTAAGAAAATCATTAGAGGAAATTGGAGAATTTTTTGATTTAGATAGAATATATATATATCATTTTTCTAAAGACCCTACTTTTATGAAAATAGAATGTCAATGGAATAAAAAGTTTATAAAACCAAAAAGGGAAATTATAGAGGATGAAGTAGTTTACGCTTTTCCATGGTTAATCCGTCAAATTAAAAGTAAGGATTTTATTGTTTTAAATAATATAACTGAATTTCCGGTTGATGCAACATTTGAATTAGAAGCTTTTAATATGGAGGGGATAAAATCGTCTCTTATACTTCCATTAAAAGATAAAAACAAATTAATAGGTTTTATAGGATTTGAAACCTTATCGGAATCAATAATATGGCAATCGGAACAGATAAAAGTATTAAATAATATTTCAAAGTTTTTAGAATTCATAAAAGCTAGGATTACAAAATTAAAAGAATACGAATCGCTTCTTAATGGTCAGACCATTTTACTTGATAATGCTGCATCACAGATTTGGGCACTAAGCAATGTTACTTCATATGCCACTGTTAATGAGGCTCATGCAGAATTTTTTGGTAAGAAAAAGAGCGATTTAGAATATAAAGACCTATATGACATATTTGATGTTAATACTGCAAATAAGTTGTCTGAAAATAATTGGGAATTATTTAGGAATGATGAGCCAGCAGAGAAAGAGCTTAAAATTAAGAATTGGAAAGGCGAGGACAGGCTCCTTCAGGTTAAAAGTAAACCTATTAAAGATGAATCAGGTAACATTAAATATCTTGTTTGTACAGCACAGGATATTACGGAGCAAAGAATTGCAGAAGCTGAATTATATAAAGCAAAAGTAGAGGCTGAATCTGCAAATATAGCAAAGAGTCAGTTTCTTGCAAATATGTCACATGAAATAAGAACTCCAATGAATGGAATATTTGGATTTTTAGAATTATTGGAATCGTCAAATCTCTCTCTGGAACAAAAAGAATTTGTACGCGAAGCAAAATCTGCTTCAGATATTTTACTAAATATTATTAATGATATATTGGACTTTTCAAAAATTGAGGCTAAAAAATTAGTACTAGAAAAAATAAGCTTTAATTTGAGAACTGTTATAGAAGATGCTGTTTCACTTTTTGTTCCTAAAACCTTGGAAAAAGGAATTCAGCTTTATACAATAATTGATCCAACTATTCCAGATGAGGTTATAGGTGATCCGTCTAGACTTAAGCAAATATTAACTAATCTTTTGAGCAATGGTGTTAAATTTACTGATGCGGGTGAAATTGCAATTAAGGTTGATTATTTTGAGGAAGAAAATGATATCGCACTTCTTACATTTGAAGTGAGGGATACTGGAATTGGAATTAGCGGAAAGGATATACAAAAACTTTTTAAATCTTTTAACCAAGCAGATGCATCTACAACGAGAAAATATGGAGGAACTGGACTTGGACTTTCTATATGCCGAGAACTGGTTAATATGATGGATGGTGAAATAACCGTTGATAGTGTATTAGATAAAGGATCTATTTTTAGATTTTGTGTAAGATTAAAAATATCTAAAAGGGCTTCTGAACATATCTCTATTTTCGAAAAGGTTAATGACGTGAATATTTTGATTGTTGACAATGATGAAAATAGTAGAAAGATTACAAGTTCTTACCTGAAAGGAACTGGATTACATATAATTGAGGTTGATGGTGCTGGTGAAGCAATTTCAACAATTATTTCTAATAATGATACAAAAAATAAAATAAGTATTGTAATCATTGAGTGCGAGATACCAGGAATGAATTGTTATGAACTTGCACGAACGTTAAAAAATATACCAATAGCCAAACATATCAAGTTAATACTGTTAATGTCGAGGTATAAAGGAGACTTTAAGGCAGCAATGGAGTATGGCTTTTCGTCTTATTTGACCAAGCCACTAAAAAGAGATGATTTACTTGATTGTATTGCTGTAAATTTAGGCTTGAAGAAAGAAGATGAAGAACATTTTGAAGACTCAAATAAAAATGTAGTTAAAAACATTTATGATTTATCAGAAATTAGAATTTTACTGGCAGAAGATAATGAAGTTAACAGAAAAATTTTTATAAGCATGCTTAAATCTCGTGGTATTACTTGCGATGTGGCATTAGATGGTAAAGAGGCATTAAGAAAAGTATCGGAAGAAGATTATGATATTGTATTCATGGATTGTCAGATGCCAGTAATGGATGGATATGAAGCTACTGCTGAAATAAGAAGAATTGAAGAAAATAGAAAGCACACAAAAATTGTTGCAGTAACTGCTAATGCAATGGAAGGTGATTCGGAAAAGTGTATTAAATCTGGAATGGATAATTACATTACTAAACCTATTAATTTTGGTATTGTATTTAAGATGATTGAAGAAAGTATCATAGATAAAAAACATAATACTATAGACTATTCAAGAATAATAGATAACTATATTAATGAATTTTCTAGAGATACCGGTCTTGATATAGAAGATGCATTAGAAATATTTGAAGACTACATAAGGTGCTTACCTGATTTGTTAAATGGAATTAATGATGCCATTAATACTAAGGACTTAAAGAAACTAGCAAAGTTTGCTCATGAGTTAAAAGGTTCATCTGGAACACTAAGAATAAATTCTGTTCACGAATTAGCTAAAATGCTTGATAAAAAAGCTTTAGAAGAAAAGTTAGATGAATGTAATGAGATTTTTGGACAAATAAAAGATTTGTTTTATAAAATATAATTTAATAATAGCAGTCAAATTCTGAAAAATGAGGATGAAGGAGTTTTTAATATGAAGAAGATTTTGATAGTTGATGATTCATCGTATATGCGAATGTTTATACGAAAAATTATTCAAAAAAGGGGAACTTATATGATCTTAGAAGCATCAGGTAAAGATGATGCAATAGAAACATATAAGATTGAAAGTCCTGATATTATAATTTTAGATTTAAATATGTCTGAAGTTAGAAAAGATGGCATTGATGTTTTAAGCCAAATAATGAGTATTGATCCTGAAGCAGTAGTAATTATTATATCTGCAGTAGGATATGATGATGTCAAAGATGAATGCTTAGCCTTAGGAGCTAAGAGTTATATAAAGAAACCATTTGATACTCAAACTTTAATAAAAACACTAGAAGAATACAAATAAAATTTTAATACAAAAATAGAAAAATCGTTATTTATACTGAAAAGATATATATGCTTAGTAGATTAGTTGAGATTAAAGAATGCAGTTATTAATAGAAAATGTATTCTTTAATTTTTTATTAATAAGGAATAAATTTAGGTGTTTATAAACAACCTAACATTATATAATTAAATAATTCTAAAAAGTGAATTGGGAATCTTATTTTATTATAATCAATAGAATATGTGTTGTAATAATGAATGTGCATTTAAAGATATGGTAAGCTAAGTATTTAACTAATATTAGCATATAGAAAATCGATTGCAATATACTATTATAAATAGCTATAAATTAATTTATTAAAAGTAAATATATTCTATGAAATGACAATGAATAAATGTTATTTTAAAATTAAAGTAAGAATTTATTTGATATTATTGGAGGATGATGTGATGTTAGATATTATAATTTACATAGCAATAGGGGCCGCAGCAGGTATTTTAAGTGGTTTGTTTGGAATTGGTGGTGGAATAATTATAATTCCTGCATTGATGTATTTGAAAGGATTTTCGCAGCTCACAGCTCAGGGGACATCTCTTGTTGCAATGCTTCCACCTGTTGGCTTACTTGCATTCATGGAATATTATAAGAAAGGTAATACAAATATAACTGCTGGTATAATTATTTGTGTTACTATGCTAATTAGTGCAAAATTTGGAGGCCAGCTTGCTAATATTCTTCCAGCAAGTATAATGAAAAAAGCTTTTGGAATATTTATTATTTTGGTTGGAATAAAAACTTTTATAGGTAAATAATGAAAAATAGTTAATTAGTAAAAAATAATAGTCTATATCATTAAAATAACCATTAATTTATTATAAGTTAGTGGTTATTTTTTATATGTTAATAATTTAATTGCTGTATTTTCAATTATAAATAGTCTAAAAACATAGTGCTTAACTTAAGCAAAATATTAACGATTGATCAGGTATCTCTGCATATTGGTGCAGTTTTGATATATTAGATGATAAATTAAGAAAAATAAAAAAGCCCCAATTGGGGTGCTTTAATTAAACAAAATGAGTGAAAATACAATGGAGGTGATAAATATTTAAATGAATGTGGTTTGGAATATATACCATCATATAGTCACTCAAAGCTATAGATCGAATTAAATTTATTTAAGTGTGTGCCTTTCAACAATTTAAATACCATCTGACTAAAGAGCTATTTTTCTAGTATCTTGATTATCTATTGCAGAAATAAGAGTTATTCTTTCGTGTGAAATCAAGATATCAGTGCTTTCAACGCTAGGTTTTTTTACTGTTACTACAAGATTTCTTGGGCCACCTACTGCCTCTATAGCTCTATTTATAAGTTTAATAGTATAAGAAAATACTTCTTTTACATCTTCATTTGATGAAAATACAACTGCATGTCCAGCTTTAAGCATTAGAATGCTGTTTCTAATTATTGTTTCGATAGGATTAGATGCTTCAACAATAACGCCATTTACAGTATAAGAATTATCACCGTTAATTATAGAGAACCTAGATTCAAGATAGTTATCATTTAAACATTTATCTAATGCATTAGTATTATTGTAAAGAATATTATTGTAGGAGCTAGCACCATTCTCTTTACAAGTCATTAAGCTAACTTCTTCTAAGTGCAATTCTAATTCTTTAATTACTGAATCTACTATTTCATTCTTTCTTTGTTCACTGTATTGCTTATATTTTTCACAAGCAACATGAGCTAATTTAATGGCATCTTCCATGGTGTCAAAAACTCCACAATCTCCTTGTCTATCGATTATAACTGCATATTGAATTGGTTTTTTTACTATCATAGTATTTATCCCCCTCATATTTATAGATTTTAATTTTTTACTATGATTTCTACTAACATAGAAGTAGAAGAAGTTAAATAATTAACGTTAATTATTTAACAATAAGATTTAAAAAAATATAGATATTTATATCACTATCTTATTAAGTATTATAACAATATGTTACTAATTATTCAAGTGGTTGTTGTGAATTTTCTGAATTTTATTTTATATTGTTAAAAAACTAGCTAATTATAAGTTCAATTTGAAGAATATGTATAAATTATCATAATAAAAAATAATTATTTAACAATCTTAAAAGTATATATAGATACATAATATAGTTTGTTTTTTTATAGATATTTATTTATATAACATAAGTAATCAATATTTCTACTAAGTAATAATTGACAAAAACATCAAACAATATACAATTATCTTATTAGGATATAGGGGGAATTATAAATGAAAAAAATAGTTAGTAGATTAATATTTGGTTTCGTATTATTTTCAATAATTGGATATAGCGGCATTCCAGAGAAGGTGAAAAATGAATATATTAATAGTAATAAGTATGCAGGAATACATATAAAAGAAATAAAAGAGAGATCAGTTCTAAATAATTCAGGAGAAGAAATAGGAAAAAGAGGAGAAGTTACATATAATCCTGATAAAATAACAGATGAAGCTTTAATAAATTTTTATAATGATAAGATTAAGAACACTGGGTATAACTATTATACTTTAACAAATGAAAAAGATAAAACTCAGGGTATTGTTTCAATTGCATGTGTAAATGTATTAACATATTCAGAAATAGATGACAATGGATATATAGTAAAAGCAAATAAAAATTTTGAAGTCAAATAGGATTGTATAAATTATAACTTTTGACTTCATATATAAGTTAATTAAAAGAAGGCACTAAAATGATCTCTAAGACTATTTTAATGCCTTCTTTTAATTGATTTTTTAAGGTGAAATTTTAGCTTTAAACTTGAAATTTCTTCTCAGCTTTGTCGTAATCTTTTAATAAATGATTCTTCCTTTTAAATATGAAGTAATATGGAACTTCATAAGCTAACATGAATATCCATCCTATGAGGCTTGCATAGGCCATACTTATCATCCCTACATGAGAAACTAATATAAAAACGAATATTACTCTAAAGGATATTTGGATAAGTGTAGAGATTAATGTAATTTTCATGTTTCCCATGCCTCTGAAGAAACCTTGAATACCATTTGTAAATGCAGGAAATAAATAAAAAAATGCCATAAGTCCTAAGTAACTCACACCTAAGTCAACCATGTTATTATCATTAGAAGAGACAAATAATTTCATTATGGGTGTCTTAAAAATTAATACAACCAAGCAGATTATTATCCAATAGCAAAACTCTATGAATAAGCCAACTCTAAATCCAGCTTTAATACGATTTTTATTATTTGCACCACGATTTTGAGCAACAAAAGTCATCATTCCATGAGATATACTTTGTTGTGGAGTGAAAGCAAAATCATCAACTCTGTTTACAGCATTAAAGGCTGCTATTGTAGCTACCCCTAATGGATTGATAGCACCTTGAATTAACAATTTGCCGATTGGCTGACAAGATTGCTGCAAAGCTGTTATTGATCCATGCTGGAGAGTTTGTTTTAAAAGCGTTTTATCTAATTTTATATCCTTTTTAGATAGTCTTAACAATGGTACTTTTTTATATATGTAAATTATACAAAATAGAGCGGAGCAAGCTTCAGCGATAGTTGTGGCTAGTCCAGCTCCAAGTACTCCCATATTAAAGCCTCCTATAAAAATAAAGTCAAGACATCCATTTAAAATAGATGCTATAGCTAAAAATCTTATTGGTGTTTTTGAATCCCCAACACTTCTCATTGCTGCAGATACTGCATTATATAGATATGTAAAAGGCATTGCGGCAAATATTATTCTTAGATAGAGTGTTGCAGATTCGAGAATTTCATTTGGAACTCCAAGGAGGATTAATATATTCTTAGAGAGGATTAAGCCTAATATTACAATTATTAGAGAAAAAAAACATCCGAATATTAAAGTTGTCGAAATCTCTTTTTTTAATTCTTCATATTTCCCAGCTCCAAAAAATTCACTCATAAGAACTGATGCTCCAATACATATACCTGTTATTCCTAAAATTACAATATTCATTACAGGATTAGCCGTTCCAACAGCTGCCAAAGCATCTGTACCAGAAAATCTTCCTACTATGATCGAATCTACGGCATTATAAGTAAGTTGGAGCAGATTTCCGAGTATTAATGGAATAGAAAAGCTTATAAGATGCTTATGTATATTCCCTTTAGTCATATCTTTAGTCATAATTTTCACTTCCTTAATATTTCTTCATTAGGTTATTATACTAAAGGTTAGATTACGTATTCAACAAACTAATTAGAGAAAATGTTTCATTTTGAAATCATTTTAACTTTCTCCATAATGTACTATGACTAATTTTCAATCTTTTCTCAACTTTGACCTGATTCATTCCTTCTTCCTCCATTACATGCTTTATAATACGAGTTTCTATTTCTTTTAAGCTTCCATTTAAATTAATAGGGATTAGAGAAGCATTTTTGTGATTTTCAAATTCTACTTTTAAGGCTGTTTTTACTTCATCAACATTAATATAAGAGCCATTACATTTAAGTGCTAATTGGTTTACAACTCTCATAAATTGTCGTATATTTTCAGGCCAATCGTATTCAGATAGTAATTTTATACCACCTTCTTTTATACCTACAACCTGACTTGCACATCTTAAATCTAGTTTTGAAAGATACATACTTACCATATTGCTGATTTCATTACTGTAATTTTTTAAAGGATTTAATTCAATTCTAACTTCATCAATTATTGAACGGAGTTGTCTAAGTAAATTTCCATTGCTAACACAGAGTTCAACAGGGAATTCGCAAGATGTAATTATTTTAATAGTATTGTTTATAGATAATTTTTTTAAAATATTAGCTATCTTTTTTTGCCCTTCTGTATATAACGTATCAATATCCTCCAGAAATAATGTGCCGCCTTCGTTTTTAAAATTATCAATTATGATTTTATATAGAAAGTCGTAGTTGTAATATTCAGGAATAGAGTGACAGCTTATACATATTAAGCTTTTTCTTTTTTGAGGACCATAGTAAGTGCATAAATATCCGATATCATTCTTACACATTCCGTCTTCGCCAGTAATAATTGTTGGAAGTGGTGTGTTACTTAGATATGATATTTGAGAAAGAATTGTTTGAGGAAATACTGTATGTACAAAGCTTGGTGATATTTCATCAGGATTTAATATTTTTATAAAATCATCAATATTATTTTTTTCTCTTTTTTCATAATATGTATAGTCAACTGCTTTGGATTTTAAGTCTTTATTATTAAAAAGAGCGTTGCATAAGCGTATTGATTCATCAATAGCGCTTTTTACAGCTTCAATTCCACTTGTAATAAGTATGCTATTAATTCCAAACTCCTGCGCTGTTTCATATACCATATTATCGCCAATAATGAGTTCATAGTTTTCTTGTTTTAGTTCTTTAATTATGTCTGGAATATCTTTATGTTGAAAATAACACTTTGATTCCATTGAATAACCTAAAAGTTCGCTTAACTGTTTAAATGATTTAAATATATTTGGATAAGATAAAAATATTTTTTTTCCTTTATATCCTTCAGATAATTTTAAAATTCTAAGTATATCAAAGGCATTAATATGAATTTCAACAATAGGAGTTTGAGTGATTTTCCTGCAAATTTCTGCAGTACCACCTCTTGTTATGATCACATCATATTTTTTGTTTATATTTACTTGTTTCAGAATTTTTGGTCCTTGCTCATAATTGCCTTGATACACATCAATTTGAAAATCATTATATTCAGATGAAACTGACATTGCGATCTCTTTTAAGCCAAAGTAGGGTGCTAAAAAAAGTATTTTTGCTTTCATAATTTTATTTACTCCATTAATTAATTTATTATACTATTATATCAAATATATAAATCAATTAATTAATTACATATATTATCTATATTTAAAAGTATGGAGATCCAGACACTTAATTGCAACATATATATGGAGTAAATATGTATTCAATTTTCGCTGATATACATATAAGTCTGGCTCTCATTATAGAACCCTATAATATATTGACACCTAAAAAGGCAGTTATCTATAAAATAAAAGTTTGTGTTTATAATTGAAAGAAGCCAGTGTTTTTACAGCACTGGCTTCTTTCAATTACTTAGTAGTTTCTTTTAATATAATAATATAAAATATTATATTATCTTACTGGACAAACTCCATTTGCGCACTCTTTATCAATTATTTCATGTTCGTCATCATCATCAAGTTCAGCTAATAATTCATAATCTATAGGTTTAATATTTTTTATACGCTCCTCATAATCTTCTTTTGTTGTAGATTCATAAGGTAAAAGAGGGTAAGTTTCGTCTGTTAGAGGAAGGAAAGTTATACCGACCACATAGTCAAAATTCTCATAGAGCCAATTGGCAACATCATCCCACTCATTTTCTCTTACATGTACGGTAATTGAAGTATTGTGATCAGTCCAATTTATCATTGATAATTTATAAAGTTCAAGTTGTTCTATAGCTCCAACATCATATTTTGTTTTTCCGTAAGGAGCTTTGATCGGAAATTCTATAACTTTTGTTGTGCAATTTTCATCACTTTGACCATTTTCATTATAAATTGGATAGCATTTTAGCTTTTCTATCATTTTATATAGAGGATCAGATGTAGAGATTCTAACTCTCCTAATATAATAATTAGAATGTGAATAATGTATTCCTGAACTTACACATGGAAGTGTGGATAGAGATCCTTCAGGCTTAATTGTTGTCATAAGCTCAGGAATGGAAATTCCAAGTTCTGAGCAGTATTTAATCCCTTCGCATCTAACTACATCTCGTAAACGCTTTAGCAATAAACCTAAATTTTTATAAGTCATGTTTGTTCTATTTACCATATCCATCATTCCAGTTAATGATATTCCAACGATTCTATCATTTTGCATGATTTTATTCCAATCTGGAAGTTCTACGTCTACTAGGGTCATTCTAATAGCTACTCTAGTAGATAGTTTTATTATTTTTTCTAATTTATCAATATCTAGATTATTATCTTCATTTACGAATGAGGCTAAATTGTTAGTTGATAGGTTGCAGCATTGATGTGAATTAAGTAAAATTTCTCCACAGGGGTTACAACCTTTAAATGTACTTTTTCTTCTCATAGCTTCACTTCCATTAATAAAACCAGGTTCACCATTTATCTTTATGGATTCTAGGATTTTCTTTATTTTATTAAGCGATGGTTTTTCTTTATATAAAACGGAATTATTGCTCATTTTCCTATGAGATACTTCTGAATTTTCAATCCAATTTCCATTGACTATTGTATATAGTTTACTTTTTGCATTTATAACATCTTCATCATTTTCATCGCAAATTATCATCATTGCACTACGCCTAACTCCACCAGAAACTACATTTTCACTTATTATAGTAGCTATATCAAGCACATCTATGGACCTTAAGCTTCCATTAACAAGATTACTGCAAACCTTATTTATTTTTTCAAACATTCTTTTTAACGATTTATGACCAGATGCTCTGCCACCAAACCTTTTTAATCTTTCACCCTCAGGTCTTACATAACTGTAATCAAATGTAATTTTCTTAATATTAATATATTCAGGACTTGTAATCAAATTAAAGTAAGTTTCTAGGGCGTTACACCAGCCTTCTTTGCTGTCACCAATTTTAATCTTAGCGACTGATGGATCTCCATCGTCTAAAATAAGTTTGGTGTTTTCCATATATTCTTTTGGAATGAACTTATGAATATCTTCATTATATTCGCTGTCTAGATATATTCTCCTTATATTAGGCATTCTTGATATTAGAGATTTATCTATTCTAACACCGACACCTGAACCAATCATGAGAAGATAAAATATGTCTACAAAATCATGGAATTTTTCAACCATTGTAAATGCACAGTTATAATTTGAAAGTGGATATTCTTTTACTATATCAGTTCCCCCCATATAAAGAGTTCTACCTGATGTAAAGGTCCTTAAATTGAATAAATTATCAAATAACAGTTCAGCTTCTTTTACTTCATCTTGTAAATTTATGCTTAATCCCTGTTTCTTTTTAAATTCTATGCCAAGTTCAATATTATATTCTGTTGTTCTAAGAACTGTTTCAAACCAAGTTTCCCTTCGTTTTTTATTGTTTAAATATCTAGAATAAGTTCGTAAATAAACAAATTCACCGATATTGCTTAAAGGCGTATTCCTAATTTCTCTGTATTTGTTTAAAAATGATTCTGATAATAGTTCGCTCATATATATTCCTCCAGTTTTACTTAATAAGCTAATAATTTCTTTCTAATCCTTATATTCTTTTGAATTATAATATCTTCAAGTTTTATAATAACATTATTTTAAATCATTTTATGATAAAATACAATATGTTGTATTTATAAAAAAGTATTCATACAATATATAGAGTTGTCCCATTCGCTATAATGATTGATTTTGACAAGTAATATGAAAATTTAATTAAGTATATTTAAGGAAGGACTTATAAAATAAAATGTAATTTTATAAAGAGATTATATGAGTAATTGCATAAACGTGATATCAATCACAGTTTTATATAATAAATCGTGATACTGTAATTTAGTAATATAAATTTTAAGCGGCTTTAGCTATAGATCTAAATATAAGCTATATGCAGTTACTTACAGGTATAACTGTAGGTTTTTTATTGCGCTCAAAAGTTTCATAATATAAATTATTACTTTTAGCTAAAATTAGCACATAGACCGCTTGCGCAGAAAGGATAGATAAAAAACAATGACTAAAAATGAGCTTGAAGCATTAAAATTAGAAGGTTTCATGCAGCAACAAGATAAAGAATATTTTTCACTTAGAATATTGACAGATGCAGGAAATTTAAGTTCTAATGAAATGGTTTGTCTAGCAGAAATATCTGAATTATATGGAAATGGATACATGGGATTTACAACACGGCAATGTGTTGAAATACCTTGGATTAGAGAAGATTTGATTCCAGAGGTTAAGAAAAGGATATTAAACGCAGGAATCAAGACAGGAGGCACTGGTACAAGGGTTGTAGCTGTAGCTGCTTGCAAAGGAGCACTTTGTAGGTTCGGATTATTAGATTCACAAGAAATAGCTAAAAATCTCGATAGAAAGTTTTTAGGAATAGATCTTCCAGGTAAATTTAAAATTGGAGTAGCAGCATGTCCTAATAATTGTGTAAAAGCTCCAATCAGTGATTTGGGTTTTTTAGCTCAAAATGAACCAAAGGTTGAGACAGATATGTGCAAAGGATGTAAGATTTGCGAACGTACTTGTAAAGTTGACGCGATATCAATGGTACATAAAAAAGCAGTAATAGATTATGATAAATGCATTTCTTGTGGGCAATGTATCAAAGCATGTCCTTTTAAAGCTATGAAGTTAGATAATGAAGGAGTTGCAGTATATTTAGGTGGCAAGTTTGGAAGAAATTTAAGAATAGGAAATCGTCTTAAAAAACTTTACCAGCCTGATGAATTGGAAGTTATTACAGAAATGGTTATTGAGTATTATAAAAATAATGCTATCAAAGGTGAAAGATTAGGAATGACAATAAGTAGACTAGGTTTTAATCATATAAAGAACGCACTAGATATATAGATGTTGCTATAGTTAATTCTCGTTTAATATTATTTTAATGATTATGTTATTAAAACATAATCAAATGGTTTGACAATGATGAATAAATAAAATAGAATGATATTAAACGATAATAAAGTATATTAAATGAGAATGAATTACTATGGGGGAGATGTAATCATGAATAAAGCAGTTTTTTTTGACATAGATGGAACTTTAATGGACTGTTTAAATGGAATAACAGATATTAGGCCTAGAGTAAAAGAAACAATTCGCTCACTTCAAGCAAATGGAGATTATGTATTTATTGCAACGGGCAGACCATATGCCTTTTTAAATGAGTCTTTGTATAATTTTGGATTTGATGGCTTTGTCCTTACCAATGGGGCATATGTAAAAGTTAAGGAAAAATGTATATATAAAGAATGTCTTAAAAGGGATTCCATAAAAGAATTAGTGTATAATTTTGAGCAGCGTAATATTCAATATATTTTGCAAGGAGAAACATATTCATACATTAAAGATGAATATAAAAAACTACATTCTTTCTATGATTCTTTTAGTATATCTAAAAAATATTTCCAATCTGAATATGATCTAGAAAAAGTAGAGACGTACAAAATTGAGATGTTATATAATGATAAAAGTGGAATGGATTATTGCTTGAATTTAGCGAATGATGATTACGATTATATTCATAATATAGAGGGAAAATCTTTTGAACTATATTCAAAATCAAATACAAAGGCAACTGGAATATTAAGAGTATTGGACTTTTTAGATATTCCAATAGAAAATAGCTATGCCTTTGGAGATGGTAAGAATGATATAGAAATGTTGTCTACAGTAGGATGCGGAATTGCTATGGGGAATGCCGAGGATTACGTTAAAGAACACGCTAAGGAAGTAACTGATACTGTACAAAATGATGGAGTAGCTTTAGGAATAGAGCGATTTATCTACTAAAATAGACCTGCATTTTATTTATTAAAATGCAGGTCTATTTTAGTAAATTTTATTATTATTTATACTAATCTAAAAAATCATATGATTTATTTAATGAACCTAAAGAATACTAAAATTAAAATTTTTCAAATATTATTTGCTGCCTATATTACCAAGAAATATGCGAGAATACAACATATATAACCTTTTCATATGCAATTATGAAAATTATATCTATATGTAACAAAAATTACTTTTGTGTTTGATACATTCTTATCCTATAATAGGGCAATACCATATCGGTGGGGAAAGTAACCTAGAATATTATTAGGTCACAAATAAAACACAAGGAGTGGTAATTTGATTAAATTAAAAATAAATGTTATAAAAACTTGTATATTTCTAGGAGTATGTTTGCTAGGATTTGAAACAACCTTTTTAGATCAGCAAACTAAAAATATTCAAATAAATAGAATTGTTACAGGTAGCTATAAAGAAGACTTTAATCTCAAAAAAGAAAGTGCCGATATTGAGAAATATGCAGAATCAGTAAAGAAATCAGATGAAGGTTCATCTGATTCAGTAAATGCATCATCGGTAAAAGAGCAAAAGCAAATAGGTAAACCTATTAAAGCAGAATTAACTGCATATAGTGATGATCCTAGATGTTCGGGAAAATGGAAGTCACAAACAGCAATGCAGACAACAACAAGAATAGGTGTTATTGCGGCCCCATCTAATATACCGCTTGGAAGCAAGATGTATATTCCGGAGTTGGAAAGTTATAAGCCTGATGGCATGTTTGATGTTGAAGATAGAGGTGGAGCAATTAAGGTAAAAAAAGATGGCACTTATGTAATAGATGTTTGGGTCCCGTCATATGAAGAGGCTAAACAATTTGGTAGAAAAACTACTACTATATATCTATTAGAATAAGAATAAGTATAAATTTAAAATTACTTTAATATCTGTGATTTTATTTACACAAATATCCTAAGGGAAGTTACATCTTTCAATTTAAATATTTATAAAATTATATGTAATATTGTTAATATTCAATTGGATGAAACCCTTAGGAACTTTTAGAAAAAATATAATAATGATTTTATTATTACAAGCTTAGAGTGAATTTGCTATGTATTAATTTAGATATAGGTGGAATGTTCGCTTATATCTTTTTGTTTTATAATAAATTTTGTATATTATAAGGATATGTTAATGGAAGCATAATGTAATATTTAATAGTACATAGTATACTAATAATATAATCTTAATAAGACTAACTTTCTCAAATTATTTAATATTATAAATAAATGTAATATTGTTGTATTAACTTTTATGATTCAAAACGAAAATTCTGCTAAATTATGTAGAAAAATAATGAATAAGACCTCGTTAAATGGTATAATTGAATATATGTGTATAAAAATCTAATATCAGATTATTGAGGTGAATTATGAAAACCTATAATGTTAAATATAGGGACTTTAAAACTTTACAATTATATGTAAATAGCAATGACATAATGAAATATAATAATATATTAGTACAGGTGTTTTCTGGGATATGCAATAAAGAGTTTATAAATGAAGTAATAAGAAATTTAAAATTATTAATTCCTCAATGCAAAATAGTTGGGGCTACGTCGTCAGGTGAAATACTAAATGGAGATATATTTGAACGGGAGTGCATAATCTCCATAAGTGTTTTTGAGAAAACCATAATTAAATCCATCTTAGTTAAGGATAATATATCTGATTTTAGTAAAGGTGTGAAAATAGCTAATTGTCTAATTAGTACAGATACGAAGGCAATAATATCTTTTGGCGATTCAAGCATTATGGGCGAGGAACTTTTAAATGGGATAAATTCTGTAAATGATCATGTTCTGGTAGCTGGTGGAATTGCTGGGAAGAGCGATCCAGCGTATGAAACATATGTTTTTACAGAAGAGGGAGTAGAAAAAAACGCAGTAGCTGCAGTTGCATTAAAAGGTGAATTTTTAAATGTAAATAACGGAAGTAGTTTTAATTGCATACCTATAGGGAAAGAACACGAGATAACATTGGTAGAAGATAACATAGTAAAAAAGATAGGAACTATATCAGTAAAAGAATTTTATAACAAGTATTTAGGTACTAACAATAATGATCAAATTCTACGTATGGGAAATAAGTTTCCATTAATGGTAAAAAGAAATAACAGATATTTTAGTGCTCACATATTAAAATTCATAAATGCAGAAGAAGCGCTTATATCTACAAAGCTGGATATTGGTGAAAAAATAAGGATTGGTTTTGGTGACTTAAGAGAGATTTTGCAAAGTGCAAAGGAAATGTATAGCGAGATTACAAGGTGCCCATGTGAGAGTTTATTAATATATTCATGTGATTCAAGAAAAAATATATTTAAGAAAGTAAATGCAAAGGAAATAATACCGTTTAAAGATTTATCTGTAGGTGGTTTTTATACCTTTGGTGAATTTAATAATGTTAATAATAAAAATATGTTTTACACTGAAACAATGACCGTATTAGTACTTTCAGAAGATGTCAATGCAAGAATTAAAATTATATCAGAAATTGATGATGAATACTCTTATTTTAATGAGGAGGATTCAGCATTATACAACCTGATAAAGAATACTGGGGAAGAATTAAATCAATTAAATATAAAATTAGAGGAAAAAATAAAAGAAAAAACAGATGAGTTAGAAAAACAATATTATACGGACAAGTTGACGGGTTTAGAAAATAGAAATAAACTAATTAATGACTTGTGTGTAGAAAAATACACTAAACTTACAATTATTGATATAAGGTCCTTTAATGATATAAATGATTTTTATGGAAATACAATAGGCGATAAGGTATTGAAGGATATTTCTAAGTTAATTAGTTGTTACTGTAATGAGAATAAATTAAATTCTTACAGAGTGAATTCGGATATATTTGCTATAGCAAGTAGTGATATAGCAAAAGAAGAGTTCATTGCAAGAATACAATTTTTACAAAATGAAATAAACAATCAATGTTTCGTTTACGAAGAAGGTAAGATTTTCTTAACAATTGTAATGGGAGTTGCGTTAGAAGAAGAATTATTATTTGAGAAAGCAGAAATGGCTTTAAATTATGCAAAAAAAAATAAAGAATTATTTCAAATATATAGGGAAGATCTTAACATATATGAGGGAATCAAGGAAAATATAATATGGACTAAAAAAATTAAAGATGCTATAGCTGAAAATAGAATAGTTCCATTTTTTCAACCAATAGTTAATAATAGTTTAAAGACAATTGAGAAATGCGAGGCTTTAATTCGTATGATTGATGAAAACGGAAAAGTTATATCTCCATATTTTTTCTTGGATATAGCAAAAAAAGCTGGATTATATAAAGAACTAACGATAATAATGCTAGAAAAAACTTTTGAAGTTTTAAATAAAACTAATTATGAAATATCTATAAATCTTCTTCTTCAGGATATAATGAACAGCGAAATTAGAGCCCTAATTATAAAAAAATTAAAGAAGGTACGAAACCCTGAGAAGATTGTATTTGAAATAGTTGAATCGGAAGGTATTGAAAATTTTAATGAAGTTACTGAATTTATAAAAGAAGTAAAAAAATATGGATCAAAAATTGCAATTGATGATTTTGGAACTGGTTATTCAAATTTTAACTATCTTATGAAGCTAAATGTAGATTATATAAAGATTGATGGATCAATTATTAAAAATGTTCATAAAGATAAGTCAGCAGAAATTGTTACAAAGACTATAGTATTATTTGCAAAAGAGTTGGGGATAGAAACTATTGCAGAATTTGTATCTGAAGAAGAAATATATAATAAAATAAAAGATTTGAATGTAGATTATTCTCAGGGATATTATTTTTCAGAACCAAAAGAAAATATAGGGTGATTTTTAGGCACCCTATATTTAAGAATGATTGACTTAATAATAATTAATAATACTTTTTGTAGTTGGGGAAATAATGTTTAATGAACTTATTAAGTTGTTAAACATTATTTGCCTTTTTTAATTTAGAAAAATAATATATTAAGCATGTAATAAAGGCACATGTAATCTTTATCATAAGATCGGTTGCAGTATCTTCAAGACTTCCATTTGTCATATCAGTTTTAAAAAAATAATCTGCTAAGAATTCATATATCTCCCAGATGGTACCTATTGCAATTGTGAAACAAAAGGCAAATATTAAGGTGAATTTAGAAAATTTTTCCTTGGTTGTATTTTTAGTTTTTTCTATAATTCCCTGTAAAAGATGTACTCCAATTATAACCCCATATACACCAAATATACCATGAAGAAATAAATCCCACCACCAGAACATACTATAGAACTTTAAAGTTTCTCCTAGATATAAAGTAGCAAATATAAATATTATTGATGCTGATAAAAAACTAGATGGAAGGATTATTTTGTTAGAATTAGCAACTTTAAGAACGATAAAAGGAATAAATATGCTTATAGCATCCCAGAGTAAAAAAAGTAGATAACTCCACGGATTTGATGAGGCGGTCCTAATAGCCGTAATAATAATTAATATTTCAAGTAATATTGCTAATATTACGCCAATTTTACTGCTTTTGTTAATCATTAAAATCAACCCCTTTTTAATGTATATACTTATAAATATTTATAGGGAGTCTAAATCTAATGATATCTTTTCCTTTTTTATATAAAAATATGTGCATTTAGGAATAGGCTTGTCCTAGAGTAAATTGCTTTTATATTAATTTACTCTAGTAGGAGGCCTTTCTATAATTAATTCTTATGAATTACAGGAAGATTTATTTTTTTTATATAACAAATCATTCTGATTGAAAAAATAACGATTAATGATATATGCTGGGATACATGAGTTCCTAAAAGAGGATATAGAAACCACAGTAAAATTGAACCAAGGATACATGCAATGCAGTAAACATCAGTTTTAAAAATTTCAGGCTTTCTATTGGTAATTATATCTCTAAGTACGCCTCCACCAACCCCAGTAATGCTTGTAGCAAATAGAAATAGCATTAAATTATAGCCACTTTCAAGAGCTTTAATTCCAGAAGAGACAGAAAAAGCTGAAAGCCCTATTGCATCTATTATCACAAACATATTATTATATTTTAGTTTTCCACGAAGTATAACAGGAATTGTTGCACCTAAAATGATAAAAGGAATAGTTGTATAGTTTTCAAAAAATAATGGAATTCCAACATCCGTTACAATATCACGGAGAACTCCTCCTCCCATAGCTGTGACAGTAGCGAGAATATATATACCGAATAAGTCGAATTTTTCCTCAATTGCAACATGAGCCCCAGATGCTGCAAATGCAAATATGCCTAGATACTCCAATATATTAATATCATTCATAAATCAAACACCTCTTTCAATTAAATTTTATGCATAAAAATAGACGAATTGCATAAACAATTCGCCTCTGTTATTTTACCTGAAAGATTCTCTTTTAATAGTTAACTAAAAAGATTGCTTCTTGGGTGTCATAAGACTTTCCAGAGTTTCGTCAGAATTCGGTCCTTTTGCCTGAGAGTTTGTTGCGATTTCACCTTCGGCTCTACATTGCTTGTAGCATCTCCCAAATTCGTCACACGATTACTATAATTAATCAGAAATATTATAAATTAGTTTTAATAGCATGTCAAACTAATTTATTCAATTCATCTTCGTGTAAAGTTTCTTTTTCTAATAATTCTATAGCAATCTTATCAAGAGAAGCTCTATTTTTATTTAAAAGTTTCAGTGTTTCATTGTATAGATCGTTAACAATATTTTTACATTCTTCAATAACAGGATTTCCATAACTACTATATAAAGGACCTACACTTGATAGATTTATAAGCCCTAAGGTTTCTCCCATACCATACTCAGTAACCATTTTTAAAGCAATATCAGTAGTTTGAGATATATCTCCATGCGCTCCAGTAGAAATTTTATCTTTACCAAAAATTATTTCTTCTGCAGCTCTACCACCTAGTGAAACTTTAATTTTATTTTTCAAATAATCTATTCTGTGGTAATTGGTATCTTCAGGAATAGATAATGTATAACCTCCAGCACCTTTTGTTGTCGGTATAATTGTTATTTTAGAAACTTTATCCTGTGGAAGTAATAGCATATTAACTAATCCATGCCCTGCCTCATGATATGCAGTAAGAAGTTTATCTTCTTCTTTAAGATAACTTCTTTCTTTTTTTTCGTGGCCAGCTAAAGTTATAGAATATGCGTTTTCTATATGGTCATAAGTTATATAATCACTGTTGTCTTTGGCTGCTAATATAGCACTTTCATTAACTAAACTTTCTAGCTTTGCACCAGAAAAATATACTGTTTTTTTAGCTATATCTTTAATATCAATATTTTCATGTGGTTTGTTCTTTAAATGAAGAGATAAGATCTTTTCTCTTGCATTAACATCTGGCAATGCAACTTCTATATGTCTATCAAACCTTCCTGGTCTAAGAAGAGCTTTGTCCAACATATCAAGTCTATTTGTAGCTGCAATTACTACAATTCCTTCTTCTTGTCCAAATCCAGACATTTCAGTTAAAAGCGCATTTAATGTTTGATCTTTTTCATCGTTACTAGATCCATTTTTTCCATTACCTCTTGCTTTACCTATAGCATCGATCTCGTCAATAAATATTACAGCTTTTCCTTGAGATTTTGCTTTCTTAAATAAATTTCTTACTCTTGCAGCACCAACTCCAACATATACTTGGACAAAATCAGAACCACTGAGCGCATAAAATGGAACTCCCGCTTCACCTGCAACTGCTTTTGCAAGTAATGTCTTACCTGTACCTGGATCACCGTAAAGAATAACGCCCTTTGGCATTCTAGCACCATACTTTTGATACTTTTCTGGGTTCTTAAGAAAATCTACAACATCCATTAAACTTTCTTTAGCTTCTTCATTTCCAGCTACAGCATCAAAATTTAGGGCTGCTTTCTTATCTTTGCTAAAATCTTGCATTTCCATCGATGTTACAGAAGAAACGCCACCTTTTGATTTATATACAAGCATCGCAACTATTGCAAAAAGTGATAATCCTAAAATTCCAGAAGGAATAGTTTTTGAAATAGGGGGAGTGGTCTCGTCCTTAACTTCTATTCCATTTAGTAATAGCTTTTCTTTTAAAGTATCAGTATGCGGATTATCTGTAGAGTATTTATCACCGCTATTTAGTATTACAGTCATTTTAGGAGAAGTATCAACTATTACAGTTGATATTTTATTAGAATTAAGATCTTCAGTAAAATAAGAATAACCTTTATTAACTACCTTTGAATTTATTGATGTTACTACCATTACTATAAGAGACAGGATAGCTGTTATTATAGGAATAATAATATAGTATTTTTTTATCTTATTCATTAAGTACCTCCAATTTCTTAAAAGATGACTTAAGGCATACATATTTATAACTTATTTTGTAAGCCTAATATTGATTATACAGGTTTAAAATTAGAAGTCTAATTTCTTTCATTGATTTTACCAATGTAATTTTTGGAGAAATACTCAATCAACTCTTTTTCTGAATGCAAAAAATTTCATTAATATAAATGTGATTGGAACGCCTATGATTGCGGCTAATAAATAAGCAATAAGTTTATTTAATCCCATGAAATTAAAAACTATTATTACAACTATATTTTGGATAATAAAATTTGGGATATAGGATATTGCAAATTTTATAAATTTATTTAATTGTAGTTTTTCTTTAAAAGTTATAAGACTATTCAATAAATACGATATAATCAAACCCGAAATATAGCCAACTATAAATGCTATATTCTCATTTAAAAAACTTGAATATATATAAGAAAAAACAGTTCCGTTAAATGTATTTATAACCCCTATTATTAAAAAAGTAACAAATTCTTTTGTATAGAAAGTGTTTTTGAATTTTTGAACTATATTATCCATAAGTTTCCTCCTGCAAATTTTCTCATCTATGCTAATTAATTTATTAAAGATGAGAAATCTTATTTTTTATTTAATTTCATTATGTATTTTCTGAATATATTTTAGTATTATTCAAGTGAATAAGAGTTGAAGCTTACTATAAACCATATTGATGAAAAAATGAACTTATAATTAACATAAGTCCAATAGAACAATCCCCTTAAAAATAAACTAGTATCTATAAACTTGTATTAATAATTATAAAGAGCGTTTATCAATAGGTTTATCATTATAATGATTATGCATTATATCAACTCAAAGATACTCTATCAGTGTATAGAAATTAAAGTTGTTTATTACCATTTTAAGAAAAGAGTTACGCTGGCTGAAGTGTCTTATTCAGTAATCAATATTACTTCAACTATAATATTGTTAAACAAATATATCAATAAAATTGATATATTTATTGTAAATCTATATTAATATACAGTAGCGTTAACCTAAACATAGATTACTAAAAGACTTATGTATATTTTAACTATATACATTATTTCTGAATAAACGCTGAACAGATTTCAAGAACTAGCTTTATTTATGATATTTCTACGTTATATTACATCTTAGAGTCTTAGAGTCTACAAAAATTTTAAGTATATATTATAAAGTATATTGGTTATTCATATAATTAAATAGATTTGGCAAATGATTATGAAATATCATTGTATTGCAAAATGTCATTCATGTAATTTTTAGTAAACAATATTAAATACAATGATCGTTTTATTTAAATTTGAATATAAAAATATACAAGTGAGGTATATATATGATAAGACCAAGGCCTTTAAAGAAAGGTGATAGAATAGGATTAATTGCAGCCTCAAGTCCAACAAAACCAGATAGAATAAAACCCTCAATTAAAGCTATGGAAGAGCTGGGATTTGAAGTTGTTTTAGGGAAAAGTTGCAAGTGTTATCATGGATATTTATCTGGAAGTGATGAAATAAGAGCAAATGATATTAATAAAATGTTTGATGATAAGACTATAAAAGGTATTTTTGCAATAAGGGGCGGATATGGAGCAGCAAGACTTTTGGACATGCTGGATTACAATATGATAAAAAGAAATCCGAAAGTTTTTGCAGGATATAGTGATGTTACAGCTCTTCATACTGTATTTAATGAAAAATGTAAATTTATAACTTTTCATACTCCAATGATATCAACCGAATTTTATAAAGGTGTAGATGATTACACAATGGATTATTTTATAAAAAATATATTTAGTGATAGGCCATTAGGAATATTAAAAAATCCAGATGGACAAGAAATAAAAACTTTAGTAAATGGAAAAGCAATAGGCAAATTGGTTGGAGGAAATCTGTCTTTAGTTGCTTCATCTATGGGAACTCCATATGAACTCGATACAAAAGGAAAGATACTATTCTTAGAGGATGTAGATGAATATCCATATAAAATAGATCGGATGTTACTTCAATTAAAGCAGTGTGGAAAATTTAAAGATGCTGCGGGAATTATTTTAGGGTCATGGACTGGTTGTGATCCAATAGAAGGGAATAACAGTTTAACATTAATGGAGATATTTGAAGAATTGATAAAGCCAGAAAATACTCCGACAATTTATAATTTGGCTTGCGGACATTGTTCTCCTACTATAAGTATTCCATTAGGAGCAAAAGTAAAGATAAACGGAGAAAGAAGCGAAATAGTTATTCTTTAGTTGAGTATCAAACATTATACATTGGAGTGATTTTATGAAAAATGCAATAGTTAATAATACTATAGGAATGTTAAAACGTGAGCCAAAAAATAATTCGGAAAGCGTAGATGAAGTACTATTTGGAATGAATGTTGAAATACTCAAAGAGGCGTTTAATAATTGGTTTTATGTAAGAACTCACTACAAATACGAAGGATATATTAATGGTATTGATTTAATAATAAATGATAAATTATCGGAAAAATGGGAAACAGAAAAAAATTCAATAGTTATTAATTCTTTTGCAGATATTCTTAATAATCCTCAAGCATCTGGATTTCCAATTGCAACTTTGACAAGAGGTGCTAATTTAATTTCTACTTCTGAATATAGCAAAGACAATAAGTTTACAAAAGTTATATTACCTAATCTTAGTATGGGCTGGATAAGAAGTAGTTTCATATCCAATTTGAAGAGCGGTTATGATATAAATGATGAAGAAGGTCTTAGGAATAATTTAGTGTCATCGGCTGTATCCTATATTGGAACACAGTATAGGTGGGGAGGGAAAACTCCTCTTGGAATTGATTGTTCGGGCCTCTGCTTTATGGCATATATGTTGAATGGGATTCTAATTTATAGAGATGCAGAGATTAAAGAAGGTTTTCCTATTAAAGAAATAACATTTAAGCAAATAAAAAAAGGAGATCTAATATTTTTTCCAGGACATGTTGCTATGTACTTAGGCGATGGCAAATATATACATTCATCAACAAGTAATGATGTAGTAAAAATAAATAGTTTTAATAAAAATTCAAATGACTATAATGAAGATCTAGATAGAAGTTTAAAACGATTTGGAAGTATATTTTAAAACTGATTTCATAAATCATGTAATTTGGATGGTATAATGGATTAGCAATGCAAAGAGCTGTTAACAGAGGATGGATAAATCCTTATGATTCGCCACTTAAACAATTAGCAAATTCTTATAGTGAATCAAAGCATATAATTAGCGAGATCAAAGAATAGTAAAAAGATTTCAAGAAAGGTGCCTATTTGTAATATTAAGGCGCCTTTTTTAAGTACTTAAATAAATATTAATTTTTAAATAAAATGATCATTGAAATATTTGAAATAGTTAGTAATTTAATCAATAATTTTGAAATATATCTATTTATAGAAAATCAAATAATTATAAATTTTAAGCAATTTTTCTAAATATACTTATATATTTGATTTATAGAATCATAAGTAATAGAATAGCAATATAAATTGCTAAATATATACAATTGATTATTTAATCTAAAATATTATTTATGCTAAATTGTATGCAAATTAATTTCGCATTGCTGTATGAGAAAAAAGCAACTTAAATATATTAAAAATATGAGTAAATATACCAATTTCGTATTGATTATTATAGACAATAATGATATTCTTAATTATATGATAAATAATTTCATTTAGGAGGTGTCATTATTATGAGTATTTGCAGTTTAAATCCGGGGGAGAAAGGAATAATTTCATCTATTAAAGGAGATTCAAAATTAGTTAAGAGATTATTTGCGTTAGGATGCATCGAAGGAACTGAGGTTGAACTTAGGAGAACAGCGCCACTTGGTGATCCAATTATTATAAATTTTAGAGGTTTTGATTTAGCTATTAGAAAAAAGGATGCTAAGAATATACTATTAAAAAAATTATAATAATTTGGGCTTAAATATTTTAATTATTAGCAAAATAGGGGAGACTTAAATAAATGATAAACGTAGCTTTACTTGGTAATCCTAATGTAGGAAAAACTACATTATATAATTTACTCACTGGCTCTAATCAGTATGTTGGTAATTGGCCAGGTGTAACTGTAGATAAAAAAGAGGGTTTTCTTTTTGAAAGTATAAAAATTGTTGACTTGCCTGGAATATATGCAATGGACACTTTCTCAAATGAAGAAAAAGTGTCCAAGCAATTTTTAGAAGAAGGTGATGTTGATTTAATATTAAATATTGTTGATGCATCTAATCTAAATAGAAATTTATATCTTACAACTCAACTTAAACAATTTAATAAACCCATAATATTAGCCTTAAATATGATTGATGTTTGTGAAAATAAAGGAATTGTTATTGATTATGATAAGTTGTCTAAAGAACTAGATGTTGAAGTAATTCCAATTATTGCAGGAAAAAATATAGGAGTAGATAAAGTTAAGGAAAGACTTAAAGAAGGAAACTTTACTAAACCATTGAATCATAGAAAGTTTGATTTTTCATCTGAAAAAGAAGCGTATAAATTTATAGAAAATGTATTAAAATCGTGTGTGGCAATAAAGGAAAACCTGCAAGAAAGTGTTACTGAGAAACTTGATAAGTTTGTTCTACATCCAGTTCTAGCATACCCTATTTTTCTTTTACTTATGGCTTTAATGTTTCAGTTGACGTTTTCTTGGGTTGGACAACCGATTTCGGATTTCTTAGATGACCTTTTAAATAATATTATTATACCGACTGCTCACCAACTATTATCCAATTCTTCTGATTGGTTTAGTTCTCTAATTGTAGATGGTATTATTTCAGGTGTTGGAGGAATTATAGTGTTGCTTCCAATAATATTAGTATTATTTATATGTATAACTATTTTGGAAGATAGCGGCTATATGGCTAGAGTCGCATTTATGATGGATAAATTGATGAGAAAGATGGGGCTTTCTGGAAAAGCTTTTATTCCTATGATAATAGGTTTTGGATGTACAGTTCCAGCAATTATGACTGCTAGAACTTTAGAAAGTGAAAAAGATAGAAAACTTACAGCATTGCTAGTTCCATTTATGTCATGTAACGCTAGACTTCCAGTTTATACTGTATTCGCGGCTGTATTCTTTGAATCTCATAGAGGATTAGTGGTATCTTCACTATATTTACTTGGAGTCTTAGTAGCATTTTTGCTTGGTATTTTATTCAAAAATACATATTTCAAAAAAGATGAAGAACCTTTTATAATTGAAATTCCTGAGTATAAGATGCCTAAAATATCATCTATATATAAACAAACATTAGATAAAGCTAGCGGTTTTTTACAAAAAGCTGCAACTATTATTTTTGCAATGAGCGTAGTAGTATGGTTTTTATCTAACTTTAATCTTCATGGTATGGTGAATCAAGTTGATGATAGTATATTAGCATCAATAGGCAATGTTCTCGCACCAGTTTTTAAACCTTTAGGTTTTGGTAATTGGCAATCCGCAGTATCATTACTTTCAGGACTATTAGCTAAAGAATCAGTTTTAGCTTCTATGCAAGTAATTTTTGCAGGGGATTTATCGGTGATTTTACCAATTCATTTCACTAATATTTCTGCATATGCATTTTTAGTTTTTATACTACTATATACTCCATGTATATCAACAATTGGTACGATGCAAAAAGAATATGGAAATAAATTAACTTTGTTTTCAATTTTCTTTCAGTTAATTGTCGCATGGATTGCTTCTTTCTTAGTATTTAATTTGGGTGGTTTTCTTTATAACCTTGTGCATTTATTTTTAAAAATGAATAGTTTGTTTTTTTAATAATTGTTAAGAATATGATTAAGTATCATTATCAAGACTTAAATCATACTTTTATAATAGCAGGTAGGTGAAGCTTAAATGATAGAAATATTAATCACGATTATAATAATTTCTTTTGCTGGATTTATAATCTTTAAATCTTTTAAGAATTCTTCAAAAGGAAAATGCAACTGTGGATGTAAGGGTTGTAAATCTGAGAAAATCTGTTCAGACAAAAGTAATACAGGTATAAAAATTGTTCAAACAAATAAGCCTAATAATGAATAATAAAAAATATTAAATATATTAACTTATCCACTAAAAGCATAGCGTTTTAGTGGATTTTTCTTTAAACTATAAAATGATTTATAGTATAATAACAAAATGAAGAAATTTAAACCTAAGATAAAATAAGAAACCGAAAGTAGGAATTAAAAAATGAATTACAAAACACATATAAATGGTGGAATACTAGTAGGATTGTATACGAATTGCCAATTGGCAAATATGCCACTTATGTCTACGGCAGTATTACTTGGAGGAGCTTTTGTTGGTAGTATATTCCCAGATATAGATCATGGAAATAGTTATATTGGGAAAAAAACTAAAGGGGTATCAAAAGCAATAAATAAATTGGCTGGTCATAGAAAGTTATTTCATGCGCCACTTGTATATTTGTTTTTATATTCGACTGCCATTGGTATGTTTACAGATAAGCTTATGTTAATTGGAATAAAGGGGATATTCTTAGGAATATTTTCTCATTTAGTTCTAGATAGCCTAACGATTGGAGGATTGCCATGGTTTTACCCGTTTAGTAAAAAGAGGTTTTCTATTTGTATGATAAAGACAAATAGTAAAATTGAGGATATATTATGTGGAATGCTTATATGTATTAATATAGTAATGCTACTTGACATGCTTCACATAACCTCAATATTTACATTCACTCATAGATAAAATATAAAAAAATCGCAGGCGACTGTGGAGCTGAAGATTTTTTTCACGCATCTGCCTTTTCGAACGCATGTGAGAAAAATTTGGCAGGCGAATATGATTTGTTTTTTATTCTTTTATAGTTATTAACCCTAGTAAAATATACTACTATAAAGTTATCAACAGATTTAATTGCATTATAATTCCCTAAAGAATAAAAATATCCTAAAGATTGATTAGTAAATCTTTAGGATATTTTTATAAGGTGCATTATGTTGGAAACAACAAGTAGCATATTTTAAGTATTTAATAGCATATGATATAATTTTACTTCATAAAATTCAA
This sequence comes from Clostridium beijerinckii, assembly GCF_018223745.1. NCBI lineage: Bacteria > Bacillati > Bacillota > Clostridia > Eubacteriales > Clostridiaceae > Clostridium > Clostridium beijerinckii. The sequence continues at coordinate 2,864,984 of NZ_CP073653.1, forward strand.
TTCAGATTTATCACTATTTTTAATTTCTCTTATAGCCAAGCTACAATAGATTAATGTAATAATGGAGAATATAAGGAAAAATTCTGGCATTATTATTCCAGCAACATGTATTAAGGCTTCAAGTAAAAGAGGTAAAGTCATCGCATAGAAACTTAAAGTACAAGCTCTAGAGTATTTTAGTTTTACTCCCATAAATGAACCTATAGAAACAGCAAATGGACCAAATATTAAGAATCCTAAAATCAAATTAGTAATAAAGGAATTAATAGGATTAACAACAAAAAAAACTATCGGTGTAAGTATTTTAATTATGGAAAGATAGTATCCTGAATTTTCGTTATTAATATTTATACTTGAAAAATCAGAAAAGTTGATAGTTCCAACTGTTCTATAATCTTTTCTAAGATATATGTTATTAGAATCAAGAAACACAGCATCTTTGTAAGAATTTAGAATATTTTTGTCAATTTTACCTTTAGTATCAATAATAAAAGTATAATAATTTGATTGATCAGTACTTACGCTTAGCATTGAGTCATCGATACTAAAAGTTGAGGAATCATTTTCAAGGTTGTCCTGAATGCTTATGGCATCAGAGTCAAGTGAATTTACTGTATTTATGTTTCCAATAAAACTTGATATTAAATAAAATAGAAAATCACCTTCATGTTTATTGTAAATAGTTTCATCTGAATCAACAGATAATACGCCATTCTTAAATTCAAAATTTGGTGCATTATTTGAAAGATCATTTTGTACTACCGATATTTCGCTAGCAATCATATTTATTTCCTTAACATTAGTTATTACTGAAAATAGTAATGTAACAAGAAAAACATATAATATTGACTTTCTAAGCCCTTGTGCTAAGAATTCGCTGTATGCTTCAAAATTAAAGAAACTATAAGCGAATTTATCTTTAAATCCCATTATTTTTTTCAAAAAAAGACCTCCTAAAAGAAAAGTTAGATAAATTTAACTGATTCTTGATAATTATAACACATTGGATAAAAATACAATAGAAAGTTTGCATAATTAAATGAAATATGTTATCATTACCAATATCAAAAAAATTTATGAAAAATTAAATACGGACAGTTCATTAAGACCATCCTGTCATTAAAAAAAACTAGGCATTTTAATTTTGAATTATTTTAATTTAAGATTAATTTTGTTGCGCTAGTTTTAGATGTTACAAAATTAATCTTTTTTATATTTAAATGGAAAGTTAATTTATGGATAAGCCTTATAAAACTGATTTCGAAAATTTTATAGAAATTATGTGAGGAGAAAAATATGTTTAAAATAAAAAGTGAAGTACAATTTGATATGGCACATTATTTAAGTGGGTATGAAGGAAAATGTTCTAACATCCATGGCCATAGATATAAATTAATTGCAAAACTAAAATCTGAAAAGTTACATCAAGATGGTCAGCTTAGGGGAATGGTAGATGATTTCGGAAATTTTAAAAACATATTAAAAGAGATTGCAGAAACTTTTGACCATAAATTAATTATTGAAAATAATGAAGATGGGAAAGCTTTGGTTAAGAATTTGGAAGAACTACAAAATAATTTCAACATTTATTTAGTTGACTATAGACCTACAGCAGAAGAAATGTCTAGAGATATTTTTAATAGATTAAAAGCTAAAGGATTGTCAGTGTGTGAAGTAGAATTATTTGAAACTCCTAATAATAGCTGCATTTATACAGAGGACTAATGGAGGGAAATTATGTTTAATATAATTGAAAAATTTTTATCAATAGATGGGGAAGGTCCTACTTCTGGTGAACTTGCAACATTTATAAGATTTCAAGGTTGTAACTTAAGATGTTCTTGGTGCGATACGACTTATTCATGGGATAAAGAAAATACTTCAGAAGTTCTAACTGCAGAAGAAATTTACAAGTATATAAAAGAAAATAAAGTTACTAATGTTACTTTAACAGGTGGAGAGCCACTTATTCAAAAAAATATATATGAATTACTAGAACTTTTGAACTCGGATGATAACTTAAAAGTTCATATAGAAACAAATGGTGCTGTTAACATAGGACCTTTTAAAAATAAATTTATAAATAATATCAGCTATATTGTAGACTTTAAACTTCCTAGCAGTAATATGATGGATAGAATGGATTTCAACAATTTAAGTATTGTAGAATCCAATGATGTTTATAAATTTGTGATAGGAAGTAAGGAAGATTTACAAATAGCATACGAAATAATATGTAAGCACAATTTAACATCAAAATGCTTTGTTTATTTGAGTCCAGTTTCGGGAAATATAGAAATGCAAGAAATTGTAGAATTTATGAAAGATAAAAATTTGAATAAAGTAAGATTGCAAGTACAATTACATAAAATTATCTGGGATAAAAATGCACGCGGAGTTTAATAATTGAGTGGTTATTATATATAATATAGACTAGCTTATAGTAAATTTTATTTTTACAAAAGGTTTAGAAATACAAGGAGGTTTAAGTTATGCCAAAGAAGATAGATACAAAAAAGATAGAGGAATGTATAAGAGAAATTATTGTTGCTTTAGGAGATGATCCTGATAGGGAAGGATTACTAGATACACCTAAAAGGGTATCAAAAATGTATGAAGAAGTTTTTCAAGGAATGACACTTTCAAACAGAGAAATAGCAGAAGCGTTTGGAACCACATTTGAGAATGAAGATTATGATTCAGAAACTCATAATAATATGGTTGTGGTTAAGGATATACCAATTCATAGTTATTGTGAACATCACTTAGCGCTTATGTATAATATGAAGGTTACAGTAGTATATATACCCAAAGATAAGATAATTGGTCTTAGTAAAATTTCAAGAATTGCAGATATGGTTGGGAGAAGACTTCAACTTCAAGAACGTATTGGAACAGATATAGCAGAAATAGTTTCTATGGTTACAAAAAGTAGTGATGTTGGTGTACTTATAACTGGAGAGCATGGATGTATGACTTCAAGAGGAATAAAAAAACCTGGAACATTGACTACAACAACTACTTTTACAGGAAAATTTCAAACCAATGATTTATTAAGACAAGAAGCTTTACTAATTATGAAATAAGTAACGAACGAAGAAGCAGTAGTGATTTGGTATATTTCTATTTAATTAATTTATTTTAGGAGGTTTTGAATATGAGTAATAAAGCAGTAGTTGTATTTAGTGGAGGACAAGATTCTACTACATGTCTATTTTGGGCATTAAAGGAATTCGATGAGGTTATAGCGGTAACTTTTGATTATAATCAAAAACATAGAAAAGAAATAGAGTGTGCAACTAGTATAGCAAAGGAGTTAGGAATAGAGCATCATATATTAGATATGGGGCTTCTTAATCAATTAGCCCCTAATGCGCTTACAAGAAATGATATAGAAATAAAAGCTGGAGAAAATGGTTCTCTTCCATCAACATTTGTTGAAGGTCGTAATATGCTATTCTTAACTTTTGCAGGAGTATTGGCCAAAGTAAAAGGCGCAAAACATATAGTAACAGGAGTGTGTGAGACTGATTTTAGTGGATACCCTGATTGCAGGGATATATTCATAAAATCTCTTAATGTAACTTTAAATTTAGCAATGGATTATAATTTTGTAGTTCATACCCCATTAATGTGGATAGATAAAGCTGAGACATGGAAGATGGCAGATGATTTTGGCAAGTTAGACTATATAAGAGAAAAGACTCTTACTTGCTATAAAGGAATTGTTGGCGACGGTTGTGGAGAATGCCCTGCTTGTAAGCTTAGAAAAAATGGTTTAGATAAGTATTTAGAAAGTAAGAAAAATTAAAATATAAAATATAAAACGAATTTAAGGAGAAAGAACAATGAGTGAAAGTGGAAGAAAATCAAAAGAACTTGAAGGGATAACATTGCTTGGAAATCAAGGAACAAAATATGATTATGGATATACCCCTGAAGTATTAGAGGTTTTTGAAAATAAACACCCAGATAATGATTATTTTGTAAAATTTAATTGCCCTGAATTTACAAGTTTATGCCCAATTACAGGTCAGCCAGATTTTGCAACAATCTATATAAGTTATATACCAAACATAAAGATGGTAGAAAGTAAATCGCTAAAACTATATCTTTTTAGTTTTAGAAATCATGGAGATTTTCATGAAGATTGTATGAATATCATAATGAAAGACTTAATAAAACTTATGGATCCGAAATATATTGAAGTATGGGGAAAATTTACACCAAGAGGTGGTATAAGCATAGATCCTTATTGCAATTATGGAATGAAAGGAACTAAGTTTGAGGAAATGGCTAATTATAGAATGATGAATCATGATATGTATCCTGAGAAAGTAGATAATAGATAATAACCTAATGTATTGCATAAATGATTTATGTTAATTAGCAAAGTAATGACTGCAATACATTTTTATTAAGGAGCTGATATTTAAATTGAGTAAAGTAATAGTTATAGGTGCAGGGCCCGCAGGAATGATGGCTGCTATACAAGCAGCAAAGAAACATGATGTAATATTATTAGATGGTAATGAAAGAATAGGTAAAAAGCTTTTTATTACTGGAAAAGGCAGATGTAATGTTACAAATGCAAAAGATATATCTGAGTTTTTTGAGTATATTCCAGGTAATCCTCATTTTCTTTATAGTTCATTATATAGTTTTACCAATAATGATACAATGAATTTTTTTGAAAACGAAGGAATTAAATTAAAAATCGAAAGAGGAGACAGAGTTTTCCCAGAATCTGATAAGTCTTCAGATATAATAAGAGGATTATCAAACGCTTTAAGTAGAACTAATGTAAAAATAAGATTAAAGTCAAAGGTTACTAATATAGAATTTAAAAGTAATAGAATTATAGCAGTAGAAATTAATAATGAAGAACGATTATATGGAGATCATTTTATTTTTGCGACAGGTGGTGCATCATATCCACTTACTGGTTCAAGAGGAGAAGGGCAAAAATTCGCAAGTGTGCTTGGCCATAATGTTACTCAATTAATGCCAGCTCTTGTTCCGATAGAAGTTGTTGATTCCAAAACAAAAGAATTGATGGGGCTGTCATTAAAAAATGTGGAAGTTATAATTAAAGAAAATGACAAGAAAGTAGTTTATAAGAATTTTGGTGAAATGTTATTTACCCATTTTGGAGTTTCAGGGCCCCTTATATTAAGTGGAAGTAGATTTATAGAAAAAGGAAAAAGATATACTTTGCATATAGATTTAAAACCTGCATTAAATTTAGGAGAATTAGATAAACGTATCCAAAAGGATTTTAATAAATATTTAAATAAAGATTTCAAAAATTCTTTAGACGAGTTATTACCACAAAAATTAATTCCCGTGATTATAAATAACTCAGGAATATTAGAAAATAAAAAAGTAAATGAAATAACGAGAGAGGAAAGAAAGACTTTAGTAAATGCTATTAAGGATTTAAGCTTTGATATAAAAGGATTAAGACCTATAGATGAAGCAATTGTAACTTCAGGAGGTGTAGATATAAAAGAAATTGATCCGTCTACCATGAAGTCTAAAATAATAGAAAATCTTTCGTTTGCAGGAGAAGTTATGGATGTAGATGCTTTTACAGGTGGTTATAATGTACAAATAGCTTTTTCTACAGGATTTATAGCAGGAAGTAATATTTGATATAAAAAAATATTTCCTTGTTTGGAAAGGTAAAAAATTATATAATCTTAATGAAGGCATAAATTTATAGGATTTGGAAATGAGGAGAAAGTTTTGAAAATTTCAGTAGCAATAGATGGACCGGCTGGAGCAGGAAAAAGCACTATAGCAAAATTGGTTTCTAAGAGGTTTGATCTTATGTATATAAATACAGGAGCAATGTATAGAGCTGTGGCGCTAAAAGCACAAGAACAAAACTTGGAACCAGAAAATGTTCAAGAAATTTGTAATATAATAAAAACTATGGAAATGCATTTTGAAAATGATGATTTGATTTTAAATGGCGAAAATATACAGGATAAAATAACTACTCCAAACATAAGTAGTATTGTATCTGGATATGCTAGTATTTCGGAAGTTAGAGCTATTCTTGTAAAACTTCAAAGAGAAATGTCAAGCAAATTTAGTGTAATAATGGATGGAAGAGATATTGGAACCGTTGTTCTAAAAGATGCAAATTTTAAGTTTTTCTTAACAGCTAGTCCAGAACAAAGAGCAACTAGGCGATTTAAAGAATTGCAAGAAAGAAATATAGAGTGTTCTTATGATCAAATACTAAAAGATATAATAGATAGAGATCATAAGGATACTCATAGGGCTACAGATCCGCTGAAAAAAGCAGAGGATGCAATTGAGATTGATTCTACTAATTTAGACATTAATGGTGTTGTTAATGTAATTGCAGAGTACATAGGAAAAGGAAAGTAACAAGGAGATAGTAATGAGTAAAGTTATTCTAGCAAAAAATTCAGGTTTTTGCTTTGGAGTTCAAAGAGCTGTAAATGAAGCTATACGGATTCAAAAAGAACATAATTCGAAAATCTATACTTTAGGTCCTTTAATACATAATAATGATGTAGTAAAATATTTAGAAGAAAATAATATATTTTCTATAGAATTTGAAGAAATAGATAAATTAAATAAAGGGGATACTATTGTTATAAGATCTCATGGTGTATCTGAAACAGTTTTAGATACACTTGAACAAAAGGAACTAAAAGTCATAAATGCGACTTGTCCTTTTGTTGCTAATATTCAAAAAAAAGTTAAGAAATATTCAAAAGAAGGATATCATATAGTAATATTAGGAGATAAAAATCATCCAGAAGTCATTGGAATTAATGGATGGTGTGATGATAAAGCAATTATCACTAAAGATGGTACTTTTGATGAAGAAAATATGCCGCATAAGGTATGTGTTGTATCTCAAACAACTGAAAAGATGAAGAATTGGGAAGAAACACTGAAAAACTTAAGTTATGCAAGAGAAATATTAGCTTTTAACACAATTTGTGCAGCTACTGATGTTAGACAAAGAAGTACGAATAAAATATCCCAAAAAACAGATGCTATGATAGTTATTGGCGGAAAAAATAGTTCGAATACTACTAAGTTATATCAAATTGCTAAAGAAAATTGTGAAAATACAATTCATATTGAAAACGCAAAAGATCTACCAATAAGTTTTATAAAAAATAATAATATAAACAAAATAGGAGTTACAGCTGGTGCATCAACACCAGATTGGATTATTAGGGAGGTACTAGATATTATGAACACAGAAAATAATAATTTTGAAGATCAATTATCATTAATGAACGAATTAGACAAAAGATTTGTTATTGGCGATGAGGTACAAGGAGAAATACTTTCAAAGACTAGAGATTCAGTTATAGTTTCACTTGTTGGATACAAGTCAGATGGAGTGATTCCATTTACAGAGTTATCTGCAAAAGAAGATCCACTAACATTTGCAGATAAACTTAATATAGGTGATACTATTAATGCAAAAGTTATAAAACTACAAAATAATGATGGGTATGTAGTATTATCAAGATTAGAATATGAAAGAGAAGAAGCTTTTAAAGAACTTGAAAAAATATATTCAGAAGGAACAACATTTGAAGTTAATGTTAAAGAAGCTAGAGAAAAAGGGATAGTAGCAGATTATAAGGGAGCTAGAATATTTATTCCAGCATCACAAATTGACATAAAGTTTACTAAAGATAAAAGTGAATATGTTGGGAAGAAATTAGAAGTTAAATTGATAGATTTTTCTCTAAAGAATCCTGTAAAATTAGTTGCTTCAAGAAGAGTTTTATTAGAAGAAAGCAAGAATTCTGAAGACGCAAAAGCTTGGGAGAGTTTTAATCTTGGGGATGTTATAAAAGGTGAAGTAAAAAGATTTACAGACTTTGGAGCTTTTGTGGAAGTCAATGGTATAGATGGATTATTACATTTATCACAAATTTCTTGGAATCATATCAAAAAGGTAAGTGATGTATTAAAAGAAGGTCAAATTATTGATGTTAAGATTATTGGTCTTGATAAGGAAGCTAAAAAGCTATCTTTAAGCATTAAAGAACTTGTAGCTAAGCCTTGGGATAATGCTAAAGAAAAATATCCAGAAGGGTCTATTGTACTTGGTAAAGTAGTTAGATTAAATGATTTTGGTGCTTTTGTAGAATTGGAGCCAGGAGTAGATGGGTTAGTTCATATATCAAAGATATCTCATAATAGAATAGAGCACCCTTCTGAAGTTTTAAAAATTGGTGAAGAAATTAAAGCTAAGATATTAAGTGTTGATGAAGAAAATAAAAGAATAAGCTTAAGTATAAAAGATGTATAAAACAAAAAAGGGGCTGTTGCAAAACTAACATAGTTAGTTTTGTAGCGGCTAATTTTTTTAGATATAAAAAATGTGAATTCCGAAGAACTCACATTCATTGTATAATTTACTTATGCTAAAAACCAAATTACACAATAAAGATTATACTGAGATTAATGATAATTTTCAACTTATATTACCATTAAATCTAGAAAATTTAATACCATCAGATGATTCAGTCCGCTTGCTAAGCCATGTATTGGAGGGATTAGATTACACGAAGTTGTATAAGGCGTACTCTTCCGTTGGAAGAAAACCGGCAGTGGAACCTAAAATCATGTTCAAAATAATATCATATGCTTATTCTCAAAATATTTATTCAAGCAGAAAAATCGAAAAAGCATGTAAAAGAGATATAAATTTCAAATGGTTACTTCAATGTTATAAGGCACCGGATCATGCTACAATTAGTAGATTTCGCAAAGACTATATTTCAAATGAGGTAATTGAAGATTTATTTTATCAACAAGTTAATTATTTAGCAAATCAAAATGAAATACTATTTGAAAATGCATTTATTGATGGTACTAAAATCGAAGCGAATGCTAATCGTTATACATTTGTTTGGAAAAAAACTATTTTAAAAAATGAAGAAAAAATGTTTGATAAAATTCTTGTTCTTTTAGAAAATATTAACCTTGGAGAATTAAAAAAATTTACTGTTCAGAAAGAAACATTAATAGATGATATTGATAAAATTCTTCAATGGCTTGAATATGAAAAAAAGAAAAGAAACATAGAGTTTGTTCATGGAATTGGTAAAAGAAAAACTAAAATTCAAAAGTGGACAGAACAACTATATGAATATAAAGAGAGACAAGAAAAATATAATTTGAGTAAAAAAATATTTTCAAAAAGAAATAGTTATTCTAAAACTGATCCAGACGCAACTTTCATGCATATGAAAGATGATCATATGAGAAATAGTCAATTAAAACCTGCATATAATGTGCAAATCGCAGTTGAAAGTGAATACGTAACCGGTGTCGGAATATTTGATAATAGAAATGACATAGCAACATTAATACCTATGCTTAATAATATGAAAGAAAAAATCGGTCGTAAATATCTTAATATAATTGCAGACTCAGGTTATGAAAGCGAAGAAAATTATTTATTCTTAGAATCAAATAAGCAAACTCCTTATATAAAACCACAAACTTATGAGAAGTGGAAAAAAAGAAGTTTTAAAAATGATATAAGTAAGCGCGAAAATATGAAATATGACGCTGAATCGGATTTTTATATTTGTCATAACAATAGAAAATTAATACCGACTTCTATTATTTATAGAAAATCCGCAAGTGGATACAAATCAGAAGTAACTGTGTATGAATGCGAAAATTGTGATAATTGCGATTACAAAGTAAAATGCACAAAAGCAAAAGGAAATAGAAAAATGCAGGTTTCAAAAACTTTTGTGGAAAAGCGTGAAATATCCTATAAAAATATTACAACTGAATTTGGAACTAAATTAAGAATGAATAGATCTATTCAGGTCGAAGGAGCATTTGGAGTTCTAAAAAGTGATTATGAATTCAATAGATTTTTAACACGTGGAAAAAATAGCGTTCAAACTGAATTTATTTTGCTTTGTTTTGGTTATAACATTAACAAATTACATTCAAAAATACAAAATGAAAAAACCCAGAATCATCTTCATGAATTGAAACCTACTGCCTAATTATGGAATAAATTAACTAGGCTTATTTTAGTGCGCTTAAAAATCAGAAATCATTAAATAATTAATATTGTATTTCAAATATTTAGAAGTTTGCTAGTTTAAACCGAAAAGGAGTATCGCTCCTGATTGAAATTTAATCATTTTGCGACACTCCCTTTTTTGTTTTTTATGTAGAGTTAAAATAATTTTTATGAAATTATTTTAACTCTAGAAATAGGTAAGGCATACGTAGATTTTAATTATATGCATAAGGTAAAGAATTGAAGTATAATATTACTATGCGTAATGATTATTGGATATCTAAAGTTCGTAATATTTAAATTTTAATTGTTAGGAGGCTATATACTTATGAAACAAAATAAAGTTACTAAAGTAAAATCTTTAGTAGAGACTAAGTTTTTGAGTTTATATGAAGCAGAGTATGAAAATAAAGTTGGAAATATAAGAACGTGGACAATAGCATCCAGAAAAAATAATGAAACTATACAAAAACAGTTTTTTGGAAATAAAGAAGATACGGCAGATGGTGCAATAATTGCAGCATACCATAAAGATGAAAATAAGATTGTTATAATAAGACAATTTAGAATACCACTTAATGATTATGTTTATGAATTACCAGCAGGTCTCATCGATCCAGGGGAAGATTCTATTAGTACAATAAAAAGAGAGCTAATGGAAGAGACAGGTCTTAGGTTAGTTGAAGTTATCAATAATAAGAGTCTTGATAAGGTGTATGTTTCTGCAGGAATGACAGATGAATCGTTAGCTATGGTTTATTGTACTTGTGAAGGCGAAATAAGTGATGAACACCTTGAAGACGATGAATGTATTGAGGCACTTCTAATATCTCAAGATGAAGCTAAAGAACTTATACAGAGTAAGGAGAAATTTGACATTAAATGTTTTTTGCTCCTTCAAAGTTTTGCTTTGCTAGGAAAAAAAGTATTTCAATAATAAAAAACTGGTCTACACTTTTTTGTGTAGACCAGTTTTTTATTATAAGTTTTTGTAGATAATAAATTTACGCTTAAAGATCTAATAAACAGAGTCTTTAATTAAGTTTAGAGTGTAGAAAATTAATTAAAATATATGGATTCATATATTTTAATATTATTTAATTACTGAATTTAAACCGAAATATAATAAGAAAATAAATGATGTAAAATACATCAGAATAGATACTTCTTTTCCTTTTTTATAACACAGCTTGCAAATAGGATACAATATAAAGCCTAATGCTATACCATCAACAATGCTATATGTTAATGGAATTAATATTATTGTCATAAAACTAGGGAATAGTTCGCTTAAATCATTAAAGTTCAAATTCTTTAAGTTCTGACTCATTAAACAGCCTATTATAATTAAAATAGGAGCTAAAGCTACATCTGGTATGATAGAAATAAACGGTATAAAAAAAATTGATAGAAGAAATAGTATACCAGAAATTAATGAAACTAAACCTGTTCGTCCTCCAGCTGTTATTCCTGCAGTTCCTTCAACTGTTGATACAGAAGGGCTTGAACCAAAAAGTGCACATCCAATTGTAGATAATGATACTGCTATCATAGCGTTAGAGGTTTTGTCTGATTTTTTTAGTATTCCTGAAACCTGGCTATGAAGTATCCCAATATTCTCAAAAACAAGTACTAAAGTTAATGAAAATGTTCCAACCCAAAATTTAATTGTATTTATTCCACTAAAATCTAATTTGAAAAGTATATTACTATATTCATTAAAATTTGGCATAGTATAACTTATACCTTGTGTTTCAACGATACCAAGCTTTATGCAAAATATAGTTCCGACTATAATTGAAATTAAAAAGCTTCCAGGTATATTTTTAAGGAATAAAATTAATGTTAGAATCATTATGAATATAAAGGCTAGTACTTGAATACTTGTAATATCTCCAAGTTTTAACATAGTAGAAGAATCAGATACTATAATTTTAGATTTTTGAAATCCAACAAAAGTTATAAATAAACCAATTCCTACTGTAATAGATTCTTTTAAATTTTGAGGAATAGCTTCAATAATAAACTTTGATAATGGAGTTGTTGCTATAAGTACAAATATTAATCCTGAGACAAAAACTGAAGCTAATGCTTGGCAATAATTTAAGCCTAGAGTATGAACTATTGTATATGTGAATAATGCATTAATTCCCATACCAGGCATAATTATAAGTGGAGTATTACTTATTAAAGCAATTAACAAGCAACCTACAGCTGATGATATTGCTGTAGCGATGATTAGAGGCTCCATAGAAATGCCACCATCACTTAATATACTGGCATTGACGATAATGATGTAAACTGCAGCAACAAAAGAAGTCAGCGCTGCTATAGTTTCGCTTTTAATTGTAACATTGTTTTCTTTTAATTTAAAAAATCTTTCCATCCTTTCAACCTATCTTTCATAACTCCCTCACCCTCCCACGCTAAAATGCGCATATTAATTATAACATCATTATCATTTATGTCAACTTTTATATATAGCTTGAAATCTTATACAATTCATTTATACTCCATAGTATTGCATGAGAATAATAAAATAATATTTAATCACAAATTTTGAAGAATATATTTATAATCGATCCTTACGTATACACATTGTGATTTAAATAAGAAAAGAATAGTAAAACAACACTAAGAGTAGTAATATATTACTATACGTATTTTATAAAGGGGGCATACAAGTATGTATACAGAATTTGAACAAATAAACAAAGCAAGCATAATGATAAATTCATTATGTATTTTTAAGAATCTAAAAGATGACAGTGTTTTATTAAAATATAAGACGCTACTAAAGTACCTTAATAGTAAGGATATATCAGTGGAAGAGGGCATTGAATTATATACTGATTTTATTTATGAACTATTAAACAAAGCTGATGGAAAATCATTAAAAAAGTATATAATTGATATGATTTTTCTCGATAATAATCCATTTACTAAAATAATTGACGAACAAAATTCATGTGATAAACTTTTTAATCAAGTGCATTATGAGTTAAATGCTTTGCAGTACATATCTAGTATAGAATCTTCTGCGATTAAAGATGCTATAATTATTAAAGGAAACGTTAAAGAGTTTGAAATAGGTATAGTTAAGTCGCTTATGGATTTTGATTCTGACTTGGAATGTAATATCTCAAGCAAAGCTATTGATAAGTTAAAGGTAAATATATTAAAGTGTGATAATTGGGGAGATGCATTGGAGAGCGTTGTAGAATTCTACAAGCAATATGGGACTGGCATATTTGGGGAGTATAGAGCGTTTGTATGGGAACACGAAGATGGAGCACCTTATCTTAGAGGTATTGAATCACCAGATCCAGTTAGGCTAGAAAACTTAGTAGGGTATGAATATCAAAAAGAGATTATAATAGATAATACAAAACAGTTTTTAAATGGATATCAAGCGAATAATATGCTACTATATGGATCAAGAGGAACTGGTAAATCTTCAACTGTAAAAGCTATTATAAATGAGTATTACAATGATGGCTTAAGGCTTATTGAAGTTGATAAAAATAAATTATGCGATTTTACGAAGATAATTAGGATACTTAAAAGTAAGAATTTAAAATTTATAATTTTTGTTGATGATTTAGTATTTGAAGAAGGAGAAGCTAGTTATTCAGCTTTAAAGACAATATTAGAAGGTGGAGTAGAGAATAGATCAAACAATATTCTAATTTATGCAACAACCAATCGAAAACACCTAGTAAAAGAAACATTTAGCGAAAGATCTGGTGATGATGTGCATGCTAATGACACAATTGAAGAAAAACTTTCTCTAGCAGATAGATTTGGTATGACTGTATCGTTCTATTCGCCTGATCAGAAAGAATTCTTAAAGATAATAGATGGAGTAGCAGAAGCAAGAGGGATTAAAGTTGAGAAGGAATATTTGCATGCAGAAGCATTGAAATGGGTAAGATGGTATAATGCTCGTTCACCACGAACAGCAATTCAATTTATAAATTGGCTAGAGGGCACATTGAAACAGTAACTTTATATTAAAAGTTTGTGATTTGTTTTGGAATATTCTATAACTTTTTAGCTAATAAAGTGATAAGAGCTAGTAAAGAATTCTTTACTAGCTCTGTATTTTTTATAATAATTTAAGCATTAGTTGTTGTAGGGGGCGTATATACTCTTGTAGCAAGTTCGTCGTCTAACATATACAATGCTGCAGAGTTATTTTCGCATCTCCTAATCTTTTTGATTATAGTGTTAAATGTATTTTCTTCTTCAACTTGCTCGTTAATAAACCAATTAAGTAAACCGATTGTTGAATGTTCTTTTTCCTCAGTAGCTATATCTGCAATTTTATATAGCCTGCTAGTAACCATTTGCTCATGTTCATAACCTGCCTCAAAGACATTTAGGATATTGCCAAAATCAGAATGTGGTTTTTCAATTTGTTCTAAAGTTACAGTTCCATTTTTCTGAAATATGTAATCATAGAATTTCATGGCATGAAATAATTCCTCCTGAGATTGAACTTTAAAGAAATTAGCAAACCCACTTAGATCAATAGATTCGCAGTAAGAAGCCATTGATAAATAAGTATAGGCTGAATAAATTTCAAAATTAACTTGTTCATTTAGCTTTGCGATCAGTTTTTCACTTAACATACTAATACCTCCCATAAATAAAAATATTATCATTAACATAATTTTAAAAAATCCAGAAAAACTATACCCTATAGCATAAAAGTTTAACTTTATATTCTGAAATTTTTAACTATATATTAATATATTACATCATATAACATAATTTATCAAATAATATTTATTATTATGTTACATAAGTATTATTGCAAAACTAATAATATAAATAAGAGAGGAGATGATATAATTGACATATAAAAAGAAGGGAAAATCGATACAAAAAACTGGAGATATGTCGCAATCTAAAGTTAAATCTTTTGTTGAGAGAGAAGAAACAACAAACAAGGTGGTATCTAGGGGGAGAGATATTACAATTAATCAAAAACATTAAAATTTAATCTATCTCAAAATATTAAGTAAAAATTAATAGAAATTTAGTAGAATTCCATTCTACTAAATTTACTTACATATATTTTGAGATAGAAATTTTCCTATTATAAAGATTTATCTAGTTTTATATGATAGAATTAGATAAATATAGAAAGAATTAAGGAGGACAAGTTATAAAAAAGTTATTATTATTTTATTAATATATAATACATTGTTATTGTAAACTACTAAAAATATTTATTTGTAATACGGAAGGATAGATAAAATGTCGATAAACAGAAGTGCACCAGAAAATTTTTATTATGACAATGCGGAGAAAACTAATAAAAATTTTATTTATAAAAATCTTAAAAGAAGTAAATGTTATAACTGTAATTTTTCAAACTCAAATTTTGATTTTGCTAGCTTAAGAGGGGCTCATTTTAAGAAGTGTAATTTTTTTAGATGTAGTTTTAAAGGAGCAGAGTTTATAGGGTCGAATTTAAAAGGATGTAAGTTTAGAGAAGCTAAATTTGAAGACACAGTATTTGAAGGAGCAAATTTAGATGGAGTAAATTTTGAAGATGCTAAATTCAAAAACACAATATTTGTAAACTGTGATGTGACTAAGGCTAAGAATATAAGTGAAGATAACAAGAACATCAGAATTTTTGATACAATGCCAGAAGTTGAAATAAGCGATGAATTAGAAAAGTTGATTTCAAATGTGATGGAAAATGAATTTATAAAAAAATCAAGGGTTTTTGATACTAAAGATGGAAAAATAAATACGTTATCTTTATTAATTCTAAAAGAAAAATTTGATGAATCAACACTTTTAGAAGGTCTACATTATATTAGATATGAGATTGATAGAGATTTTTATACATTAAGTTATGTTATTAGGCTTATAGAAAATATGTAAATGGTAGAAAAGGAGTATTTCGTTTTAAATGAAAGCTCCTTTTTTGAATTCTTAAAAAAGGAGTTAATAATAATAATAGATATGCAAAAATACTTTTTTTATGAACCTATTATTTTGCAATTAATATATATTTATTGAATATCTATATAGTAATAAAAAATGATGATGTTATTATTTTTGAAGGAAGAATATAGATGGAAAAAAATAATTTAATTAAACTAAAATATAATAAATCTTCAAAAAAAGTAAATTCAAATAATTTCAAGATATATACTCCTGAAATGATAGAAAAGTATAAGGATTGCCAAAGAAGATTATTAAAAATTAATGAGGATAAAGTCAAGGCAAAATTCCTGCTATATAGAAAGATTTATAATTACTATTCTCAAGAAAGTTATCTAGATATTAGCATTGAAAGAATTTATATTAAATCGAAGTTAGACTCATATACCTTTGGAGGATGTGGAATAGGTGCATCAATTTTAGCAGGATTAACAGCAAGTGGCATTTTTTCTTATATAGATAATTATATAAAGAAACTTAGTCCGACTTTCTTGGGTATATATATTGTATTGATTTTAGTATTTGGGCTCAAAATTCTTTCAAATGAAGATAGTAAGGTAGAAATGTATAATATGTTTTTAGAAGTATTAAATAATCTAGAATATGATAAAAATGAAAAATGAGGATAATTAAAATAAGGATAAAAGTCTACAATAGTGCACAATATATTCTTGTAGAAAGGAAGTGTTTATAATGAGTAATGAATCAAAATCAAAATCAAACAATCTTCAAAACTTTTCTAGTACAGGTGGCACTAGTGATTCTAATTTATCTAGCAAAGAAGAACTTAGAGAACAAAAAAGTGCAGGGTGTAATCAATGGGATTCTGTACCACGTACTTATGACAAAGAAGAGTCTACACATAAACATGAAAAAACTGCTACTAATAATCAATGGACATCTACATCTAAGTAAGAATTTACTGTAATAAATACTACTTTAAATAAAGAGGGAGTGGATATTATGAGTGAAGAAAATAAAAAACGTGAGTCTGATAAAATGAATGATGGTTATTATGATTATCAAGGTGGATATATTTCTTATGACCCTGAAGTTTTAACAGAGCATTATACTGTAAAAGGATTTGAAGGTAAAATAAAAGATAAGCAATTATCAAATAGTAAATGGTGTTAATGAATAAAAATATAAATTAAGTATATATATTAATATAAAATACTTAAAGTTTCCTTCATATAGATTTGCTGTTACCTATATGAAGGAAACGATTTTTATGAATCATACTATTATCAATAAACTACGATATTATATTTTTAATTACTTAAACTTTTAAATTGAAAATATCCTAATATATATTTATTTATATATTATTCTATATATTAACACATTGTTTAAGTCTATCAAAAGTTGACTATAATTTTTGTAAGATTTATAATTTATTTATTAAAGGGGAAATGAGGAATTTTTATGGTTTTTTTAGAAAAATTATCTTTATTCAATATGAATCATTTCAGGAGATTATATAATAGGAGTGAAGATGCATATTCGTGCGATAAAAGCTTTTTTGAAATTTATAATGATGAATCTTTTATAGTAAAATATATAATTCGTAAACAAATTAGACTTTTTAGAGTTAATAGTGAATATGTGGGATATATATGGTACGAATATCCTTCGTATAATGGTTTTAGTAATATATATTCTATATATTTGAAAGATGAATATATACATTTAATTAATTCTAAAATCTTATCATTTTTTAATGCTAGTGCCTTCAGATTCGATATGTTAGCAAACTCAAAGGCTTCTTTTATAATGAAAAAATTAAATTTTGATGTTAATTCTAATAACATTTTAATGAAGATAAGGACAAGCAATATTAAAAATAATTTTTGTGAAAATAGAATATTTTTTAAACACTTTAAAGAAGGACAAGATGAAGAATTAAGATGCAGAATTCAAAATTCGGTTTTTAATGAAAAAAATAGAGTTCCTTTAACGATTGAAGATATATATAGGGAAGAAGAGGAAGACTATTATATAAAAGATTTTGGTGTTTTTATATGTAACAATAATGGACAAGTTGTCGGATATGGTCAAATTATTTTCAATAGAGGATTTTATACTATTGTTAATTTAGGAATATTAGAAGAGTACAGAAAACATGGGTATGGAGAGTTATTGGTTAGATATCTTATAGATTTATGTTATAGAAATTCTATAAAAACTGTTTATATAAGAGTAGAAAAGAATAATTTAAAAGCCTTATCTTTGTACACTAAAATTGGATTTAGGGAATATCAATCTTTTATTAGTTGGTATAAAAAAATTAATTAATTAGCGTTAGGAGTTGTCTATGAGTATAACTCCTTTAATTATGCATAATTATAGTCTTTTATTTAGAATTATTATTTGTTATAATACTATAGAAATTGTAATTTATACGGAGGAACAATAATGAACTTTGATATAGAAAAACTAGATAGCCAAATGGCTAGTGATGAAAAAAAATTATTCTTTATACAAACTTATGGTTGTCAAATGAATGAAGAAGATTCAGAGAAACTTTCAGGTATGCTTAAAAGGATGGGGTATGAAAATACTGAGAATAGAGATGAAGCATCTATAATTATATTTAATACCTGCTGTGTTAGAGAAAATGCAGAAAATAAGGTTTTTGGAAATCTTGGCGCTTTAAAAAAGCAAAAGGAAAAGAATCCTGATTTAGTTATTGGAATATGTGGATGTATGATGCAGCAAAAAGGGATGGCTGACGATATATTAAAGAGATTTCCATATGTAAACATAATATTTGGAACTCATAACTCGTATAAGTTTCCTGAATATTTAAATAGAGTTAAAACAGAAGGTGTTCAAATTAAAGAGATTATTGATAAGGAAACTGAAATAGTAGAGGGGATACCTATAGATCGAAAAAGCGATATTAAGGGCTTTGTAACTATTATGTATGGGTGTAATAACTTTTGTACATATTGTATAGTTCCTTATGTTAGAGGTAGAGAAAGAAGTAGAAAGCCAGAAGATATAGTAAATGAAATAAAAGATATGGTAACAAGAGGGTATAAGGAAGTAACTCTTTTAGGACAAAATGTTAATTCATATGGAAAAGGATTGGAAGAAAATATTACTTTTGCAGACCTTCTAAGAAAAGTTAATGAAATAGAGGGACTTGAAAGAATTAGATTTATGACTTCTCATCCAAAAGATTTAACTTTAGATGTTGTATATGCTATAAGAGATTGTGATAAAGTATGCGAGCAAATTCATTTACCAGTGCAAAGTGGTTCTGATAGAATTTTAAAAGAAATGAATAGACATTATACAAAGGAACAATACATCACGTTAGCAAAAAAGATAAGAGCTGAAATTCCAGATGTAACATTTTCTACTGATATAATCGTTGGTTTCCCTGGAGAAACTGAAGAAGATTTTAGTGAAACATTAGAGCTAGCTAAAGAAGTTCGATATGATGCTGCTTTCACATTTATTTATTCGAGAAGAAATCATACTCCGGCGGATAAAATGGAGAATCAGATACCAGATGAAATTAAACATGAACGTTTCAACAGATTAGTTGAGATAGTTAATACGGGCATAGCTAAAGGAAATAAGGATGCAGAAGGAAAGATATATGAAGTCTTAGTTGAAGGTTATAGCAAAAATGATGAAGCAAAACTAACAGGTAGAACGAGGAATGGAAGACTAGTTAACTTTGAGGGTGGGGAAGACCTAATAGGGAAATTGGTTAATGTAAAAATAATTAAAGCTAATTCGTTCTCTTTAATTGGAGAAGTTGAAAAGTAAAAAATAAATTTATGATTTAAATAAAATGAATTTAAAATAGTCTGTATAGATTCTTAATAGGAGAGGTGTTATAACTTTCCCTAATGATCATACAGACTATTTTCTTTAGTTGGTTAAAATAAAAAAATATAAGTAGATACGAACATTTGTTCTGTAAAATATAAGAATTAATTTGTTATTTTTTTAAATATATAGATAAACAGCTTAAGGATTAGATTTATTAGATGAATATATTTTCAAATTTACTAAGACTTTAAGTTTGTATATTCACAAGAAATCATAAATATATTTGTGGAGAAAACCTTTGAAAATGAGCTTTTAAAGGTTCTTAGCTGTAGGTCGTTCCAGCTTAGCTTGTCAAACTGAAAGTTGGAACGTGCTAAAGTGGCTACAACCTGCTGCTTAGAACCTTAAGCGATATTTTCATAGCTTTTCGGAACAAAATATTTATGATTTCGGTAAGTTATCACATAAATTTAGTTTTAGAGTTGGATATCTATAAAGAACTTATCTTTTGATTGTGACAATTGTTTAATTAGTTTTTGATTATATCTACAAATGAACATTCTATTGCTTTTTTTAGATCATTTGGATTCATTTCTATTTGAGAACCTATTTTTCCTCCGCTAAATACAATTGTATCAAATAATAATGCGTTTTCTTGAATAAAAGTTTTAAATATTTTTTTCATACCGAGTGGGGAACAGCCACCTCTAATGTATCCTGTTACTTTGTTTATATCTTTAACATGAATCATTTCTATATTTTTTTCGCCTGCGATTTTGCTGGCTTTTTTCATATCTAATTCTTCAGCAACTGGAATAACAAAAACATAAAATTCTTTAGAATGACCTTGAGTTACTAAAGTTTTAAAAACTTGATTAACGTCTTTTTCTATTTTGTGTGCAACTGCAACACCATCTATCTTACCATCATTATTTTCGTAGCTGTGAGTTATGTAATTTATTTTATTATTATCTAGAATTCTCATAGCATTAGTTTTTCCTTTTCCTTGAGCCATAATTTCAACATTCCTCCGTAAGTTTTAGTTTATATTCATTACTAATGATTAATAACATTGTTTATTTAAATTATATCATAAAAGCAGATATAGTTTTTTATTTTGAGATTATTTCTATATGTGAATTTTAGATACAAAAATTATCTTAATTTGATCAAAAACTGAGTTTGGTTATTATGAATTTGAACTTTCGTTAAATGTATAAAATATAGTATTGAATAACGTTCGAATTTATTTTTTTATCAGAATCGAATGCTATTTAATGGAGATATAATCGTAAAATTGCGAGAGAAAACAGTACAGTGATAATTATTATCAATATGTAAATAAAAGAAAAAATTGATAGTGTTTAAAATTAATGTTTTTTTATATGAAAAATAATTTGTTTTTTATTTCAAATAAGATTAAAAAATATTCTTTTAGAATTTATGATTGAAGTTATAAATTTGGATTGAGTTTTAATAACCTATGATATTTGAAGAACTGAATTATAAAAGTCTATTATAAAGTATTGATTATAAATGGCTTTTAATAAGAAAGCACAGGGATAATTCTGATATTCATTTAAATGCAAAGACTAAAATTATAATAAAATCAACTAAATTATTATAAAAATAGCTAATAATTATTTCGCTAAATATACATTTAGCGAAATAATTGCATAAATTTATGATATTTGATATAATATTTTTAACTTAGTATAAAATTACTTTATTAGAATAAATTTTATCAATGATAATTTAAATTATTAGTATTGTAACTTAATTAATAAGAAATTTATAAATGTTGCAGGTGAAAAAATGAAATACGATATTCAGGTTCTTAAGAATAATAATCTTCCAGAAAGTTTAGTTGATTTTTTAAATTATTTAGAAACGATTAAAAGTACATCTATAAACACAATTGATGGGTATAGAATAGATTTGACTATATTTTTTAGATTTATGATGATTTATAAAGGGAAAGTAAATTCTGACTCTGTTGAGTTTGAAGATATAGATATAAGCGTTATTGATGATGAGTTTTTAAGAGGTATAAAACTTAGAGATTTGTATGCGTTCCTTTCTTTCACAGAGAAATATAGAGATAACAGTTCATATGCTAGAGCTAGAAAAGTTGCTACTCTAAAGTCTTTTTTTAAGTTTCTTTTTGGGAAAGCTAAAGTGATCACAGAGAATCCGGCTTTAGAGTTGGAATCGCCCAAAATAAATAAGCGTCATCCTGTATACCTTACCCTAAATCAAAGCATCCATCTATTAGAATCATTAAACAAAAATGATAAAAATTACTCCAGAGACTATTGTATTTTGATGTTCTTTCTGAATTGCGGAATGAGGCTTTCGGAACTTTGCAGTATTCAAATTGATAAAATCAGAGATGATACTCTTACTATCATAGGTAAAGGAAATAAAGAAAGAACTGTTTATTTAAATGACGCATGCCTTAAAGCTTTAGCAAATTATTTAAATGTTCGAGATGACTCTAAGGCTTTATCGGAAAATAAAAAGTTTTTATTTTTATCATCTAGAAATGTTCCTATAAATAAACGTACGGTTGAGATAATGATAAAAAAACATATAACGAATGCTGGGTTAACTGATGATAAATATACTCCACACAAGTTGAGGCACACTGCTGCAACTCTTATGTATAAGTACGGAAACGTAGATATAAGAAGTTTGCAAAGTATATTGGGTCATACAAATATTTCGACTACTCAAATTTATACGCATGTTGATGATGATTCGTTGAGAGATGCTGTAAAATCAAACCCTCTTTCAAAATTGTAAAGTTTTATTATTAAAATTTATAATAAAAGATTTCTACTACTCTCCTACTATGCTTTGGTATTGTTTAAATTAAAAAAATAAAAGGTTACTTTATTTTCTATCGTAACCTTTTTGTGCTTAATATAAATATTTTTAGTGTTGTGGTCTTAGTGTGTTTCCGTACATTTTTCCAAACTCGTCAACATATGCAGGTTCTTTTCCTTCATAAACGATAAGAGTATTTCCCTTTCTATAATAATAAGGACTCGCATTGTTATTTGCATTATTGCTACTAGCATTCATTCCATTTGGTACGATTCTATTGATGGCCCATTCTAGCTCTGTTGGAGAATTATACTCGTATATTCTAACTACATCTCCACCTAATAAATAATCTGTTTCATTTCCTTTAAAATAATCATTTTTATTAGTGTTAGTTGATTCTTTAATATCATATCCGGCATTTGTGAAATCGTTTTTAAAATCAGCGGCTCTGTATGTTGTATCATTAGTAGTTAGACCTGTTCTATCCCTCGTAGTATCTGAAGTCGATCCGGCTACATTGTTTTGATTAGTATCCCCTACTGCATTATTTTGATTGGTATTCCCTCCTACAGTTCCATTTCCTGCTGCGCCTTGCATATTTCCGCTAGTTCCACCTTGCATGTTTCCGTCAGTACCATTTTGAGCATTATTAGCGCCAGTACCTGTTCCATCTACACTTCCACTTCTAATGCCATCGTTTGTTATGTCGTTTTGTCTAGTGACATCATTATTTGTTCTTGTACCACACCCAAACAAAGATATTGAAACCAAAAGAATTGCTGTCAAATTCAACGCTAAAATAGATTTTCGCTTCATAATAATTCATCCTTTCTTGTGAAATCTTCTACGAAATTATTATGTGAAATAAAGCGAAAATCTATGCATTTCTTTATTGTAGTCTACAAGCTTCTTTTATTCAATTGATTTTTTTAATCTTCTAACTCCAGGATATACTTCTTCTGTCATTTCATCGAGGATCAGATCATCATCTAAACTGATCTCATCTAAATATTCAATATGATCAAAAGCATCTTCGTAAGCGCTGTCTTCAAGATTAAAGTCATTTACGTCAATGTCATTTGATGTTTTTGCAAACTTATTATATATAGATTTTAAATCTAATTTATCTTCGTTAATTTCATGTAATTCATCTTCACTTAAGGATGCTTTTAAGTCATTTAAAAATTCTTCTTCTAGTAATTCGTTCTCTTCTTGTGTTTTCGCAATGTCTTCTATTTTAATGGCTTTTGTATCTATGCCGTTGATTTGCAAACACTTACCACAATTATCACATATTTTATTTTCATAGATATCGCAATAATCATCATCAGTATATTTATATGTCATTTAAAACACCTCATTTTTTTATTATGGAAACTTAATTATACCAAAAACAATAAATTAAATCAAATTTTTTATCGAAGATAGAATATCAAATAAAGAATAAGATAATTTAACGTAGATAAATTATTAAATTCAATCTAATTATTTAATCTAAATTATATCATTCCATTCTATATATTTACTAAGTATAACAACAGCCTTTTCTAGGTAAGTCTTTTCTACTTCAGTAAATCTTTCGAATTCTTCACTATCCAAGTCTAAAACTCCAATAAGATTTCCTTCTTTAATTATAGGAATGACTATTTCTGAATTTGAGGCAGCATCACACGCTATATGTCCCTCGAAATTATGTACATCTTTAACAAGTAAAGTTTCTTTTTCTAATGCAGCTTTTCCGCAAACACCCTTCCCTATTTCAATTTTTGTACAAGCAGGCATTCCTTGGAACGGCCCTAATACAAGAGTATTATTTTTAACCAAATAGAATCCACACCAATTTATTCGATCTATAAGTGCATTAATTAATGCTGATGCATTACAAAGCTTTGTTATTGGAGAATCTTCATCTCCTTGAATCAAACCTTCAAGCATTATAAGCATGTTGTCTAATTTACTTTCTGTACTCATGCCTTCAAAAATTTTAATATCAAACATATTTACTACCGCCTCACTTTGAAACTATCGTCCCAAAAAAAATTTTATAACTTTAGTTATTCTACTATAAAATAATACTACCATTTTTAATTAATTGGAATACTTAGTTAATATATTGTATTCCAATTTAGTGTTGTATCTAAACCAAATACATACTACCTATAAACACTTTAGAACACAAGTTTGCTATGTTATATAGTATATGTTATAATTATTAGAAGAATAGTGAGGTGTTTGTAATGTCAGACGAAAAAGATAAGCAATCAGAGATATATGAATTTTTAAAAAGTTATACAGAGAGCAAAGGTTATCCGCCTTCAGTAAGAGAAATTTGCGAAGCAGTCTCTTTAAGGTCAACTTCAACTGTTCATGGACATTTAAAAAGATTAGAAAAAAAGGGAATGATTAAAAGAGATCCTTCTAAACCAAGGGCTTTAGAAATAGCAGAACTTTCAATGCCGAAAAAAGAAATGATTAACATTCCTATTATAGGCAAAATTACAGCAGGTTCTCCAATACTTGCAACTGAAAACATAGAAGACACATTTACGCTTCCGTTGGATTTTATAAAACATGATAGAGAATTGTTTATGCTGCGTGTTTCTGGCGAAAGCATGGTTAATGCAGGTATTAGAGATAATGATTTAGCTATTATAGAAAGTGCACAAGCAGCCATAAATGGTGATATAGTAGTAGCTTTAATAGAAGATAGTGCTACAATAAAAAGATTTTTTAAAGAAAAAGACCATATTAGACTTCAACCAGAAAATGATGCTATGGATCCTATAATAGTAGATGATTGCATGATTTTAGGAAAACTTGTAGGTATATTCAGATCATTTTAAACAAATTACTTTGTTATTGATTTCGAAATTATATTATAAGATAGTAAATTAATAGACTATTAAATTTTATGATCTATAAAATTTAATAGTCTATTTTAAATTTAATCCCTACTTACATATTGGGAAGCTAGTGATAAATTTGTGATATTATCTATCTACTTCTAACACTTTGCTTAAACCAATAAGTATTCCAATTTTTCCGTGATCAAAGTTTAATCCACCTTGAATATATGCTATATATGGCTCTCTAACCGGTCCATCAGCTGATAATTCGATTGTTGAACCTGAGATAAATGAGCCAGCAGCCATTACAATTTCACTATCATATCCAGGCATTGCCCATGGCTCACACACTGCAAATGCATCTATAGGAGATCCGGCTTGAATACCACTACAAAAATTAATTAATTTTTTAGCATCGCCAAATTCAATTGCTTGAATTATATCAGTTCTTTTATCTGTTGATGAAGGAAATACCTTAAATCCTGCAATTTCCATTACACGAGCGCAGAATATTGCTGTTTTTACAGCTTCTATGGCTACGTGAGGAGCGGAGAACAATCCTTGATATAAACTTCTCATAAGTCCATATGTAGCGCCATATTCGCCTCCTACACCTGGTACAGTCATTCTGTTAGCAGCTGCATCAACATACTGTCTCTTTCCAACGATATATCCTCCACCTGGAGCAATACCTCCACCTATATTCTTCATAAGTGATCCAGCCATTATATCTGCACCATATTCTGTAGGTTCTACAGGTTCAATAAATTCTCCATAACAATTATCTACAAATATAATTACATCTTCTCGTATTTCTCTTATATGTCTAATAACTTCAGCTATTTCAGAAACTAGAAAAGATTTTCTTGAAGCATAACCAGTGCTTCTTTGAATATGTATAAGTCTAATACTTGGATCATTTCTCAATGCTTCTTGAATTTTATCAAATTGAAATTTACCTTTATTATCTAAATCTACTATATCGGTTTTAATTCCATATTGATCTAATGAACCGGCGTTTTTCTTCTCTGATAGTCCAAGAACCCCAAGCAAAGTATCATAAGGAAGTCCTGAAACACATAAGATCTTATCTCCAGGCCTAACATTACCCGCAATAGCGCATCCAATAGCGTGTGTACCACTAACAAAATGTGGACGGACAAGTCCGGCTTCAGTATTAAAGATATTAGCATATACTTTATCTAATGAGTCACGCCCTAAATCATCAAGTCCATAACCTGTAGTATTTGTAAAGTGAGAGTCGCTAATTTTTTCTAATTGAAATGCTTTCAGTACTTTAAGTTGATTAAATTCTCTAATTTCATCATATTCTTTAAATTGAGCTTCAGTATCAGATAAAGCCTGTCTATATATTTCAAATGTCCTTTCGCTAATATTATAATTCTTAATTAAAAATTCTTCTGTCTTTTTTAACATATCTAAGTCTCATCCTCCAAAGTTTAGAAATACTCAAAAATAAATAGGCAAAAATGCCTATTTACTAAGTAGTTTCGTATTCGTTATCTGCAAATAAAATTGGTTTAGTTGGCGTTATAGTTGATATTGCATGCTTATATATAAGCATTTGCTTATTATCGCAATCCAAAATAACAGTGAAATTATCAAAACCCTTTACAGTACCTTTTAACTGAAATCCATTTACTAAGTGTATTATTATTTGTATTTTATTTTTTCTCGCATTATTTAGAAATATATCTTGTAGGTTGTTTTGTTGCTTATTGACCAAAATATAACACCTCCATAAGTGATTTTATTACTAATATTATAACGCTAGTTCTTTATTATGTCATTAATAACTTTATCTAAAATTTCATCATCACTCATAATATCCTTGTCTAAAAATATACATCTTTTATCACGTCTAAACCATGTAAGTTGCCTTTTAGCATAATTTCGAGATCCTTGTTTTATCATATCTATTGCTTTATCTAGAGTTATTTTACCTTCTAGATAATATAATATCTCTTTGTATCCTATCCCCTGCATAGATTGAATATCTGAATTATATCCCATTTCTTTTAATCTTATGCATTCATTTAGCAAGCCCTTTTCCATCATTAAATCAACTCTTTTATTGATTCTATCATATAATTTTTCTCTATTCATAGTTAGTACGTAATAATATACATCATATTCACTATTGTAAAAATCCAATCCAACATTATATGAGCTAAAAGGCTTATTAGTAAGTTTAAAAACCTCTAACGCTCTGATAACTCTTTTTCTATTGTTAGCATGAATTTCTTTGTAACTTATAGGATCAATATCTTTAAGCATTTCATGTATATATTCATTACCCTTTTCTAATGCTAAATTTTCTAGATATTCTCTATAAATTTCATCTTTTTCTGCTTCTGTAAAGGTCATATTGCAAGTTAATGAATTAATATATAAACCCGTTCCTCCTGATATTATTGGGAATTTTCCGTTACATATAATTTTTTCTAATGCTTCTTCACCTAGTTGCTTAAAATCTGCTACTGAAAAAGGAGTATCAGGTTCTATTGCATCAATTAAATGATGCTTTATCCCGTTCATTTCATCTTTAGTTACTTTTGCAGAACCTATATCCATATATTTATAGATTTGCATAGAATCAGCTGAAATAATTTCTCCATTTAAATTTTTGGCTAATTTTATTGAAAGATCAGTTTTTCCTACTGCAGTAGGGCCACCAATAACTAATAATTTTTGCTTCATTATTTTATCCCTTCGTTAATAATTTTAAAGTTTATATTCATTTAGAATAATATAAAAGCATTATATTATTCTTTTAAATTTCTTATCAATGTCTATACTTGTAAATTTTATTATTACAGGCCTACCGTGTGGACAGTGAAAAGGATCATCTATATATCTTAAATCTTCAATTAATTTAATCATCTCATTCATTTCTAATTTATCATTTCCTTTAATAGCTGCTTTACATGCTTTAGTTGCAATAGCATTATGTTTTACTTCACTTGTTTTGCCGTTTCCTAAATTTTTTAAATTATCAAGTATATCTAGGAACAAGTTTTTAGGATTAAGTCGTCCTAAGAAGTACGGAACTTCTTTTAAAGATAATGAACTTCCACCAAACTCTTCTAATAAAAAACCAGCTTCTCTAAATATGTCTTTATTCTCTTCAAAATAAGAATAATCATCAATACTCAAGTCAATTATACTTGGAACAATAAGAGGTTGAATTATAATAGTACCTTCTTCAATTTCTTTAAGATATTTTTCAAATAATATTTTTTCATGAGCAGCATGCTGATCAATCATGTATAAGGTACCGTCATACTCTCCTAATATATAAGTTTTATTATATTGACCTATTATAGTAATTGGTGGAAACTTAGCAATAGGATTTGGCTTAATATTTTCGTATTTGTTTTCTGTAATTACGTTTTCTATAGGTTCAGAATTAGATTTTATTTCATCTTCTGCATTATCATTATACTCATCCACCAAATTTTCTATATATGAATTAGGTTTAAGATCTACAGGAATACTTATAGGCTCTTCATTTTCCTTGTTATAATCAGTGCTTTCCTCAACTATTGTTTTATTAATATTATTCAAGCTTGGATCATATACACTTTTAAAGCTACTCTCGTTATTAGCCTTAAGGTCTTTTCCTTGAGACATTAAAGTCTTTGCTGCAGAACTTGCAAATTTAACCTTTTCTTCTTCTTCTTTTATTTTAAAAGTAATCTCCTCAAATGTTGGTAGTGGTTCTTTTTTTGTATTTTCTTCTTCTTTTATCGCAAAAGTCTCAAAAACTTCATTTTTTAATGCAGTATGAACTGCTCCAAAAATCTTTTTGAATATCATTCTTTCATCATTAAATTTTATTTCAGCCTTTGTTGGATGAATATTAACATCTACATATTCAGGATATACTTCTATAAATAATATAAAGAACGGAAATTTATTTACTGTTGAAAATGACTTAAATGCTTGCTCTACAGCTATTGCTAACGCCCTATTTTTTATGTATCTTCTATTTACGAAAATACTTTGATTATTTCTTGATCCTCTAGCTATTTCCTCAGTTCCTACATAACCATAAACAGTTATTAAATCGGAACTATCACTAAAGTAAAGTATATTATCTGTTATAGACTTACCATATATAGTTCTTATTACATCCTTAAGATCTCCATTACCAAAGGTATGTAATACTTTTTTATGATTGTTATACAATTTAAAACTTATTTTAGGATTTGCAAGTGATAATCTTGTTACTATATCATTTATTAATGAACTCTCTTTTGATACAGATTTTAAGAACTTCTTCCTAGCAGGAACATTAAAGAATAGATCTTGCACTTCTAGTATGGTACCTTTATTTATTCCACACTCTGTTACTTCTGATGCTTTACCGCCTTCAATAGATATTTCATACCCAAAGGCTTCTTCATCCTGCTTAGACTTTAAATTAACTTTACCTACAGATGCTATAGATGGCAGTGCTTCTCCTCTGAATCCAAGAGTATGTATATTATAAATATCTTCTGACGCTTGTATCTTGCTTGTAGCATGCGGAAGAAATGCTTTCGCTATATCATCTTTATAGATTCCGTCTCCATCATCTATTATTCTAATAAGAGAAATTCCACCTTCTTCTATTTCAATGATTATGTTTTTAGAATTTGCATCAATTGAATTTTCAATCAACTCTTTGACTACTGACGCTGGTCTTTCTACAACTTCTCCTGCTGCAATTTTATTTGCTGTGTCTTCATTTAATATATTTATTCTCTTCAAGATGTCCTTTCCTCCTTTCAATGCTTATGGGCGTAAAATGCAAATGAGAAAATCACTTCCCAATAAGCCTTCCTAATGAACACATGAACTTATTTCTAATACATTGTTATTATTACATACTTGTTTAATATATTCAATAATATTGAAATACTGGTATAGGAATGAGTTATAATTCGAATATATCTTTTTAACTATGCTTTTTATTTTATACTCTAAATGATTTTAGTATTTCTATTAATATTTCCATTAGAACAAGATTATATTTAATTTACATATAAGTAACAATCTAAACACAAAATATATTTACAATAAATAATATTTGCTGTTAATATGGTTAAGCTAATATTAGAAATTAAATATTTTCTATAAGGAGGCTTTAATATGAATGATAAAGATTTTTATAATTCAAATAAAAGTGTATCTGATCCAGCATCACAAAATTATAATAAGGTAGTAAAAGAAAAAGCACATCAAGAAAGTCCATTTGGGGAAGCTGAGCCTTCTTCTCATACTGAATTTAAAAAGAAAAGACACTAAAATCATAAATCCACGACAAAAATTAAATAATGTCGTGGATTTATGGATTTTAAATTAAATTATCATCTTTCAACAGATTATATAATGTAGGATTAAAATTAAATTGACCAATTAAATTTTCAACTTCTAATAACGCTTTTTCTTTTTTATCCTTAGATATATTAGACTTAGAGGCTCTAATCAATATGTTTTTAGGAGAATGTGCAATATCAATAAATTCTAAAAGTTGTGTTTTGTATCCTATGCTTTCTAAAAGGTTAGCTCTAACAGAATCAGTCATAAGTGCTGCAATTCTTTCTTGAACTATTCCATACTTTGTTAGTATTGACAGTGAATCTGTCTTCATTTGGGCGTTAAATTCATGCTGACAACAAGGGACAGAGAATATTAATTTGGCATTCCATTTTATAGCATTATATAATGCGTAATCAGTAGCAGTATCACATGCATGTAATGTTATTACCATATCAACTTTATTATTATATTTAAATCCATTTATATCTCCAAGTTCAAAGTGTAAATTTTCATAGTTATAACTTTGGGCTATATCATTACATTTTTTTATAACATCGGCTTTAAGATCTAATCCAATCATCTTTACTTTAATATTCTTTATTTCTACAAGGTAATAATACAATACAAAAGTTAAGTAAGATTTTCCACAACCAAAATCTAAAACAGTAAGTTCTTTATAATCATTTTTCTTGATTTCATCATCAATAATTTCAACAAAACGATTAATTTGCTTGTATTTATCATACTTTGAGTTAACTACTTTTCCCTCTTTTGTAAATACACCTAAATCTATTAATGGATCAATAATCATACCCTCTTTTAATATATAATTTTTTTCTTTATTATGCGCTTTGCTAAGTGTTTTTTGATTATCACTTTTTTTCTTACTTAATAGAACCTTACCCTTTTTTGATATTTTCACCTCAAAGCTAGCCGAATTTGACCATGCAGAAATTTGCTTATAATTTGGTTCCACATACTCTATAATTCTATCTTCCAAAATATCTGTATCAATGTTTTCATGGAACACTTGCTTATCAGTATATTTTTCTATTTGATAGTACGTTCTTTTATTATTTTCTTTGAGATATATAACTATTTTATTATATTCAAAATTTTTATTTGTTTTATTGCTAATAACTAGCTTTATAACATTGTCTTCTATTATTTCTTTAATCGCTTTTTTTAACTCTTCCATACTTCAACTCACCTTATATTCAATAATCTTGTTTACTAACAGTATTAATATATTAGTTTTTAAACCTATTTTTATATTTTATATTAATTTTATCTATAATACTATGATTATTTATAGATAATTTCAGACTTGAAAATTTTTTAGTTAGGTCAATCTTGCAACTACAGTATACCTTTTTTTAATAATTCCTTGAAAGTATCCCATTCTACAAATTTTCCACCCATACTTTCCAAATGTTTTGTATGCATCTGGCAATCTATAAATATGAAATTTTCGTTTTTTAGTTTTTCTGCAAGCTTTATTAATGCTATTTTAGATGCATTACTTACCTTAGAAAACATACTCTCTCCGAAGAAGCATTTTCCTATTTTGACGCCATATAAGCCTCCCACTAGCTCTCCATTTATGTATGTCTCAACACTCATTGCATAGCCTTTATTAAACAAATTTACATATGCTTCCTTCATATCACTATTAATCCAAGTTCCCTCATTATTTTCTTCTCGTATATCCTTGCAATTACTAATTACACCATAAAAATCTTTGTTGAAAGTTACATGAAACATCTCTTTTTTTATAATTTTCTTCATTGATTTAGAAATTTTAACTTCATCTGGTATTAATATAAATCTTGGCTTGGGACACCACCAAAGAATCGGTTCACCTTCGTTATACCATGGAAATATACCATTACAATAAGCTAATAGCAGTCTTTCTAATGATAAATCTCCTCCAATTGCCAAAAGTCCATCTTTTTCTGAAAGCTCAGGATTAGGAAATAATATCTCATTTGTTAGTCTAAATATAGGCATTATATTCACTTCCTTGTATTTTAATTCTTCTTTTAAATTATTCTATCATATTCTAATACTTAAATAATTCTTTGCAAAAAAATAAGCTTGTAAAAGCTTATTTTTGTTAAAAATGCAAAATACTTTATGATTATAACATTTTATAAAAATCTAACATTGATTCCTTTACCAAGAAGTTGGACGCATTATTGACTTTGGTAAGATTGTATTAGAATCTCCTTTCGCTGAATTAATCTGAGATTGCGTAATGAATAAGCTATCTTTAAGATTAGCACCTCTAATATCTGCATCACGTAAGTCAACTCCAATAAGATCCGCATAACTCAAATCATTTCCTCTAAGATCTGCTGCTATGAGAAATGCCCCTCTTAGGTCCGCGCCTTTAAGATTAATCTTTTTAAGATCTGCACCAATGCAATCCAATCTGCCAGCAATTGTTTTTTTACGTTTTAAGTTAGTTTTACCGTTACCAAGCGCTTTGGCCCTAACAAATTCGCTTGTTTGCCTGAGTAGCGCATTAACATTATCTCTATGCACCTCTATATCTAAAATCATAAGGAGGTCGGGTGCTGATTTAGTAATATCTTCTGTTTCAGTTATTAGATCATTTATTTTATTTTTTATCTTTTCATTAGTTTGAAATGATAAAGCTTGTTTTAGATACCACAACATTTCATGAAGCTGTCTCATAATCAAAAAGACTTCATACATTTTATCGGATAATTCAGGATTTTCTCTCCAATTATGTCCAGCATATGTAATTTGAGCAACCTTTTGTCCAGCACCAAAACAGTCGTAAGTTGTACAACCTTTAAGTCCTTTTTTTCTCAAATCCTTATGAATAGAGCAACCAAAATCTGATTGCAAATTTAAGCAAGGCTTTCCAGCGATTTTATTGTTTGGAAATCCGTCTGAAGCCGAAAAATATAATGCAACACAACAAAAACCAAAGCATTTTTGGCAATTAATTTTTAGATCTTCAAATAATTCTTCTTCAAATGTATTTTCGTTTATATATGTCAAAGTAACTCACCCCGTAATATTATATATAACGCAGTCATAACTTATAGCAAGTAATTTAGTATTAAAATATTGTATTATGTATTTAAAAACTTATGTTCCAACTGCATTTAGAATTATTTTAACATAATTGGAACTATTAAACTACTTTAATAGGATTAGAAAGTTTTTATTTTAATTTTTTAGCTTCAGC
Organism: Clostridium beijerinckii; assembly: GCF_018223745.1. Lineage (NCBI taxonomy): Bacteria > Bacillati > Bacillota > Clostridia > Eubacteriales > Clostridiaceae > Clostridium > Clostridium beijerinckii. The sequence continues at coordinate 2,899,032 of NZ_CP073653.1, forward strand.
AACTAATCTATATAGAGTGTTCATAGCTTCCATAGGATTTAAACTTAATATATCAACTTCGCTAACTTCTTTTAGAAATGCCTCTTTTTCTATAAAAGTAAAATCTAATTGCATATTGTTAGAAGAGTCCTTATTCTTATGTTTTTTAGATGAATTTTCAGTCTTTTCATCAATTCTATGATCATCTTTATTACTTTCTGCTTTATCAAAAGAGTCTTTTGCTTCAACTTTTTCTATATATTCACTCTTACTTTCACAGGCTTTTTCAGTAATAGTAACTACATTATTGGCTTGATTTATATCTACAGCAACCTCATTTTCTATGATTTCAGTGTTTGTTACTTTGTGTATATCAAAATTATTTTCGCCTTCAAGTCCTAGAAGAATTTCTTTTGCTCTATTAATAACATCATCAGGAAGACCGGCAAGTTTTGCAACTTCTATACCGTATGACTCATCCGCACCGCCTTCGACTATCTTTCTTAAGAAGATTACACTATCTTTCATTTTCTTAACAGCTACAGAGTAATTCTTAACACCAGGTAAAACTCCTTCAAGTTTTACTAATTCATGATAGTGTGTTGCAAATAAAGTTTTGCATCTTAAATTTTCATTACCAGTTATGTATTCAATGACAGACCAAGCTATCGAAAGTCCATCATAAGTTGATGTTCCACGCCCTACTTCATCTAATAATACTAGACTTTTAGAAGTTGCATTCTTAAGTATATTTGATACTTCCCACATTTCAACCATAAATGTGGATTTACCACCAGCTAAATCATCAGAAGCTCCAATTCTAGTGAATATCTTATCGCAAATTGAAATATTAGCGCTAGAAGCTGGTACGAAAGATCCTATTTGGGCCATTAACGTAATAAGGGCAACCTGTCTCATGTAGGTTGATTTACCTGCCATGTTAGGCCCAGTTATTAATAGCAATTCCTTATCACTTTGATTCAAGGTAGTATTGTTGGAAACAAATTCACCTCTTCCAATTACCTTTTCAACAACTGGGTGCCTGCCATCTACTATTTTGATAATTCCATCTTCATTGATTTCAGGTTTTATATAATCATTTTCAAGAGCGATTAATGCCAAGGTGGAAATACCATCTAGATTAGAAATTATTCTAGCACTTTTTTTTAGTCTTGCAATTTCCTTCTCAATGGAATCTCTTATATCAGTGAATAAAGAATATTCTAAGTTTATAAGCTTCTCTTCTGCGCCTAGAATTTTATCTTCCATAATTTTAAGTTCTTCTGTTATATATCTCTCAGCGTTTGCAAGAGTTTGCTTTCTCACATACCTACCTTCTGGAATAGAATTATAATTTGATTTTGAAATTTCTATGTAATATCCAAATACTTTGTTATAACCTACCTTTAAAGATTTGATTCCGGTAAATTCTCTTTCACGATTTTCTAGAGCCGCAATCCATTCCTTACCATGAAGCTTTGACTGTCTTAATTCATCAACTTCAGAATTATAACCATCTTTAATTATATTTCCTTCTTTTATACTTAAAGAGGGCTCTTCTTTAATGGAGGATTCAAGTAATTCTCTTATGTCTGATAGTTCATCTAAATTTTCATAATATTCTTTTAGCAGTTCTGAATTAGCAGTTCCTAAAAGTTCTTTTATAGATGGTAATTTATCTAATGAAGCTTTAAGAGATAACATATCTTTTGCATTCACATTTTTATTTGAAATTTTACCGACAATTCTTTCTATATCATAAATATCTTTTAAAGAGCTTCTTAAATCCTCATTAAAACTAATTGAACTAAATGCTTCGCTAACACCACTTAGTCTTTTTTCTATTTCAGATTTAATAATTAACGGTTCTTCAATCCATTTTCTAATTGTTCTACCACCCATAGATGTAGCACTTTTATCAAGAACCCATAAAAGAGACCCTTTTTTGCTTTTCTCTCGTATACTTTCAGTAAGTTCTAAATTCCTTCTTGAATTTCCGTCGATTGTCATGTAATTAATTATTTCATATTGTTCTAGCAAATTTATATTAGTTAAACTCATTTTTTGAGTTTCATATATGTATTTAAGTAGTACTCTACTTGAAATTTCTCTTTCATTTACTAATCCGGAAACCTCTAAATCCGAAAATTGATCTATAATTTCTTCTTTTGATACGATAAATTCATTAAAGTCTTTCTCTGTAATAAGTGCAGTAGTTATACCCTTTATATCATCTATTAAAGATTGGCTAATGTTTTTATCTACTAAAATTTCTTTAGGTGCAACCTTTGAAATCTCGTCTAATAAGGTTATCTTTATATTATCAAAGGAAGTTGTTTTAAATTCGCCAGTACTTATATCCGAAACTGCTAAACCTATTTTTTCATCGCTTTCATATATAGTCATTAAATATGTATTATCATTTTCTAGAGAACTATTAGCATCTATGAATGTTCCTGGTGTAATTATTTTTACAACACCTCTTTTTACAATTCCTTTTGCTTCCTTTGGATCTTCAAGCTGTTCACATATTGCTACCTTATACCCCTTATTAACAAGCCTTGGTATATATGCTGCTGCTGCATGATGTGGTATTCCACACATAGGAGCTCTTTCCTCAAGACCACAATTTTTTCCTGTAAGAACTAACTCAAGTTCTCTAGATACAGTTATTGCATCATCAAAGAACATTTCGTAAAAATCACCTAATCTATAAAATAGAATACAATCACTGTATTCCTCCTTTGTTTTCATATATTCAACCATCATTGGCGTTAAAGCCATAATTAATTTCCTCCTTTTTATGTAGCTAGGTTAAATTATTTCTCGACCTAGATTTATATATTTAATTTAAAGTAATATTTATATAAATTTCATTATACATCTAAAAATCCCTAGAACAATTATAACAATTATCTTAGAGATTTTCATTAATATTTTATTTAACTGAAAATAGATATAAATATTTATCTTAAAAGGATTTTTCTAATTTTAGTTTTTCTTAAAATTGTAATTATTAATGCAGACAATAATAAAGAACAGATAAACCTAAGAAGTGTATTTGCAAAAAGTACTGGTATAAACATTGCAAGCCATATCATAACTATTTGATGAGAACAATATATTCCTAAGCTATATTCCCTACAGGCTTTAGAAACCTTAGTAGAAATATTTTTTGTGGAATTAATTGCCCAAATTAAGATTAAAGGGGCTGCAATTATTGATGATAGATACATATTAGCGTCCTTAGCAATTCCAGTTTTATTTAACACAAAGGTTTCAATTAAAAGTAATATAATTGAAAGTATACTTAATAATCCTGACTTTTGTATTTTTTCATTTAATTTATATTTGCTAACGATTGCACCTAAAGATACAAAAAGAATTGATTCGGTAATGCCTATTTGTGGAAGCATAAATATTGAAGTATATCCGTTGATTAATGGATTTATAATAGTTTTTTCAAACAACCCATAATAGGTGTCTCCAGTTGTCCCAAATAGATATAATACAAATCCAATTATAAACAAGAAAAACAACTTGTCTCTTTTTAATAATGGAGAAATTATAAAGATAGTAATAATTAACGAAGATATATACCAAAGGCTTCCAGTGACCCCTGCAAATAATAATCTCTCAATAATTAAAATAGGTGGAGCACTTAAACTGCTTAAGACAAGTGGAAATAAAGCTATAATCTCAATAAGCACCCATAAAAAATAGATACGTAATAAATGCTTAATAGTTGATTTAGGCTCTTTTTCAGAACCAATTCTATTATATAAAAAGTAACCCGAAACCATAAAGAAAAATGGCACAGCGAGTCTAGCAATACCCATACTAGTAGCAATCCATAAGTCATCATTTATGGATTTGAAAGCCATTGTATGAATTGATACAACTGCAATTGCAAAAACTAAACGTAATACATCAACCATTCCATAATGAATATCATTTTTTGATTCCATATCACAACACTCTCCCTGAATATATTAATATTTTAGAGTAGGCACTTAGAATTTTAAATGCCTACTCATTAAAATCATCATAAATTACATATGCATCTTCTTGATTGCTCATTTTTTTACCTCCTACTTACTTATATAAATATAGTAGTACAAGTAATAAGCCTTAGTTACATAAAACCTCTGAATTATACACTTTTAAAGCTCAAACGTCACTTAAGCTAAATTAGAGAAAAGTATATATCCTAATACCGTGACAACAAAAAATTATATTAATATAAAAAATACACCAAGTTAAATCCAAGAAATCTGAATTCAACGTGGTGCATTTTCTCTATATAGTGATTGTTATAAGATTTTATCATTTTATTTTATATCAACGCAACAAATCTCAAATAATTAAAAGTAGCTAATAATTTGTTGAAACTTTATGTGTCTATCTTACTAAATTTATTACTGTTGCTTTAGGTCTAGACATAGATTCAATTGAATATCTTATTCCTTGAGTTCCTATTCCAGAAGCTTTAACTCCTAGGAATGGGAAATGGTCTGGACCTCTCTCTGTTTTATTATTTACTTGTACTGTACCTACCTCTAATCTGTCAGCTACATAAAATGCATCATCAATATTTTCTGTAAATACTGCACTTTGAAGTCCGTATTCTGATTTATTCGCTATCTCAATAGCTTCATCTTTGTCTTTTACTCTTATTATTGGAAGAACTGGTCCAAAAGGCTCTTCCCATGCAAGCCTCATATCAGTAGTAACATTATCAAAAAGTGTTGGGTATATTAAATTACCTTCTCTATTTCCACCAACAATTAGATCTGCACCTTTATCTTTAGCATCATCTATTAATTCCATAACATAATCAGCCGCTTTAGTACTAATTAATGGTACAATATCTACATCTTTTTCTAATGGATTTCCGACCACAAGTTTATTCATTTTCTCTTTAACTTTAGAAATTAATTTATCAGCAACTTTTTCTAATACTAAAATTCTTTTTACTGCAGTACATCTTTGGCCTGAGTATGAGTAACCACCTGCTACAATATTATTGGCTGCAAGCTCTAAGTCCGCATCTTCTAAAACTATAGCGGCATCTTTTCCACCTAACTCCATTAAAAGTGGTACCATGCTAGTTAGTTTTGAAATTCTAACACCAACGTCTGTACTTCCAGTGAAATTAATAAAGTTTACGCCTTTATGAGTAACTGCGTAATCTCCTATTTCGCTTCCTCTACCTGTGATTGTATTTAATACCCCATTTGGTACTCCTGCTTCTTGAAAAACTTTTGCTAAGTATAAACCACATAGGCTACCTTGAGTAGCAGGCTTTAATACTAATGAGTTTCCTACAATTATTGCAGGCGCTATCTTTGATGCTGATAGGTTTATTGGGTAATTAAATGGAGATATTGCAAGAACTACTCCTAATGGCTCTCTATTTACAACTGAGATTTTATTTCTTTTAAATCCAGGGAAAGTATCGCCTGGTATACTTTCACCAGACATATTCTTAGCTGTATCAGCAGTGAATCTTATAAAATCTGCTGTTCTATGAATTTCAGACTTTGAGCTCTTTCTGTCTTTACCAATTTCTCTGACCATAATATCAACAATTTCATCAGTTCTTTCAACTAAAATATCAGCAGCTTTATATAAAATCTCGGCTCTTTCACTCATTGGAACTTTACTCCATTTTTTTTGGCCCTCTTTTGCAATACTTATTACATTATCAACATCTTCCTTTGTCATAGCAGGAACTGTGCCAATTAATGAATTATCAAGTGGCGAATAGATTTCAATTACTTTGTTATCTTTACTACCAACCCATTCACCATTTATTAAATTTTTAAAGTTATTATTTTCGCATTTTATACAATTAAACATTCCTTCACCTCTTTAATACAATTTACTAATTAATATTAATTATCATTTAATAATATAATATACTAATTCTTATATTATATCCAGATAAATTAATAAAATTTAATAATTAATATATTTTTCTTCTTGAAAATACAGCTTAGTGTTATAAAGTATGGAATATAAAAAATTACTTCTTATGAATTTTATGAAAAATTTAAGATTAAAATTCATATTAATTAAAACTTTAAGAATATCTAATGCCTTTTGGTATAAAGCCTATAGAAAATAGTTATTTTAACCTGTTATCTTTAGTAAAAAATGTTCTATATCCAAGGGTTACAAACAAGACAGTGGACACAGCGGTACTGCCTAATATAGCAAGCATTATACCAATTTGATATTTTATTGCAGTGATAGGAAATGTTCCAGAAAGAATCTGTCCTGTCATCATTCCTGGTAGAGATACAATTCCCATAGTTAGCATATTATTCATAGTTGGAAGTATGGCGCTATCGAAAGCATTATTAACAATTTGTCTAGTGGCATCAAGTGTGCTTGCACCAAGCATTAACGAATTTTCTATTTCAATTCTTTTATCTTCAAAATCACTACATAGTTTATTTGCACCTAGTGCAATACCTGTCATGCTGTTACCAACAATCATACCTGAAATAGGAATAAAATATTGAGGATTGAACCATGGGCGAACACTAAGAACAACTATTATAAAGAAAGCTGCAGTCAAAAGAGCTCCAAAGGTCATTGAAATAGCAATTATACTTTTTAATTCCTTTGACATTTGAACTTTAACTCTTTTTATTGAATTATAAATTGCAAAAGAAATCATAATTATAATCATAAAAGAAGTTAACCACCAACTTGGATTATTAAATACGAACATGAGAACATAGCCCATTATAGTAAGTTGTATTGTCATTCTAGTTGAAGCAATCAATATTTGTTTTTCTCTTTTGATGCCTCTTGATTTAAAAATAATAAGCATTATTAGTACAAAAACATAAGCAATTGAAAGTTGGAAGACTGATAGATTCATTACTGCATTATTCATAATAAGATTTCACAACCTCTCCATTTTCAATCCTAACTATTGAATTGTTATATTTCTGCGCTATTTGCTCTGAATGAGTGATCATTATAAGTTCCTTATTGTTTTCTAACACAAACTTTGAAAAATTATCTATTATAAATTGCTCAGTATCTTTGTCTAGTGCAGCTGAAGGCTCGTCTAACAAATATGTATCAGCATCCATTAACATTACTCTAGCTAGGCATAGTCGTTGTTTCTCTCCTCCAGAAAGGTTACCACATCCATCAGTGAGTTTTTTATTAAGTTCCACTCTTTCAAGAATTTCTTTCATTCTACTCTTTGATGCAGGAAGTTTTTTTGAAAATTCCAATCCAATTTGGAGATTGTCTTCTATATTACCACTATAAATAACTGGAGTTTGACCTAACATAACTACATTTCTACGTAATATTATTGTATCAATTTTAGAAATATCTTTATTATTATAAAGTATAACTCCATCATCGGGTACATTTAGACGGTTTAACATGCGAAGTAAAGTTGTCTTTCCACTACCAGAAGGCCCTACAACACATGTAATTGGTTTATCTATATTTAGAAATTTGATATCTAATATATTTCTAAATTTTATATTTCTAATTTCAAACATATTAATTCACTTCCTAACTATATAGCTTTTGTAATCATTTCTGCACATATCATTCAAATTGATTGATGACATAAACTTAGTATAAGTAAAAAAACCTTGTAACAATTATACCAATAATTACAAGGTTTTTCACTAAATCTATGAATTTTTAATAAGCCCAATAGCTACACCTAAAACGTTAAATTGTTGATCATCTATAATAATTGGCTGATATTTGTCGTTCTCAGGTATAAGAGCAATTTTACCATCAATAACTTTATACGTCTTAAGCGTTGCTTCACCTTCAATATCAACAGCAACAATATCCTTAATACGTGGCATATTCTGCTTACTTATTACTACATAATCTCCATCATAAATATTTTTATTTATCATGGAATCACCTTTAACTTTAAGCATAAAAACATCTTTTGAAGTTCTTATCCAATCCTTTGGTAATGAGTAGCTATCCTCAATATATTCATTAATTAAAATTGGATTACCCGCTGCAATCTCATTAAATACAGGAATATTTACTACGTCGTCTACTTTTTCTTCAAAATTGTTATAATCTACATATATTTCATCTACTGATCCTGAATCTTTTATAAATCTATGAGATATATTTCTCTTTAAATCTATATATTCTATAGACCCTAATGTAAGAGATGAACTTTGTAATGAATTCTTATTAGTCTCATTTTTTTGAATCAACTTATCACTGCTATCTACAAATTTTTCGATATCTTCAACTTCTATTTCCTTGTAAGATTCATTCAAAGAAATACATTTTCCCTTCATATCATATCCTAAACTAGAAAAGTGGCGTCCCTTTACAAGCCAAGCATTAGGAATAGCGGTTTCAAAAGTATCCATAATAAATGTTATACTAGAATAAGATTTTTCATTATATATTGATTTAACTAATTCTAATTGAACTTTCGTAAGTTGTTGGCTATTATCTATGAATATATGGGTATAATTAATTATTGGAGCTTTTTTTGCTTCATTTAAAGCTAAAAGTTCCATGTCTTGAGCATCTACTTTATTAAGTTTTCTTAAGTTATTAGTATATTCTTCTAAAACTTCAAAGATAGCTTGTCTTTGCTTAGAGTTTCTTCTAAGAATTTTAGATATCTCAGTGTTCAAATTATTAATTCTACCAACTCTATTAGCGCTTTGATACTCTTCAAGTTTTAAATAATTACATGATTTAATCCATTTAATCTCGTCTTTTATGAATTCAATATGATCTAAATTTAATATATTCGGTTTTTTCTTTTCGTATCCTTTTGACACTATAAGTATTGCATCTTTAAGCTCAGCTTCACGTTCTTCAAAAGATGCCAAAGTAAGATTTATATTATTATTTTTTACATATTTATTTAAATAATAAGAGACTAAAGAATCTATTGTCCTTATTTCTAATTTATCACTATTATCTTCATCAAAGAAGCTATTTTGATGATATTTTTCACCTTCAATATTTCTATAGACAGAATAAAAATAATCATAATATTCTTCGTTACAAGCTGCGACAAGTATTTTATCATCCTTAGATATACAATAATTATTAAGTAGTGATGGAATCTTATGTATAAATGCAGTAGTCTTTCCAGAACCTTTTGGACCTTTTATTAATAGATGACCATTTGGCTTATTATTAATTATCTTTTTTTGTTTTTTGCCAAATTCCATATTTCTCCCCTCCTTTTTTCATTGAATTTCACTTTATAAATCGAACATGAATTCTTAATTATTTTGTAATTATACTATACTTAATAGCTGTATGTAAAGTTTAGAGAAGTAACGTAAATTTGTTTGTCGATTATCGAAAAATCTTTAATTAGCTGGTCAAACATTGTATTAATCTTATAAAATAGTTATAATAAACAAAGTAAAATAAGGCAATTTAAATATGGATATACAAACGAAAAAGGAAGGTGACATAATGGAATCCAATATTATATTTTTTGATATTGATGGAACATTATTTAATGAAAAGACTTATACAGTCCCTAACAGTGCTAAGGCGGCTCTAAAAAAAGCACAAGAAAATGGACATCTAATCTTCATTAATACAGGGAGAACAATTATAGGCATAGATGATTGTGTCAAAGAACTAAATTTTGATGGTTATGTTTGTGGATGTGGAACTTACATAGAATTTAAAAATAAAGAAATACTACATAGAAATCTTGGAATAGATTTATCAAAAGAAATTGTAGCCAAGCTTCGCAAATATAATATCGATGCTATATTAGAGGGTAAGAATGACATTTATTACGATACTAATATACATTCTAAAGAAGTTCTTAGAATCAAAGAACGTCACATAAGGGAAGGATTTTATAAAGGTAAAACTTTTGATGATACTGAAATTAACTTTGATAAATTTGTAATTTGGACTAATGAAAATAGTGATTTTGAAAGCTTTCATAACGAATTCAAAAGTTTATTTGAATTTATCCATCGTGGTGAAGGCTTTTATGAATTAGTTCCTTTAGGATTCTCTAAAGCATCAGGTATAGAATACTTAATAAATTATTTAGACATTCATCACGAAAACACATATGCTATTGGTGATAGTACAAATGATCTATCTATGCTTAAATATGTGAAAAACAGTATTGCTATGGGAAATAGTACTCCATTATTATTTGACTTAGTATCATTTGTAACAAAGGATATTGAGGATGATGGAATTAAATATGCTTTAAAACACTACAATATTATATAGAAAATTATTTATTTTTAGTTCCTCCTAAAAGAAATGTATAAAATAGCCTGTCGCTAAATATACATAGTAGAAGAAATCTTTTAGGAGGAAAATACTAGGACTCAAAAAATAAATTTATATTGGTATATAAGCAAAAAGCACCTAATAATATAAAATTTCATAGTATAATAGGAAACCTTTAAAATTTAAGGAGTAGTAAAAGTGGAAAATTCAATTAAAGCTATTTGCAATACTTCAACATACTTGGATAAATATCATTCGAATACAAACTTTTCAAGTAATGATTCATTACTCGTTGGGTCCATAAACAATAGGTCACTAGGCAATAATCGCTATATTTCTTTATTAAACTTTCAACTATCTGAATTACATCCTAACTCTGTAAAGAAAGCATATTTATATTTGTTTATTCAAGATATTAAACCAGATTATAAGAATTCCTTTAGCTTTGGTATTTTAGGTAATTATAGCAATATAGATATAGCTGCTATTGATTGGTCGAGCTTGCCCCAAAAGGATTATACAAAGTTATTAAATCATATAGTACATGGATATAATATAGGACATTATTTAAAAATTAATGTTACTTCATTAATTAGATCTTTAGCAACACATAACGAAAGCTATAATATATTTTTACTTCCTCAAAATCAGGATTCTAATTCAATTATTAAATTATCTTCATTCGAGTCAAAATATCCTCCATATTTAGATATAATAACATATAATACAGATTCGACAAATAATATAGATTTATCAGAAGAACTTAATATTGAAACTTATATTGAAGAACCTGTTGAAGATAATACTTACGATGATGAGGAGACTGAGACTAATAATTCTGAGGATATTTCTGCATCAAAGGAATCTTCAAATGTTGAAAGAGATAGTGTAAAGGATCAAGAAGATATTACATTAATTAATCATTTGCTTAATAAAGTTATGGAGATCTTAGTAAATCAAGATTTGAAACTAAATTCTCTGAACTCTTACAGTGAATCTTTAGGCCAAGAAATAAACAGCCTATCAAACAAAGTTGCAGATATCGGTGATAAAATATCTTCATTAGATGAAAATTCTACTAATTTAAAACAAAATGATATTGAAACGTTAAATATAAATATGTCATCATTAAATAATCAGCTATTGGAATTAAAAGCTCTATTACCTAATTTAAGTGTAAATATTGAGAATCTAAAAGAGACAATTAATGAATTTACTAAGTCAGGGAAACTTGATTTTTCTAATTTGAACTCTATAAGCTCTCAATTATTAGAAGTATCGTCAAATTTGAATTCATTAACGAAATTGATTTGTTCCATAAAAGCTGAGCCCGTAAACTAGACTACAATAAAAAATCATTCAATATGTATTGTATAATTAAAGTTCTTGTTCAGGTAATAGTAAAATTATTTGAGCAAGAACTTTAATTATATGCTCTATTATTGATTAACACTTGTCTATCTTTAACGAGACTTATTAAAGGTTCTTGCTCAAACATACAGTCTTCATTAGGAATATAGTTTAGAGCCTTTTTATTAATTATATTATTTATACATGTTTTTATAATATTTTTGATAATCACCAGAGGTTACATTTTTCATCCATTCTTTATTATCTAAATACCACTTTATTGTTTGTTTTATTCCAACTTCAAAAGCAGTTTCTGGGTACCACCCCAATTCTTTTTTTATTTTGTCTGGTGCTATGCCATATCTTCTATCATGTCCTTTTCTATCCTCAACATATTTTATTAAGCTTTCACTTACATTCTTATCTACATTTTCGTTAATATAAGAAATAACGGTTTTAACAATTTGTATATTAGTTCTTTCGTTATGACCACCAATATTATATATTTCTCCTATCCTGCCATTATTAATTACCATATCAATAGCTTTTACATGATCTTCTACAAAAAGCCAGTCTCTTATATTCATTCCATCTCCATAGACAGGAAGCCTCTTATGATTTAAACAATTATTTATTAATAAAGGAATTAACTTTTCTGGAAATTGAAAAGGTCCATAATTATTTGAGCACCTTGTTATATTTATAGGCATTTTGTACGTATCATAATAAGCTTTAACTATCAAATCTGCCCCTGCTTTACTTGAAGAATATGGACTATGAGGATCTAAAGGGGTAGTCTCTTTAAAAAAGCCTTTAGAGCCTAATGAGCCATAAACTTCATCTGTTGATACTTGAAGAAATTTAACGCCTTCCTCAAATCCTTGTTCATTTTCCCAAGCATTTTTTGCGCAATTGAGGATATTAACAGTACCAAGTATATTTGTTTTAGCAAATACTTCAGGTTCTTTTATACTTCTATCAACATGGGATTCTGCTGCAAAATGGACAACATAATTTATATGATATTTCTTAAAAAGTATTGAAACTAATTCTTTATCACAAATATCTCCTTCAACAAATTCATATCTTTTATCATTCTCTATTGATTTAAGATTTTCTAAATTCCCTGCATAAGTTAACTTATCTAAATTTATTATATTAATATCTTCGTATTTATTTAGCATATATAAAATAAAATTTGACCCTATAAATCCAGCTCCACCTGTAACTAAATAAGTTTTCATGACTACAACTCCTTCATTTCACTTGCCTAATTTACTTATAAACGCTTCTATTGCATCTTTCCAATCTCTCATTTCATCGCCAACAGTATTTCTTAACATCGCATTATCGAGAGACGAATATTTAGGCCTTTTTGCCTGAGTCTTATACTCTTCAGACGTACAAGGTCTTACTTCACATTCTTCTCCAGATAATTTAACAATTCTTTTAGCAAATTCATACCATGTACACTCTCCATTATTGGTACAATGATATATTCCATAATCTTCTGTTTCTATTAGCTTCAAGATATGATATGCTAAATCATTAGCATAAGTAGGATTTCCCATTTGATCATTTACAACATTAATATAGTTTTTTTCTTTAGAAAGTTTCATTATGGTATAAACAAAATTACTTCCTACATAACCATAAAGCCACGCTGTTCTTACAATAAAATGATTTGAACATAATAGCTGTACATACTGCTCTCCTAGAAATTTAGTTTTACCATATACACTAGATGGCGCAGCTAAATCATATTCTTTTAATGGCTTATGAGTATTTTCGTTAAACACATAATCGGTAGAAACTTGTACTAGTTTAGCGCCTATTGAGTCACAAGCTATAGCAAGATTTCTTGGTCCTATTGAGTTAACTCTAAACGCAAAATCTTCATCAATTTCGCATCTATCAACATTGGTGGCTGCAGCGCAGTTTATTACTACCTCTGGCTTTAAATAACTCAGTACCTCTTTAACCTTGACTAAATTTGTTATATCTAGCCTATCTACGTCAAAGCCAATAACTTCAGATACTTTTATACTCTCCGATATTTCTCCTATATCAGCTCTTCCGATTTTTATTATTTCAGTAATCTCTCTACCTAACTGTCCTTTTGCTCCAGTTATTAATATCTTCATTATAAAATAAGCACCTCTTTTAACTATATATTATAATCTGGATATTACCTTAAAAAATTTCATTTATTCCTACATTAACTTTATCATTTTCTGATAAAATTACCTTAATAACTTTCTATAAAAGTTATGCAACGTTTAATTATTATCATTCCTCTTAATTCATTCCCTGTACTAAAGTGCATAAAAATCTGTACCTTTATAATTAAATATAGCTTCATCATAAAGTACTAAAAATCAATATGAAAAATCTTACGGAATATAAAATAAGCTTTATTATATAATGATATGTAAAAATTAGAGGAATGCTGCAAATATATTCGTTATTATTTTCAATTCTTTTGCTCTCCTCTAATATTCCATAGATTATAGTTATTGTATATAGGTATGGATATCATTTCATCTACAATTGCTTTTGTAGAAATCAAAACACTAACTTCAAACTTCATTTTTTCATTTGCAACAACTGGATTGCTTGTTATTGTAGCAAAAGAATTTACTACAAACTCTACTCCTTGTTGTTCTGCATAAACCGGTATATATAACCTTGCTTTCTGCATTCCTTCAATCTTTCCTTCTACAATATATTTTTCTTCATCCTTACCTTTAAACTCCACGATATATGGTATGTAAAAATTATATTGTAATATTGAATAATCTTTTCGAGTATCTACAATAGTTACATTTTTTGTTTCATTTATAACTTCACATTTTTTAAATTTAATATATTCTAGGTTTATAATTGCATCCTTATTTAAGGGTAATCTAATTGAAATTTCAGAGAAAATTATTTTTTCTTGATAAGTAGATAGCACTTTTTTTGCGATTATAGTAATACTATTTTCCTGTTTTAATTTTTCTTCTGAATCTATTAAATTAGGAAATTCATCTTGTACTTGAAGTTTACTTTTAGTTACTATCCCAATATCATATGGAAGACTATTATTTTGTTCAAAATTAAATGTATCAATAATAGTATTATTTGAAGTGTCAATTCTATCAATTACTCCTCTCCCATCATCACTTCGACTTGTTACTAAGAGTATTTTTTTATCTGGAGATAATCGAAGCCTTTGTATTTTTGGAAGAGTAGTTTTTATATTTGTTATGCATTCTTTCTTTAGCAAGTCTATAACTTCAATTCTATGTAAGCCACTATTAGCTGCATACAAAAAAGTTTCATTCTGTTCTAGAGCTGTAATTATAGAACCTATTTGTAGGCTTATATATGAAATATCTCCACTTTCAAGATTAAGTATAGAGACATTTCCTTTATAATTTCCTTTATTTGCTCCTTTGTTAGCGATATAGATACATTTCTCATTTTTTTCTATAATAATATAGTTTGGTAAAATGCCAACTTCTTTATATAGATTGATTAAATGAAAATCTGATGTATCATATACCTTAATTTCATTCTGTAAAATATCCAATACAAATAATCTTCTCTTGGATTTATCAAGTTCCAAGCAATTTGCTGCTATAAAGCCTTTCAAAGAACCAATCTTTTCACTAGTTTCTAAATTATAAATGCATACCTCTTCCGTATCGCATGCATATATCTTTTTATTATTGGAATCCACTTTTATATTACCATTATTGGGGATATTCCATGTTTTATCAGAATTAAACAAATCATGAATAAGAGTAACTTTATTATTTCTATCACTAGCTATATATATATTGTTTTTTTCGTCTATAACTATATTTTGAGGCCTTGGACCGATTTCAACTTCTTTTATAATGCGATAAGTATCACCATCAATGATAGATACTCTACCTGTGCCTATATTTGATACATAATAAATCATCTTCTCTAGTTTATCAATCATAAGTTTGCTGTCACCCCATCATTTTCTTATATTAAAATTTATGCTTTGTTCTTCGTTATTATGCAACAAAAACATGAAAAGACCTGGTTTAACCAGATCTTATTCAACTAATTCATAAGTTTCATTTTTTCCTTCTCCTAAAATCTTATACATTGCGGTTGGATAAATATTATTCTTATATAATTCTGTTTGAACAATTTCCATGTCTATGTCTTTGAATTTGACTGCCTGAGTGCAGCTAATATTAATTTTATTAGGAGCGCTAACTAATTTTGTTTTAATATTTCTTTTAGTTAAATGCTCATATATATATAGTGCTCTCTGATGACAAGTAAATACCATTATATAATCATACTTTTCTGCTTTCATATAAATCGCCTCTATCTGGTGTTATCCTAATATTATTTATAAGATATTTCTACCTTATTGTATGTTCTAAAATTTTAGAAGTGATTCTATATTCCACTTGGTTTCTTTCTTAATAAACGTTCCATAATAGATTGATTCCTTTCAAATTCAAGGTCTTCATATAATTTATTCTTTTCTTCATTTATTGTCATGACTTTCTGTCTAATTATTAGATTTTCATTTTCAAGTTCTAATAATTTTTTTTCTATACTTATCCTAATATCTTTTTCTTTTAGTAATTGATCTTTTGCATCATCCAGCTGCTTTTTTGTATCATCAAATTCCTTTTGAAGATTTTGTTGTAACTCTATAAATACATTATAATTCTCATCTGTCTTACGTTTTTGTTCTAATATTATTGCAATTCTCTCTTCATAATCATCCATGAATCTTTGTTTTTTTTGCAATTGCATATTTAATGAATCAATTTTCCTATCCAAATTTTTCTTTTCTAACTTCACTTTAGATAATTCGAGTTTTAAATTTTGAATTTCCTCATTTTCATTAAATGAAATTTCATTATTAACTTGATTCGTCTCATGTTTCAATGAATTATTCATAGTAAATCTATTTGGAATATATAGATTTAAATCCGGTTCATCTGTTCCGTAAGTCTCTAGTAATTTAACGGAATTATCTCTGTTATAATGCATAAAACAATGGTATCTCATTACTGTAAATTCATTACCTTTATCAAAATATATAGGGCTTTCCCATTGCTCATTATTAAAAAATGAATAAAATATCTTATTTTGTTCTATCCAACAGGCACATAATTCGTTATTTCCAATAAATAATATTGGATCGATTAATTTCATATTACTTTCACGAACTCTGTAAACTTGTATATTACCACTAATATCTATACAAACGTGATCAATAAAATACAATAAATCTTCTCTAGATTTGTTTAATATATGAACATCCTGTTGTTGGTCCCTTAACACTTCAAAAGATATATCATCTCCTTGAATCCCATAAAGTCTTTTAGCAGAAGACCATTTACGATTTTCAAAGTTACAATAGTTTAGTGAGACTTCATCTCCTTCATCTGTGATGAAAAATACTTCAAGACCACTTTGTTCATTTGTGTTTACTAAATAATATTCCTTTAAGTTAGGTACCAAGACGATATCTTGCAGCGAGAAAAATTTCGTCTCTTTTCCATTCCAGGCGCAATGCATTAACACACCGTGATCACTGCCATCATTGCTTATGAGCAAAAAAAATATATGCATTTCTTCTCCAATAATTTCAATCTTTAAATGCTCTATTTGAAACTCATCAAAATCCATTTGATATAGAGTTTTTCCGACCCAATGTTTATCCTTCATTGTGCAATATTTCAATTCACCCTTAATATTGCTGTATACTATATGTATTCTCTCATCCCCCTCAACATAAACAGCAAACCCCAATACTTCATTATTAATCAAATTTTCTTTAGTCCATTTTCCTTCTTCATACATAATTTTATAACACAATTCTCTATTATCATTTCGGAAAAATTTCCATATGTTATCAGTATAATCAACATATATACTATTCATGCCACTCCCTCCTTAATAAAATTATATTTTTAATAGAAGTTTATTATGCTTTTTTGTAAAACTTATTTTAATTTAACTTTTATTATCACCAGCATAATGTAATTTCATATAATGTATTGTAAATGTTGAATAAACTTATGTTCAATAAACTTTTTGAAGAGGAGGAAAATATATGCCCATTAACTTCAAGAAATTTTCGCCACGTCCTGGCCTTGTAAATAAACAAGGACATTTACCAGATCCTTCTGAATTAGTTTGCATTGAAGTACCAAAGATTTTTGATCAATGCCTAATAAAAAGATGTCTTGTATATGGCGATGGTCCTGACACAAATACAACAGATTCTGAATTAAGAAGCAATCCACTAACAGATCCTAAAAGATATATTGGTAGTAGAGATTTTAATTTAACATTAATTTCTGTGGATAAGATTCCACTTGCAGGCAGACCTGGCTTCAAAAAAATAGTTATTTCCTATAGAATTACTTTCTATGCAGATTATATAGATGCAAATGGTGTAAATCAAAGCGAACTGTTCGAAGTTAATAGAACCGATGTAATAGGAAAATTTTATTGCCCTGAATCTATAGCTCAAATTTCTGCTAGCTTTGTTCCTGTTCAAGATGCAGCTGATTTGGATTCTAATATAATAAAACTTGAAATGGTTGCTCAAGCTTTGGCAGGTGAATTATTAGAAGATGAAGAAGGAAACGACGTTTTAGATATAACTTTAGGTTACTATATTGTTGTAAAATGTGAGCTTATTGTTCAACTTCTTATACCAGCTTATGATTATTGTCCTGTTCCAAAAGAACCATGTGAAGAGGAACCAGAGGAAGACCCATGCGAGAGATTTGAAAAGGCTCCAATTCCTAAATTCTATCCTGATCAAAACTTAGAGCCATTATTCTCAGACTGTGATGATAATGATCAATAGTATTATTAACAAAATAATTAACATTATAATTCCAAGGATTATTAGAATTTCTGTAGATAAATAGATATAGGTCTTTTACTAAAAATAGATATAAAGATGTGATGATATCCTTTTATTGAATTATTATATTCAATTATAAAATTCAAGTATTATCATCACCTTCTTTGATAAAGTTCATATATTATAGTAGAAGAACCAAAGAACTCTAAATTATCCATATAGAAATTTTTATAAAAATTTATCTAAATTAAAAGGAGGATTCTATTTATGAATTCAATGTCAAAATGTCATGATAATCATGATAATTGCAGGAAAGAAAAAGATTTATGTCCAACAATTATAAAATGTAGTCAAGCAGGTTCAGTAACAGTTCCACCAGCTACTGTTTTAGGTACTGCATTTCCTCTTACTGCTCTTACTTTAGACACTTCTTGCCTTAAAAATCCTTGTGTAAAGTTAGAGTTTGCAAGTAATCTTGTTGCTGCAGTTGCATTCACAGGAACAATAAATTTCCAAGTATTTAAAGTTTGTAGAAATCAATCTACTCCTGTTCCAGTTGGACCTGCATACACTTTTAACTTAGTAGCATTATTAAGCTCACAAACATTATCTTTCTTTGTTTGTGACTGTGGCGATTTCTGCTG
This sequence comes from Clostridium beijerinckii, assembly GCF_018223745.1. Classification (NCBI taxonomy): domain Bacteria; kingdom Bacillati; phylum Bacillota; class Clostridia; order Eubacteriales; family Clostridiaceae; genus Clostridium; species Clostridium beijerinckii. The sequence goes on from NZ_CP073653.1 coordinate 2,918,133, forward strand.
TGATGAGTGTTGCACTTATACAGTAACTGCAACTATTACTAGTGCTGTTACTGTTGGTACTTTAAGTATTAATAATGCAACTTTAGGTGCAATAGCAGCTTGTGGATCAAGTTCATGCTGCTAATAGTAAAATCTAAATTGCTTAAGTCTTTAGATTTAAATATTAATTTGGATATTGAATTGTATTCAAAATTTTATAAAATCTAATATAAATTATTCTTTAATTAGTTGTAAAATCTAGAATTAAAAATAGTTTAAACTCGAGGTTAATGCCTTGAGTTTTTCTATATAAAAAAATAGGAGGAACTATGAAAAAATATTTTACTTTATATTGGCCTGGACTTCAAAATTTTCATCTTACAAAAGATGTAGGTTTAATCCCTTATGTCTTTCAAAAGCATTTAAATTATGAGGTTTCTATTTTATGTGGCAAAAATGAAGAACATTATGATGAAGTATTTACAAAAAACATTACTCTTAATTTTATGGACGACGAAGCTTCAGTGACATCCTTATTGCAAAAAACCGATATCCTTATGTTTATTGGCTTATATGATTTTAATTTAAATATGATAGAAAGATTTAAATCAGTAAATCCCAATGGCAAGATTTACTTAAAACTAGATTTAAATAGATATTGGCTAAATAGAATAACTTTTAATGATCGAAGCATTAATTTGCTAAGTAATAACAGTTTGGTTTCCGTAGAATCAAAAAATCTAAAAAAAATAATTGATGATACCTGGCCGATAAAGGTTGAGCATATACCTAATGGATTTTATGATTTCTTTGATAGTCCATTGATAAATTACAAGGATAAGGAAAATATCATATTAACAGTTGGCAGGCTAGGTTCTTATGAAAAAGCTACTGAAATTATAATGGAAGCCTTTAAAATAGCGTCAGAAAAACTTCCTGACTGGAAATTAAAATTAGTAGGACCCATTGAACCAGGCTTTAATGAATATATTAATAACTACTTGTATAAGTACTATCCTAAGTTACAAGGCAGAGTTATTTTTACAGGCCCTATTTATGATAGAAAGTTACTCATGGAAGAATACAAGAAGTCAAAAGTATTTTGTTTGACTTCGCGGGTTGAGGCTTTTGCTCAAGTATTTGGTGAAGCTGCTTTTAATGGAAATTATATTATATCCTCTGATGTAGAGGGCGCAATAGATATTACAGATGATAAAAAATATGGAGATATCTTTCAAATAAATAACTTTGAGGAACTTTCAAAGAAATTGATTTCAACATGCTCAAACGAAAAGCTACTTGAACAGGTGTGCAATGATATTCAAATTAATACACGAGATAATTTTGAGTGGATAAAAATCTGCAAAAAAATAAACTCTTTCTTTTAGAATATGGCAAAATTAAGATATTTTAAACTCTATTTTTCACGCTTTTTGCTAATTTTCATAAAATACAATAAAGCATTAGTATGATTTTTAGTATGGTTGTTTATAAATAAACAATTACTATATTAATCTATTACAGGAGATATTAAAATAATGTTTCAAAACAAAAAAACTTCAATAATAATCCTAACCTATAATAATATTAATTATAATCAAATATGCCTTGAAAGTATAAGAAAATACACTACTTTAGGCACCTATGAAATAATCATTGTAGATAACAATTCTAGTGATGGAACTAGAGAATGGCTTAAAGAACAAACTGATATTAAACTCATTTTAAATGATGATAATTTGGGTTTTCCAAAAGGCTGCAATCTTGGAATAAATGCAGCTGAAAAAGATAACGATATTTTAGTTCTAAACAATGATACAAAAGTTACACCAAGATGGCTTGATAACCTTAAAGCCTGTCTATACAGCAATGAAAAAATTGGTGCTGTAGCAGCAATTACTAATAATTGTTCTAACTATCAAGCAATAAATGTTCCATATACAGATATAGAAGATATGATCGATTTTGCAGACAAAAACAATATTTCTAATTCAGAGATGTGGGAAGAAAAATCCAGATTGGTAGCCTTCTGCATGTTAATTAAAAGAGAAGTTATTAATAAAGTCGGAACCTTTGATGAGCGGTTTACTCCTGGAAATTTTGAAGATGATGATTTATGCATGAGAATTGTGGATGCTGGATATAAACTCATGGTTTGTAATGATAGTTTCATACACCATTTTGGAAGCACATCTTTTAAGAGTGATTATGCTAAATTTAATAATATTCTAAAAACAAATGCTCATAAGTTTGAAGAAAAATGGGGCTTCAATTCTAATTCAGAAAGTTTATTAAAGTTTGATATTATAAACCGTATAAATGAACCAATAGAAAAAAAATTAAATATTCTTGAATTTAATTGTGGTCTGGGGTCTACCCTACTTAAATTAAAATATATATATCCTAATGCAATGCTGTATGGTATAGAGCCAAATAGAAATGTAGCCAAAATATGTGAAAAAATAATAGAAACAATGACTGGGGATTTTGAAGAAAACTATACTATGAACTTCAAAGAAAGCAAAACTAACTTTTTTGATTATATAATTATTGGGAATAAACTTCAATTTAGTAAGGATCCATGGAAATTACTAACTGAGTTAAAAAAATATTTAAAGCCTGATGGATATATAATTGCCACAATACCAAATTTAATGCATTATTCTGTTATAAAAGGTTTATTAAAGGGAACTTTTATCTATAATCACGATTCCATATTAAATCCAAAGTGCACAAAATTTTTCACATTACCAGATATACAAAAAATATTCGAGGAATGTGGATATATAAATCCATATATATTTCATTACTCTAGAGAAATATCACAAGAAGATGATAATTTTTTAGATCAAATATGTGATATTGTTGGAAGTAATATGAAAGGCTTTTTTATATCCTACCAGTATGTAGCTAAGTTTCAAAACAATACTTTTATAGATACTCAAATCTGAATTCAGACTTATGTGGTATCTTACCGGTACGCCAAGCAAGGGCGTAAAAGATAATGAGGGCTAACCTTCCTCATTATTACTATATAGCAGGTGGGAATCCTGCATGACAAAGGCCATCAACCAGTCATTAGTTAGTCTTGGGCTTATTATGGCGATGTAATAAGTTAAGTGTAGACAAACAAGGTACCAGGCCGCAAGCGAATGCTGAAACTACTAGCCACGAAATTATCACAAAGTCAGAAAGGACGATAATATCGGTAAATTAGAAGTCAGAACATAGATAATCATTATTGCAAGAATATCTGTGCTTTCTCGTGGTTTTAAGGTGTAGCATGGTATACATTGATATAGTACGTCAACTTGGGAGGACTCATTATTCTCTGACTTCAGAGTATGGAAAACAATGATTAGAAATCAGAGGTATTCAAATGATAATGAGTAGTCGGATTACACCATAGTACTGAAGAAATGAGTAATGACCATGGAGGGAAGGGTGTAACATATTATAGACCTTGAAAAGAGAAACAGAAATTCTCACACAGAGGAGGAAAAAAAAATGTACACAAAACTTGAGAGGATAGCAGAAATAGCTGGAAATAATCCTAAAGAGAAATTTACATCACTAATGCATTTAGTTAACAAGGAAATGCTAATTTTATGCCATTATGAACTGAGCGGAAATAAGGCTACAGGAGTGGATAAGGTAACAAAGGAAGAATATGAAACTAACTTAGAGAATAATATTGATAATCTACTAATTAGAATGAAGACTTTTAAATATAGACCGCAGCCTGTAAGGAGAGTATACATAGATAAGTCTGGTTCAAACAAGAAAAGACCTCTAGGTATACCGGCATATGAAGACAAAGTTGTACAATTAGCCATTAATAAAATATTAAAATCAATATATGAACAAGATTTCATTGATAGTTCTTTTGGGTTTAGACAAAATAGAAGTTGTCATGATGCTCTTAAAATCTTAAATGTATATTTATCTGAAAAGAATGTGAATTATGTTGTAGATGCTGATATTAAAGGATTCTTTGATAATGTTGACCACAAGTGGTTGATGAAATTTCTTGAACACAGGATTGCAGACAAGAACTTACTTAGATATATAGGTAGATTTTTGAAAACTGGAATAATGGAAAACGGAAAGTTTTATAAAGTATATGAAGGAACTCCACAAGGGGGAATAATATCTCCAACATTAGCAAACATTTATTTACATTATGTTTTAGATATATGGTTTAATAACTTTATCAAAAAGAAGTGTAAAGGACAGGCGTACATAGTACGCTATGCGGATGATTTTGTTTGCTGTTTTCAGTATGAAGACGAAGCGAAAGCTTTCTATGAAGCATTGAAAAACAGATTAGACAAATTTAACTTGCAGGTAGCTGAAGATAAAACTAAAATATTATATTTCGGTAAGAATGCCTACTATGATAGAAAATTCAAGAGAGCATGAAAGTTAGAATCATATAAAGATAGAACTTTTGATTTTCTAGGATTTACACACTTCTGCAGTTGCAGAAAGAATGGAAGTTTTAGAGTTAAGAGGAAGACTAGCTCAAAGAAATTTGGAGCTAGCATAAAGAGATTGAATGAATGGTTAAAGAATAATAGAACAGTGCCGCTCACATTATTAATGGAGAAACTGACACAGAGACTAATAGGATATTATAGGTATTACGGAATCACTGACAACAGTTTAAGTCTCGCAACTTTCAGATATTTAGTAAGAAAACTAACTTTTAAATGGCTAAACAAAAGAAGTCAGAAAAGAAGTTATAACTGGAGAAGTTTTGACACTATGTTTGAGTGCTTCAAAATACCTAAAGCTAAAATATATGTTAATATTTTCAACTTAAAAGAAGATATATCATATATACTGTGAATTATAATGTGGGGAGCCGTATGCGGGAAATCCGCACGTACGGTTCTGAGAGGGGTTAGGGAAGTGATTCCCTAGTCTACTTACCAAACAATAAATATTTCTGTAACCCCAAGGGTCATAATAATTCGGAAGACTATGGAAACATAGCTGAAATCCCTAAGTTGCAAGTTGTATCCAATTTAGCATGTCACCGCTTTTTGCGTTACAAGCTAAATTGGAAATTTTCACACAAATTCTATTTCTATTTTTTCATTTTTTTTAGTGTTATATACCTCGATTATCATTTGCTTAAAATCTTATGCATAACTCTTCCCTCTCATTCAGACACGCCTCTCTTACTTTAATTATAATTTATTTCAGGAATGTGTCCATAAAACTATACTAGAATCAATACATAGAAAAATATTTATATAGAAATATATATTTATAGGTATCTAGTTTTATATAAACATATTTAAATATTTAAATATAAAAATATTTATAGGAAACATGCGGGTTTGAAGAACATGAGGATTTAAAGCATTTATTTTAAGTATATTTAATCTAAGAAAATTATAGATTAAACTGTCCATATATAACACTTATAAAATAAAAGTGATAATAATAATATGAATATTATAGTCATTTATCATAATTGTAGCAGCTTTAATGATTCAACATATATTATATTAGATAACTATAATAATAGTTAAGTCATTTGAAAACAAAAGAAAATTAAGGAGATGACAAAATGCCTAGTGTAATTCTTAGTCCAATTGCGGATGCATATATATCATTGTTAAATCCAAACACGAACTTTGGATTCTCAAGTCTTTTATTTACAGGAAGATTTGTTCAGCCTAATGACCTATTTAGAAGTTTATTAAAATTTGATTTAACTGGTTCTGTTCCATCCGGAAGTTCTATAGCAAATGCTTCTTTAAATTTATTTGTTTTTAGAAAAGATCTTCCTGATGCTGTTTTGTCTCCACAGACTGTCAGCGTATTTACAAATGCAAGCGACTTTTCTGAAAATACAGTTACGTGGAATAATGCACCGGCAATAAATCCGACAATTTATTCTATAAATGTAACTGATGCAGATATTGGTATGTATATAAGTATTGATATAACTAATTTAGTAATAGATTGGGCAAACAACCCAGCAACAAATTTTGGTGTAACATTAACTGGTATTGAAAATGTAATTGATACAATTATAGGTTACTTCTCAAAAGAGTGGGCAGTTGAAACACAAAGACCATTCCTTAGCATAGAATTCTCATCTGGAGGAACTGGCGCTACTGGTGCTACAGGTCCTACAGGCCCTACTGGACCTACTGGACCTACTGGACCTACTGGACCTACTGGTGCCACTGGAGAAACTGGACCTGCAGGAAATACTGGCAGCGCAGTTACTGGCGCCACCGGACCTACAGGTGATACTGGTGTAACCGGACCTACTGGCGATACTGGTGTAACTGGACCTACTGGTGATACTGGCGTTACTGGACCTACAGGTGATACTGGCGTTACAGGACCTACTGGAGACACTGGAGCAACAGGACCTACTGGCGATACTGGTGTAACTGGACCTACTGGAGACACTGGAGTAACAGGATCTACTGGAGACACAGGAGTAACTGGAGCTACAGGTGATACTGGAGTTACCGGTGATACTGGAGTAACTGGATCTACAGGTGACACTGGAGTCACAGGTTCTACTGGTGCGACTGGAATTACCGGCCCTACTGGAGGCATTGGAATTACCGGACCTACAGGTGACACTGGAGTTACAGGATCTACTGGAGAGACTGGAATTACCGGCCCTACTGGAGACACAGGAGTAACAGGACCTACTGGTGATACTGGAATAACTGGAGCTACAGGAGCTACTGGAGTCACAGGACCTACAGGTGATACTGGCGTAACAGGACCTACTGGCGATACTGGAGTAACAGGACCTACAGGTGACACTGGAGTTACAGGTTCTACTGGTGCGACTGGAATAACCGGACCTACAGGAGATACCGGAGTAACAGGATCTACTGGAGACACCGGAGTTACTGGACCTACAGGCGACACAGGAGTTACTGGAGCTACAGGTGATACTGGAGTTACTGGTCCTACTGGCGATACTGGAGTAACAGGAACTACAGGTGATACTGGAATTACCGGCCCTACTGGAGACACTGGAGCAACAGGAACTACAGGTGATACTGGAATTACCGGTCCTACTGGCGATACTGGAGCAACAGGCCCTACAGGTGACACTGGAATAACCGGTCCTACTGGCGATACTGGAGTTACCGGACCTACCGGTGATACTGGAGTTACCGGACCTACCGGTGATACCGGAGCAACCGGCGATACTGGACTTACTGGACCTACAGGTGATACTGGAGTTACCGGACCTACTGGAGACACAGGAGCAACCGGACCTACTGGTGATACCGGAGTAACAGGATCTACTGGTACGACTGGAATTACCGGAGCTACAGGAGATACTGGAATAACCGGACCTACTGGAGACACAGGAGTAACTGGAGCTACAGGTGATACTGGAGTTACCGGTCCTACTGGCGATACTGGAGCAACAGGATCTACAGGTGATACCGGAGTAACAGGACCTACTGGTGATACTGGAATAACTGGAGCTACAGGAGTTACTGGACCTACAGGCGACACCGGAGTTACTGGAGCTACAGGTGATACTGGAGTCACAGGTTCTACTGGTGCGACTGGAATAACCGGACCTACTGGAGACACTGGAGTTACTGGACCTACTGGCGATACTGGAGTAACTGGATCTACAGGTGACACAGGAGTAACAGGACCTACTGGCGATACTGGTGTAACAGGATCTACTGGAGACACAGGAGCAACAGGCCCTACAGGTGATACCGGAGTAACAGGACCTACCGGCAACACAGGAGCAACCGGAACTACAGGTGACACTGGAATAACCGGACCTACAGGCGACACCGGAGTAACTGGAGTCACAGGTTCTACTGGTGCGACTGGAATAACCGGATCTACTGGTGCAACCGGAGCTACCGGAATTACAGGTTCCACTGGATCTACTGGCGCAACTGGAGCTACTGGAGTTACAGGTTCCACTGGATCTACTGGCGCAACCGGAGCTACCGGAATTACAGGTTCCACTGGATCTACTGGTGCAACCGGAGCTACCGGAGTTACAGGTTCTACCGGATCTACTGGCGCAACCGGAGCTACTGGAGTTACCGGTGTAACTGGACCTACTGGCGCACCGCAACTAGCCTTCACCGATGCTGGCGGTACACTTGCTGCTTCTATTACTATTGGCACTGAAACCTCAGTAGTAAGTACAAATATAAGTACGACAACTGGTCAGAATGTTAAAGTTGATTTTGCAGTTGGCATTCAGGTAGTTACTACTGCAAATTCTTCCATAGTCTTCCAATTAAGACTATACAGTAATGGTACTTTGGTTGCGTCCAGAGAAGTTGAGCGAGTAATTTCAAGTGCTGGAACTCAGCGTTTCCCTGTTAGTAACACTTACGTTGACACAGCAACGACAACAGGAACAACGACCTATGACGTAAGACTTGTTTTTCTAACAGCTACTAATGTCGCTTCTGCCACTGCAATTAATAGATATTTAAACTGTATAGCTTTCTAATGATTTTTTAATTTTTATAAGGATGCTCTTCTTGAGCATCCTTTCCTCTGTTTGTTTTTTAATAAAACAGAATCTTTTTTCCTTTTATATAGAAATATATTATTTCACATATATTAAAGCAAGGTAGATTAACTACTACTGCTGACCAAAAAGTAAAATTAGACTCTTTATTAGCAATTCAATCTGTATCAAAATATTTTTACTACCATATTATATAGTGTAAAACTTTAAAGAAGGTGGTTATTTGATAACTATTAGTCTCTGTATGATAGTTAAAAATGAAGAAGATGTAATTGCAAACTGCTTGGAATCAGTAAAAGATATAGTCGATGAAATGATAATTGTTGATACTGGCTCTGATGATAAGACAAAAAAAATTGTTAAAAGATATACAGATAAAATTTATGATTTTAAATGGATTGATGATTTTTCTGCCGCAAGAAATTTTGCTTTTAGTAAAGCTACCAAAGATTATATTCTTTGGTTAGATGCTGATGATGTTGTATTGCCTGAAGATGGCGAGAAATTCAAAGATTTAAAAGAAACTTTAGATCCTACTGTTGATTCTGTAACTGCCAAGTATAATACAGCATTTGATGAATACGGAAATGTCACTGCAAGTTACAGGCGTAATCGCCTAGTTAAGAGGAGTAATAATTTTCAATGGTTTGGCTTCGTTCATGAATATCTAGCAGTTGGGGGAAATATAATCAATAGTGAAATTGCAATAACTCATAGGAAGTTAAAACAAACTCCAAAACGAAATCTAGAAATTTATCAGAATAAATTAAAAGAAGGAGTTGTATTTACACCAAGAGATATTCTCTACTACGGTAATGAATTATATGACCATAGAATGTTTGATGAAGCATTGCAATACTATAATAAATTTTTGGATTCAAAGCAAGGCTGGTTTGAAGATAATATCAGAGTCTGTGAAAAAATATGTGATTATTATCAATCAATAGATAAGGTAGAAGATGGGAGAAGATATGCATTTAGGAGCTTCGAATATGACACTCCTAGAGCTGAAGCTTGCTGTAAAATAGGCTTTTCTTTTTTACATGAAAAGAAGTATAAGCAGTCAGCTTTTTGGTACGAACAGGCTACAAAACTAGAAAAACCAAAAGACAGCTGGGGATTTTTCAATGATGCATGTTGGACATGGTTACCTCATTTACAACTATGTGTTTGCTATGATAGACTTGGAGATCACAACTTAGCATATGAGCATAATGAAATTGCTGCCAAATTTAGGCCTAATGATTCACGCATACTATACAATAGAAACTATTTTAAAAGTATAGGAATTGGTTAAAAAAGTACAGAGTATCTTTATGTTACTCTGTACTTTTTTATTAAACTTCAAGTAACAATAGCATTATGAAATTCATAAAATATATTAATTTTAAATTGTCTATTATAAATAAACCGAATATTTTAAAGAACCTATTTAATATTATAAATAGCTGCTACAGATGTAATAAAAAAACAAATGAATTTAAGTTATTATTGCCAAATTGAAAGGTGGCTTATGGTTAATGCATGTCCAAAAAGTTTTAACAAATATTACTTGTAAAGAATATTGTACTTCTCATAATTATAAATATTCTGTTATAAAAGAAGCACATCCTCAGAAAATATACTTGCCAAATTATAGTGATAATACCGAAGAGATTGCGTCTATAGATAGTAAATTTCCTGAAATTTATACAGCTGAATTATCTAATGTAAATTTAATTGGTGCTAACCCTATAATTTTTGATGATAAAAATTTTTGTATCTATGATTTAGCATTTAAGAATCATGAGAATAAATTTGATTTTAGAGGCAATAACATTTTTGACATGAGAAATCGTCAAGCTTTTATTGGTTATACTGAATCATCTAAAATTATTAAGGAAGGAATAATGCTTACTTCCAGTGCCTCTTCTAATTATTCCCACTTTCAAATTGAAGTAGCTTCTAAATTATTACTTGTAAATGAAATTTCCGAATATAACCACATTCCAATATTAGTTGATGCGATTTGTCTTACTATACCTCAGTTAAAAGAAGAATTGGAAATGTTAAATAAGCAAGGAAGAGAGATTATCCCTTTAATTAGCGGTTATAGTTATAAAGTAAATAAACTAATATACGTTTCGGATTTAGCGATTTATCCCTTAAATCTAAAACCGGGCTTTTTAGTAAAATATGAAGATATTATCATTGATGATCTGGCTATTAAACCTCTAAATAAAAATTTATCAATGCAAAATAATAATCTTCATAGAAAATTATATATTTCAAGAAGAAAATCTCCCATACCAAGGTTAGAAAATCAAATTGAAGTGGAAAATATTTTTAAATCCTTTGGTTTCGAAATTATATTTCCTCAAGATATGTCTTTTCATGATCAATTGCAGACTTTTTCTGAAGCAGAATTCATAGCTGGTGCATCTGGTGCTGGACTTACAAATGTAATATTTGCAAATAAAAATGCAAATATAATATTTATACAGCCAAAAAACATTCAATCACCATGGTACTCAACTATAGCTGGTATATCTGAATTAAAATACTATTTTCTAGATGGAGGTCTTTCAGGGCACTCCAATATGCCATATTATCAAGGTACTTTTATATTAAATGAAGAATATTTAAGAAATTTTCTAAACACTCTCTTAAAAACTAACTAGATAAACTCTTTTATTATATTAATATGATAAAAGTAGTTTTAAGTAACTAAGCTGTTAGGGAAGGTGCAGTATCAAATGGTAATAAATATAAATGAAAATAAAATCGCATTTATTACGTGCGTAGATGATGAAGCTTCATATGAAAGAAGTCTATCGTATGTTAATAAACTTCCAGTACCTAGTGGTATTGAAATTGAAATAATAGCCATAAGAAATGCCAAAAGTATAGCTTCTGCATATAATGAAGCAATTCAAAAAAGTGACTCTAAATATAAGGTTTATCTTCATCAAGATGTTTATATACAAAATAGCAATTTTATAAATGAAATATTAAATATATTTAAAAAAGATTCAAATATAGGGCTTATTGGTATGGTTGGAGCAAAAATCATTCCAGTATCAGGAATATGGTGGGAGGATTCAAAAAAAGTAGGAAAAGTCTACGACAGTCATAGTGGAACCATGGACTTATTAATTTTTAATGAAATTAATGATTTATATTCCGAAGTAAAAGGAATAGATGGATTTATGATGATAACACAATATGATCTTCTCTGGATAGAAGATATTTTTGATGGATGGCATTTTTATGATGCCTCACAGAGCATTGAATTTATAAAAAAGGGCTTTAAGGTAGTAGTTCCTAATCAAAAATTTCCGTGGTGCATTCATGATTGCGGAATTGTAAATACAACAAACGGCTTTGAAGAATATCGCAATAAGTTCTTGGATACTTACTCTAAAGACATATTTCCTTTAGTCAGCATATTAATTCCTGCTTACAATCAGACTAAATATCTAAAGTCTGCACTTGACTCCGCACTAAACCAAACATACCGAAATACTGAAATTATTATATGTGATGATAGTACTACCAATGATGTACAAGCTTTGATTGAACAATATATGTTAAAAAACAATAAAATTAAGTATTTTAATAATGGCGGTCCACTTGGTCATAGAGGTAAGCTTAACGTTAATAAGTGTTTTAGAGAGTCATCAGGTGAATATATAAACTATTTATTACACGATGATCTTTGGGACTTTAATAAAATAGCTAAAATGATTGATTATTTTCTTTATGATGATACCCTCTCTCTAGTAACAAGTTATAGAAAAATGATTGATGAGAATGGTAATTATTATAACGATAATTTTAGAACTGTCTGTCAATATTCTTATGATACTCTCTTAACCGGAGAAGAAGCTGGGAAAAAACTTCTTTTATCAATGATTAACTATATTGGTGAACTGACTACTGCTATGTTTAAAAGAAAAGCCTTGGAATTTGACTGTGAAAACCATAATTTAATCGACTATGATAAATACCAAATATACTGTTTAGGTGATATATCCTTGTGGCTTAAATTATTGCAAAAAGGAAATATGATGTATATTTCTGAACCTTTAAGTAATTTTAGAATTCATAATTCTCAGAGCATTCAAGATACCACTTTAGCTTTCTGGGCTTCACTTGATTTTTTTAAGCTGATTATTTCTTCATATGAAGATGGATTTTTTCTTAAAGATAAAAGAGAGCTTCTACAAAGTCTTTTAGCATGGTATAAAGAATATAATGGAGACCTCATTAGATTTATTGAACAATATAATAATGAAGCTGAAAATAATGAAGAAGTAATGAAACTTAAAGATGAATATATACGTTGTTACACTAAATTTATAAATATATTATTAGAGTAATTGCATCATTTACTAAACTTAAGCTTATATCAATCGAAGTTTAATATAAGATACTATCAAATAATAAATAACAAGTCCACTTGCAAGGCTATTTGGGACTCGTTATTTATTTGATAGTGCCTTACTTCAATGTTTTGATATAAGCTTAAGTCCAATAATTGTTTAAATTATTTATATTGATAGGTAATTTTATCTTATAAATAAAGTATATATTGATCATATGCCACAGCTGATGCACCGAAACCTTCCTTTTGATTTATTAATCCTTCATTTAGATATCTTCCCTTGTTTTCATTTGATATACCAAAATCAAAATATTCTTTGTCCTTATAAATTTCATTAATTAACTTATCAAAAATAATATCTAAAGCACCTATTGCTTTACCATCTTCTGATGCCGATATATATTGAACATGAACATTTTCCTTATTTTCATAAACTACTACTCCGCCTAATAAAGTATTATATTTGTAAGAACAAAACAACTTTATATTATTAGGAAAGATACTAGCAAGACTTTTAATTTCATTTACTGTATGAACAGGTCTTGATTCATGTTTTTCCATGAGATTCTGCTCTAAAATCACCCAATATTTATCATAGTCCTTAGTTTCTAAAAAAATTATATTATTTTTTAAGGCCTTATTTATCTGTCTTTTCCTTCTGGTTTCATAATCATTCCTTCTATCTAATTTTATTGAAGATGAAATATTTCTAATATGCAGTTTAGCATTATTTATAAATAATGCATATAGATCCTCCTGTGAAGGAATCTCGTGATAAATATACGGAATAGGCTTATATAGGACTGTTTTAATATTTTTCCCTTTACAAAAATCAATTAATAAATTGAACATTTCTAACATAGTAGTTGTTTTCATTTTCTTATCTAATATAAAGCCACCATAGGTTAACCCTTCATGGCTTATAAGCTCATTACCTTCTATATTTGCTGGAAGTATCCCTATCAAATTTTTCTTATTGTCGTAAAACATAAGAGACATATCAGTAAATCTATCTTTATGATAATCCATATATTCTCTCATAATAAGAAATGTAGCGTTTTTACTTTTCCTTACAAATTCATTCCAAATGCTTTTTTTATCTTCACTATACACTTCTAAATCCATTAAATAATTACGCCTCCAAAATTGCATAGCCAAAGCCTGTCTTACCATGCCTGTTTCCATTATAAAACATGTAAGTTTTATTATTGAATTTTACTATATTAGGATAACAAATCATTTCTGAATCCCAGCCACTTTCCGATTTTTCAATTCCTGCTTCTTCATCTAGCCTTGTCCAATCAAGCCCATTTTTTGATGTTGCAAATCCAATTTTATATGGTTCATTGGTGCTTCTTATTGAATACCACATTTTATACATATCATTTTCCTTTATAACCCATGGCCTTCCGAAACCATATTCATATTCATTCTTGAAGCTTATACATGTATGATTTTCACTAATCCATTCAATTCCATCATATGAATAGGCATATTTTATAACATATTTAGGATAGCTTTTATCATTTACTAGAATCCAGTTTATAGCAGAAACATACCAGCATTTAAAAATATTATCTTCTACTATTATGCTGGTTGCAGAACGCAAATACGGTTCTTCTTTCGTTCTATCAAGAACGGGTACCATAGAGGCTTTAGTAAAATTCTCCCCATCTTCGCTTGTAGCTAAACCTGCAAAAAGCATATACGGTACTCTTTCACATCTTTGCCACCCATAATAATATAAATATTTTTTGTTATCCACTGTTAAGATGCAGGATGGATTAACCCCAGAATCGTCAAAGGTCCCAATATCTCCTATATCTAAGACTGGCTTCTCACTTATATTTTTTATATTTTTTAAGTTTAACATGTCCACATCAATATAACCGATTCTACCATACATTTTTCTATCCAGTGTGGCAAAATAAATTCTTATAGTGTCATTACTTATAATATCTGCAGTTGGTATGAGTGCATAGCTCTGCATCCACTCAAATTCACCTTTAGGTGAAAATATTAACCCTTGCTTATTCCATTTCATAAAATCATTCCTTTAAAGAATTCTTTGTTCTTTCAGATAAAAATTCCACATCAGATGCTTTACCTTTTACAATTTTACCACTCTCAATATCCTTTAAAACTAAAGCACCTGCCCCAATAATACAGTCACTTCCTATATTAATATTATTTATTATCGTTGCATTAACCCCTATAAAACAATTATCGCCTATATTGCAAAATCCGGATACAACTGCATGAGATGCTACAAAGCAATTATCTCCAAACCTTGAATGATGGCCAATATGATTTCCACTCCATAAGACAGTATTATTCCCCAATTCAACAAATGGCTGCACCACATTATTTTCAAATATAAAGCAGTGTTCTCCCATCTTTACATTTTTCCATACAAAAGCATGTGAACTAATATATGAAGCTAATTTATATCCTTTATTCTTGCATTCCTTCATTAACCTCGTCCTTAATCTATTTAATTTCTTATAGACTGTCGCAACAAAAACATAGTGATTCTCTGGGTCATACAACTTTTCTATATCTTCAAGAGGAATAACTGGTAATCCAAGCATTTCTTTATCTTTTAAATAATTTTTTTCAACAGAAAAGGCTACAACCTCATAATCAGAATCATAAGTAAAATATTCATATGCTATTTGCGCAAATGCGCTATCACCAATAATTATTAATTTTTTATTTTTATCCATTTATTTATCCTCCTAATTAAGGTTTTATAATTAATATATCTTCTCTCCTGTTTGCCATTGGAAGCTTTTTATCCTGAGGAAGTATATAACTGTCAAATCCTGCTAGCCTACACCTTTGAATAATTGACATTACAACTGAGTCATCCATATTTTTTGCCTCAATATTGTTGAATTTTACTATAGGTTGCTCTTTAGTACCTGTGAAATTTTGATGATACTTTATACCTTGATTTGAAGAAAAAAATCTTTTTCTTTTTGATATATTAGGGATATCTCCAATAAGCATTACTCCTAATTCTTTTAAAAGAGTAAGTGAAGTATCAATAAAATTGAATATACTTTGTTCAGTAAATGCATATTGAATTACGCTGTAAGTTATAATACAATCAATTTTTCCTATATAATTTTCTATAAATTTTTCACATGATTTAGGATAATATCCTTTGACTTTTAATATAAAATCATATTCCGGCAGATGATTCAGCATTTCTTCTGAATCAATGAGTATTAACTTATGCTTATTTGTCTTGCAGTATTCAATTAACATTAAAGTTAAGTTACTACAACCGCATCCAATATCTAAAATTGTTTTATTTTTTTCATCTTCCATTCCAAGTTTAGTTATTATGTCATCAAATATAATTTTTTCCTTATTCTGTCTATATTCAATTGGAAAACCAACTTTTTCAATATCATTTAATTTATCATTTTGGGCTAATTCCTTAAATTTTTCATAACTCAAATCCTCAAATATATCTGATTTTAAGTCCACATTATACCTCTCCTTAAATATTTATCATATATTGCAAAAATGATTCTTCATCATAATATTAAATGTATTTCAAGAATTTTAGTCGTGATTGTGAATTGCAACATATATATCATACTTTCTAATTTATGTTTTTTATCACAATTATAGACCATCCAATAATTTTTTATTAAAAATGCTATTAATATAAAATCAAATAAAAAACAAGTTTATATTCTAAAATTTGCTTTTAAATTTATTCTATGTAAGCTTTAAGTACACTTTCTTACTATCAGCATAGAATATATAGATGAGCTAATTTTTTTATGATATGGAGATGAATAAATGTATAATTGTTCCATGTTTAAATTTTTAAGTATAAATAGCAACTATGGAAATCTAACGCCTATTGAGGAGGTATTTGATGTTCCTTTTGACATAAAACGAATTTATTATATTACTAATGTCCCACATGGTGTATCAAGAGGTTTTCATGCTCATAGAAGACTTCATCAGGTGCTCATATGTATAAACGGCTCTGTAAAAATAAAATTAAAAAATCCTAAGGAAGAATCAGAAGTTATATTAAACGACTCATCTGATGGATTATATATTGGTCCTTACGTTTGGAGAGAAATGTATGATTTTAGTGAGGGTGCGATTCTCTTAGTACTTGCATCTGATTATTATAATGAAAATGATTATATACGAAATATTGATTTTTATATGAATGAAGCTGCAACTAGATATTAGGAAGTGATTTTATGAAAATACCTTTTTTAAAACTTGAACAAATGCATGCTGAAATAAGAAATGAAATTTTATCTGCTTTCGAAAAAATATATGATAAAAATATCTTTATTTTAGGAGATAGTGTAACTGCTTTTGAAAGAGAATTTGCTAAATACTGCAATGTCGCCCATTGTATAAGTTGTGGAAATGGATTAGATGCACTTTCAATAATTTTACAAGGATATGATATTGGAGAAGGTGATGAAATTATTGTACCTTCTAACACTTACATTGCAACTTCACTTGCTGTTTCTTATGTTGGTGCTAAAGTTGTTCTGGTAGAACCTGATATTAAAACCTTTAATATCGATGTAAATAAAATTGAAGCTGCTATTACTTCAAGAACGAAAGCAGTTATTGCAGTTCACTTATATGGTAGACCTGCAGAAACAGATAAAATAAAATTATTATGCGAGAAATACAACTTAAAGCTAATTGAAGATGCTGCTCAGGCTCATGGTGCTATATATGGTGGAAAGAAGGCAGGCAATCTTGGTGATGCAGCTGGTTTTAGTTTCTATCCCGGAAAAAATTTAGGTGCATTAGGTGATGGTGGAGCTATCTTAACAAATGATGATATTTTGGCTAAGAAGGTCCAAGCTATAAGAAATTATGGATCAACAATTAAATATTATAACGAATATAAAGGAGTTAATTCCAGGCTAGATGAAATACAAGCTGGATTTTTGAGCATAAAGCTTAAGTATCTTGATAAATGGAATTTTGATAGGCAAAAAACTGCTAAACTTTATTTAGAGGGAATTAATAATAATAAAATAATTCTTCCATATGTAGACTCTGTTCAAGAATCCATATGGCATGTCTTTCCTATAAGAACAGAATTTAGAGATGATCTACAAAGTTATTTGAAAACTAATGGAATTGGCACTTTAATTCATTATCCAGTACCTATTCATCTTCAAAAGGCCTATAAAGATTTAGGATATAAACCAGGCGATTTTAAAGTGGCAGAAGATATATCAAATACCGAATTAAGCTTGCCTTTGTGGTATGGAATGAATAAAAATGAAATTAATTATATAATAGATACTTTAAACAAGTGGTAAATATCGCGAGAATAAAATTTTTTTCTTTAGTAATATACTAGCAAATGCTCAAAAGGACCTACATTTTTATTTTGTAGATCCTTTTATATAAATACTTAATTATTTTCTTTATTTAATTTACCTTTTATTTGTTTTGCGATTTCATTTGCAGCAATCATACCAGTTTGAAGGGCACCTTGTTGACTTACATGCTTTTGTGATATATGCTCCCCTGCAAAAAATACTCGATTTTCCATTTCAGGAACCGTTACATCATAAGAAAACAGTGTTTTGTCTTCAGGCTTTGATAATGCTCCTGCCGTCCATATATACTGTACATCTGACCAAATCAATGATTTGTAATCAATTACTTTGTCATCAAGGTAATGAGGAGTAAGGCCATGAACTTTTTCTATATACCTTATTACATCATCAATTAATAGTTCTGGACTTTCATTTCCAAGTCTCATTGCTTCCTGACACCAAGTATAACTAGCTAATAATACGCCTTCTTCATTTGGAGTTACTCCAGGTTTTAATACCCATTTACCATATTTATTAACTACAGCTTTAGAGTGATCAGAAGGATAGTAAATTGAAGTTAATGGAAGATCGGTAAACGAGCATCCTCCTATTATCTTTTTTGATGCATTTCCCATTTCCCAAAATCTTTCCTTAAGAAATAGATATATCTTATGTGATGTCTCATTGTTCATTTCATTTATAGCTTGTATTTTTTTTGTTGTAAAAAGAGGTTCTATTTCAATTCTTCTTAAGCTAGAAAATGGTATTGCACATATTACATAATCAAATTCTTCAGATGTTTTTCTATTATCTCTATTATCTATATATTTAAGTATAATTTTATCTTTTGTAGAATCATTATATATTCCACAAATAGGGAATCCCATTTTTATTTCAATTTTCCCTAATTGTTCTTTACTAATGCCATTATAAGCTTCTTCATTTCTATCACAAAGCGCTTCATATAAAGAATGAGGTAAATTTATCATTCCTTCAGTAATACGATAATTATATTCAAAATCAGCTGTATAATATTGCTGAAGCATCTCAGTAAGACTTAAATTAAAAAATTGTTCTTTACCTCCCAAGCAGCCAAGCATTGTTATAAAATCCTGACTGACATCCATATTCTTACACGCATTTCTATAACTTAATTTATCTATGTCTATTATACTATCTGAGTATTCTGCTTTTACTTGAATTAATTCCCTTCTTACTTCTGTAGGGAGCGATTTCAAATATTTTTCATATATCTTTCCATAAAATTCAAACCATATTTGTTTTTTCTCTGTTTCACTCAGATTAAATTTAGAATATATATTATTTTCTACACTTTTTCCTTTAGCATCATTTACTGCTCGTTCATTTCTAACATATAACAAAGCATTATCATTATTATTTACAAAGGGACTTGTATGAAGTTTAAAGAGATTTATATAATGCCAAGTAGTTTCATGAGATATAGGTATACTCATTGGCCCTAATTCACCATAATATTTTTTATTTCTATCAAAATAATGGGTGTATACTCTTCCTCCTATCCTCTGACTTGCTTCAAATAAAGTAATGTTACATCCTGTCTTTCTAAGTTCAAAGGCAGCAGCTAAACCAGCTTCTCCAGCACCAATTACTGCTACCTTTGTATCTTTAGCTATTCCTATTGGACAAATATTTGTTATCTCTTCTGGAGGGCTCATTAAATCAATTATATTCTCTAGATCATCTAATCTATTTTGTAACTTGAGTATATATTCAAGCATGGTATGTCTTTCGCACTCACCAGGATTATCTATTTGGTAAGGAGAGTTTGAATTATTATAAGAATTCATAACTTTCACATCCTAATATCTTTATTACATATATAATTATATATGTACCGCTTCTTTAGTCTGATGTTATCCTGTTTTATAAATTCTCATTATTGCCACTAATAGTTTTTCTATATCATCAAATGTATTAAAATATCCAGGACTAACTCTTACTGTGCCGGCATATTCTGTACCAATAAGTTCATGTATTAATGGTGCGCAATGGTAACCTGTTCGTACAGCAATTCCCTCTTCATTCAATTGGTCACCAACAATAGAAGCATCAATTCCATCTATATTGAATGAAATTACTGATCCTCTTCTCTTTACAGAATCACTTCCATAGATCTTTATATAAGAAAGTTTTTTCAGTTCTTCCAATAAGTATGATATTAATTCCTTTTCAGATTTTTGTATGTTATCTATTCCAATTCGATTAATGAATTTAATACCTTCTCCAAGACCAGCAATACCAGGTGTATTTAATGTTCCACTTTCAAACTGATCTGGCATGAAGTCTGGTTGAATCATAAAATGAGAATTGCTTCCTGTTCCACCTTCTTTAAAATTTTTTAATTTTATTCCTTCTCTTATAAATAGGCCGCCTGTTCCTTGAGGTCCCAACAATCCCTTATGTCCTGAAAAAGCCAATAAATCAATATTATTTTCTTCTACATCAATTGGAATGGCTCCAACACTTTGAGATGCGTCTAGCATAAATATAATTCCTTTTGACTTTAAAAGGTTTCCTATGTTTTTGATATCTTGAACACTCCCAAGTACATTGGATACATGATTAATAATGACCATTTTTGTATTTTTATTTATCACCTCTTTAATATCCCTAATATTAACATAACCAGCTTTATCAGCACTTACTAATGTTACTTCAACCCCATTTTCACTTAGAGAGTGCAGTGGCCTTAAAACGGAATTATGTTCGATCACTGTGCTTATAACATGATCTCCTTTTTCTAAAACTCCTTTAATTCCTATATTTAAAGCTTCTGTTGCATTGCTTGTGAAAATCAAATTAAATGGACTAGGCATATTAAATAACTTACATATTTCTTCTCTTGTTTCCATAATTTTCGAAGCCGCTTTTATAGCCATGTCATATGAACTTCTTCCAGGATTAGCAGCATAGCTTTTCATACATTTTAGTACTTCATTATAAACTTCTGATGGTTTTGGAAATGACGTAGCCGCATTATCTAAATAAATCATATAAAGCTCCTTATTAAATATAAGTGTTATACCAATTCAATTGTTCTAATAGACTCTATTAATATTTAACACAATAAATTGTAATGAAATTAGACTCAATAATAAAAAGGATGATTGAAATTTTAGAGTTTACTTTATATTAAGTAATCATTTGTATAATGTAATAATGCATAGTTCTATACAAAATAGAAGAAACATCTAAAAGTAAAATTTCTAATTTCGAAATAATAACAATCATCCTTGTAGACAAAGCTCTTACAAATGATTCTGAAAATCACAATTTAATTTTCTTTAAAAGAACTTAAAAGGTCTATTTTCTAATATTTGTTATAGAACAAGGTTTAATAGAGCTAAAAGAAACTTTTAGAAGATTATCATTTAAAAGAAATATTTGCTAATTGTTCTCGTCAGCATTATCATCACAATCTGGGAACAATGGCTCTAAGTTTTGATCAGGATAGAACTTAGGAATTGGAGCTCGTACAAATTTTTCACATGGGTCTTCCTCTGGTTCTTCTTTACATGGCTCTTTTGGTACTGGACAATAATCATAAGCAGGAATGAGAAGTTGTACAATAAGTTCACATTTTACAACAATGTAGTAACCTAAAGTTATATCTAAAACACTGTCACAATTTTCATCTTCAACTATTTCACCATTTAAAGCTTGAGCAACCATTTCAAGTTTTATTATATTAGAATCTAAATCTTGTGCATCTATAACTGGTACATAACTTGCAGAAATTTGTGCTACAGAATCAGGACAATAGAACTTACCAATTACATCCGTTCTATTAATTTCATATAATTCACTTTTGTTCACACCATTGCAGTCAATATAATCTGCATAAAAAGAAATAATGTAAGAAATGACTATTTTCTTAAAGCCAGGTTTTCCTTTAATTGGAATCTTATCTACCGATATTAATTTTACATTGAAGTCTCTACTTCCAATATATCTCTTTGGATCTATTAGTGGATCGCTTCTTAATTCGCAATCTGTAGTATTTGTATCAGGACCTTCGCAGTATACAAGACATCTTTTTATTAAGCATTGATCAAAGATTTTAGGTATTTCAACGCAAACTAACTCAGAAGGATCTGGTAAACGTCCTTGTTTATTTACAATACCAGGACGTGGTGAGAATTTTTTGAAGTTAATGGACATAAATTTTCCTCCTCTTGAAAGATTATGATAAATGTAAATTTATTTAGTATTTATAGTACATCATATGTGTGAACATAAAAGTGGTGACATTTAAAAAAAAATTTTTTTCATTTAATTAATAACATTACTCATATAAAAATAACTATTTAATCATCTGATATAGATAAAAGATATATAACTTAGGGCTATGCAGTGGCTTTAAGTTAATATCTTCACTAGAAATTATAAATATTTTTTCAGAATAAAAATATTTATAATTTCGGTAAGTTCAAAAATGAGTATTATTCTTAAATTACATATATATATGCCGCAATGCATAATACACATCTCACAATTACGGCTAAAATTCTTGCAATATTTTTATAATTATCCTGAAGAATTATTTTTGCAATATATATAAGTTTAAATTATACCTCTTTAAATCATATATTATAATCTGGATATTTACTCAAGTCTAACTCATTTAACATTGAATTAGCTTTATCCTTTTCAGATAAAATCACATTTTCTATATTTTCTAAAGGCCAATTAACATTTATATCCGGATCGTTCCACATAATTCCGCATTCATACTCTTTTGCATAATAATCTGTACATTTATAATTTAATATAGCTTCGTTGGAAATTACTAAAAAACCATGGGCAAAACCTTCTGGAACATAGAACTGTTTCTTGTTTTCTTCACTCAAAACGATTCCTTCCCAGTTACCATAAGTTTTGGAGCCATTTCTTAAATCAACGGCCACATCAAAAACTTCACCTTTTGTTACTCTTATAAGCTTACCTTGACTATGCTCTCTTTGAAAATGAAGCCCTCTTAGAACCCCTTTAACTGACTTAGATTCATTATCTTGAACAAAATTCATATTAAAGCCAGCTGCTTCAAATTGTTTTTTATTGTAATTTTCCATAAAGTAACCTCTATTGTCCCCAAAAACTTTAGGCTCTATTATATAAAGGCCTTTTATTTTGCTTTCGTAAAAACTGAAATTTCCCATATTCACACCTCTAACTTTGTAATACACTTGTTATTATATTCATGAACTTCGCCTTCCTCTACCATATCCATTAAATATTTTCCATATCCTGTCTTCATTAATGATTTAGCAAGTTCTATAACTTTTTCTGATGTTATCCAGCCTTTTCTATAAGCAATTTCTTCAAGACACGCTATATATATTCCTTGGGTATTCTGAATTGCATCAACGAAATTAGATGCTTGAAGCATAGATGAATGTGTTCCTGTGTCTAGCCAAGCCATTCCTCTTCCTAGTAGATCAACTTTCAATTTTCCTTCATTCATATAGGCTTTATTTAGATCTGTTATTTCTAGTTCTCCTCTGGCAGAAGGTTCTAACTCTTTAGCCTTTTTGACTACTGTATTATCATAAAAATAGAGACCTGGTACAGCATATTTTGATTTTGGATTTTCTGGTTTTTCTTCTAATGAAATGACTTTGCCGTTAGCATCAAATTCAACCACTCCAAAGGCCTTTGGATTTTGAACATAGTAACCAAATATATATGCTCCACTATCTAGATTAGCCGCTTTCATTAAATGTTCTGAAAAGCTTTGTCCATAGAAAATATTATCTCCAAGTATCATTGCTACATTATCATTACCAATAAACTTTTCACCGATAATGAATGCCTCTGCAAGGCCATTGGGTTTTTCTTGAATAGCATAATCAATATTTAATCCTAATTCTTTTCCATCATTAAATAATTCTCTAAAATTTTTTATATCTCTTGGAGTTGATATAATTAAAATGTCTTTAATTCCCGAAAGCATTAATACTGACATTGGATAATAAATCATTGGTTTGTCATATATTGGCACCATTTGTTTAGATATCGATTTTGTCACTGGATAGAGACGAGTCCCAGAACCGCCTGCTAAAATAATTCCTTTCATTTTAATCCCCCATAATATTCTGATTAATTGTCTAACTTCAGAATAAATTCGTTTATTAATTATGTTATGAAAAAGTATATTATATAGTTACTTTCTAAAATCATAAAATTTAAGTTGTAATTAATGCAATATCCCCCATTTGTAACAAAATATAATACAAATCATACTATGTAATAGCATGGCATACAATGCTATGTTTGTTTATAAAGGGGGTTAAAAAAATTGTGGGATACGATGATTTTTTTGATGAGAATATAGATAACAAAAGAAAATATTCTTCTATTGATAAAAAAAATGACGATAGATATGACTTAGAATGCTTAATGGGATTAATAGATTTTGATAACTGTAAGAGAGGACCTCAAGGGCCACAAGGACCACAAGGTGCTCAAGGCGCACAAGGAGCTCAAGGACCACGAGGATTCCAAGGACCACAAGGAGCACAAGGAGCTCAAGGACCACGAGGATTCCAAGGACCACAAGGAGCTCAAGGTGCTCAAGGTGCACAAGGATCTCAAGGCGCACAAGGTGCTCAGGGATCTCAAGGACCTCAAGGTGCACAAGGAGCTCAGGGATCTCAAGGTGCTCAAGGATTCCAAGGACCACAAGGTGCTCAAGGAGCTCAAGGTGCTCAAGGATTCCAAGGACCACAAGGTACTCAAGGACCTCAAGGTGCACAAGGTGCTCAGGGATCTCAAGGTACTCAAGGTGCTCAAGGTACTCAAGGTGCTCAAGGATTCCAAGGACCTCAAGGTGCTCAAGGAGTTCAAGGTGCTCAAGGAGTTCAAGGTGCTCAAGGAGCTCAAGGATTCCAAGGACCACAAGGTACTCAAGGACCTCAAGGTGCTCAAGGTGCACAAGGAGTTCAGGGAGCTCAAGGTGCTCAAGGCGCACAAGGTGCACAAGGTGCTCAGGGATCACAAGGAGCTCAAGGACCTCAAGGTGCACAAGGTGCTCAGGGAGCTCAAGGTACTCAAGGAGCTCAAGGTACTCAAGGTGCTCAAGGATTCCAAGGACCACAAGGTGCTCAAGGAGCTCAAGGATTCCAAGGACCACAAGGTACTCAAGGACCTCAAGGTGCTCAAGGTGCACAAGGAGTTCAGGGAGCTCAAGGGGCTCAAGGCGCACAAGGTGCTCAGGGATCACAAGGAGCTCAAGGACCTCAAGGTGCACAAGGTGCTCAGGGAGCTCAAGGTACTCAAGGAGCTCAAGGGGCTCAAGGATCACAAGGAGCTCAAGGACTTCAAGGTACTCAAGGACCTCAAGGTGCTCAAGGATTCCAAGGACCACAAGGATCTCAAGGACCTCAAGGTGCTCAAGGCGCACAAGGAGCTCAAGGTGCACAAGGAGCTCAAGGTACTCAAGGTGCTCAAGGATCTCAAGGACCACAAGGGACTCAAGGTGCACAAGGACCTCAAGGATCTCAAGGATTACAAGGAACTCAAGGACCACGAGGATTCCAAGGTGCTCAAGGACCACAAGGGCCACAAGGTGCTCAAGGTGCTCAAGGACCACAAGGTACTCAGGGATTACAAGGAACTCAAGGACTTCAAGGTACTCAAGGAGCTCAAGGACCACAAGGTGGACAAGGATTACAAGGAACTCAGGGACCTCAAGGATTCCAAGGCGCACAAGGACCACAGGGATCACAAGGTGCTCAAGGATTCCAAGGACCTCAAGGTGCTCAAGGATCACAAGGAGCTCAAGGACCACAAGGAACTCAAGGAGCTCAAGGAGCTCAAGGACCACAAGGTGGACAAGGATTACAAGGAACTCAGGGACCTCAAGGATTCCAAGGAGCTCAAGGACCACAAGGAACTCAAGGACTTCAAGGTGCTCAAGGACCTCAAGGGCCTCAAGGATTACAAGGAACTCAAGGACCTCAAGGATTCCAAGGTGCTCAAGGACCTCAAGGCTCGAGAGTAATTAATATTTATCTTAGTTCACAACAATCAATTCCTAATAATTATTTCTTTGGAATAGGTATAGACTCGATTGATTTCCAAGCAAGCAGTGTAGTTGTACCTCAAAACGCTACAATTACTGGGCTAATTTTTAGTATTAGGAATGAGCCTTTGGATTTAAATCAATCTGTAAGTGCAGAGATATATAGAAGCACAAATTGTGGTGTTAATTCTACAGCAACAGGAATCATAGCAACAGTAACAGGACCAAATCCTACAAATTGTTGTGCATCTGTCCCTGCTAATTTATCTGTAAATCAATGCGATTTATTAAGTGTTAGAATTTCTAGAGTTGGTAACACTGCTGATTTAATTAACGGAGTTACAGCTACTATTATATTAACTTTACCATAAATATCAAAGTCCTAATTAATTAAAAATAGAGTGTTGATAATAAAATCAACACTCTATTCTTAATTGTTTAATTTAGGGACAAAAAACAATGTACTAAGTAGCTCTGCTAATTTTGCAGATAATTTTATTATTCTGGAATTACAACCAATTTCTCGTTGCATGAGGAGCAAAATTTTGCGTACTTAATACATGTTTCCAGCGAATCCGTTGGTTCCATAGGCCACCAACGAATTGATCCCATAGGTGCCTTAGAAGCAAAAAGCTCAATTTCCTCAGGAATACGCCCGACAACCAATACCTCAATATCTTTAAAGTTAGTTTCTAATCCTTTTTTTAGTGTATCTATCAATTTTTTATTTACATTTACAGGAGATGAGTATGGAATTGGAAAGATTATTGAAAGTTTATTAGAATTCTCATCAATTATATTCGCTGATTTTAAAGCTAAGTCTCCTTCTTCCCTCTCCCATACACGATTATATGATATAAATTCCTGTAATCCAAGCTCTTCAACTCTTTTGTGAATTCTCTCACTATAATATTTATACAGTTCTCCTATTAAAATTTGAATCTGTTTGTTTCTGGTAAAAGTTGAATTATCTCCATTTTCATTTCTATATTGTATATATAGCAAATCAGGAATACATATATATTTTGTGCAAAGAAATGTTCGAACTAATATATCGTAATCATCTGCAACTAATAGTTCTTCTCTATGCCCTCCAAGCATGTGATAGCAGTCTTTGGTCCATGCCCGAGGATGATTTGGTAATCCAGCTAAATGAAGTATGGTTGTTCCATTTATTACTGTATTTCTTAATACATTTTGCCATCTGTGCATTTCATGAACCCAGACTCGATAATATACACCATATCCATATCCACAATCCCATCCATACCAATTTGAGATATTGCTTCCGACATATGGTTCAGTGCAATCTCCATATACAAATCCACAATCAGGATGACGTTTAAATGCAGCTACAATTTTTTCTAAGCAATCATGTGTTAATTCATCATCATGATCTACTTCTAATAAGATCTCACCAGTGCATATACCAGCAGCATAGCGTTTTGTGGCACCTATATAACCATTGCGGTGATCTTGCCTATATCTTCTTACACGAGGATCATCTAGAATTAGTAAGTCCTGATTGTAAGTGGTATCATTATCACCAGAATCGTCTACAATTATCCATTCCCAATTTGAATAGGTTTGATTCAGAAGTGAGTTATATACGCGTTTAATTTTATCCTTAGATTTATATGCGGCTGTAAAAATTGATACTAATGGAACATCAGAAGAAAACTTAGTAATTGGTATTTTTTTATTTTCTGGAAGGAGATCTGTACATTTTAGCCAGCAATAGAATAAATGAGATGGTTGAATATCCTTTATTGAATCATAATGCAGCCAGCGTTTTCTTTCATGATATGGTAATGCATATAGTGTTGTAAACTGGTCTGCATCGCCTCCTATTGAAACATATACACGTGGGGCTTTAGGGTTTATTTTTAAGGTTGTATTTTCTACTTTGTATAATTCAACTTTTATTCCACTTTCAATAATTTCTTTCAACATTTTTTCAAGTTCATCTAATGAAATTTTTTTATCAACAAACATATGGACTGTTAATAATGGAACATCATTAAAGTGCATTTTTATCCTCCTTTTATTTATTAAGTTAAACTTGCCAAGATCTTTTGTGAATTTATAGATATCCAACGTATATTTAGACTTATGTTAATCAAACAAAATTCAATACATTTTTATTAAGACATCTATTTTAAATGATTTGTTTCCAGATTATATAATAATTACTACTTGCTTTTATCAATGTAAAGGGATTCTGTTATATTATTTTGCTTAAGAATTCAATTAATTATATAATATTATATTTTTATGAATAAGTTACAGCATCGTTGTATTTCTTATTAATATTAAACACAAAAATAGTCTATGTATATTCTATTAGGATAATCTTTTATAATTATCTTTCATAAAGTACACAGACTATTCAATTGCGTTATTATAATAATAATCGCATGATATTCTTATATAAGAAAAGTCATATAATTATATTAGATATTTCTAAAACGTATATACTTAATTGTATTTTTACAGTTATTATTTGTAGCAGATTGAGCCTAGTGTAAACACTACAACAAATTCAATTTTATCTCCACATTTATTTATAGCCTTAAAATGTAAGATATCAGATGGATAACCACAATTAAGCAACTTTTTTAGATTGTGTTTTGGCATAAATATTATACCTGAACTAACTACTTTATAATATCCTAGGCGTCCACAAATAAAAACTTCATCACAAATACATTTTTTATTGCAGCCAGTGTATATTATTTCAAGTGTATCACAGTTTGAAGAACATATTGCACTAGCTGTGAAATATTGTAATTTGTTTGGATAAACATAAATTATTTTATTTTCATTTCCAATGCTAGCTTCTAGATTACAATTTATTTTCATTACTGGAGCTTCACACTTATTATCACATGATTTATCAGTTTCTTTCTCTTCAATAATCTCTTTTTCTTCAATACCCATAATTTTCCTCCTAGAACTTAGAGTATAACTGTTTATTTCTATAAATTGTTTTTCCTAATTTCATCACTTTATTTATAACTGTTATATTTTATTATATAAACAATTTTTTTAATTGTTACACTTAATCAATCTACTTTGTTATAAACTGCTCATTGGATTTTAATAATTTCATTTAAATTTAGGTTTTTTAACAATAACGTCTACATAAATTACACGAGAATATTGCAACAAAATCATAAGACTCATGACTACACTTATCTGTGGCTGTGAAATGTAAGATATCTTTTTTTTTAGGATCTAATTTGGAATAAGTTTCAGCTATAATCCCAGAGTGCACTATTTTATATACTGCAAGATTTCCACGAATTCCATTATTTGAAGAACATCCATTATATCTAATAGTTACATCTCCACAACATTTTGATACATCAACTGTAAAAAATTGAGATTCGCCTGGAACTAAATAAAGCATTTTATTTATTGTATCGAAATCCACTTTTAGATTACAACTAGCATAAATCTTAGGTTCGCTTCCTTGGCAACAAGTGTCATGTTTTTTATTTTCCTCTTTCCCCCAATTTTCTACATTTTCTTTTTCGTTCAAACAATAGTCACATTCTATATCAAAAAAATCATCATCTACAAAATTCTCGTCATCACATATTTTTTTAGATTCATTTTTATTGTATGTCTCTTTTTCATTATCCATTCTACTTCCTCCAATTACTGGTATTAATGATTTAGCTTATTCTTTAGAAATTTATAATAAAGTAAAATCTGTGGACACTTATAAAAAAGGATACTTAATTAGGTTCTGTACAGAAAGAGAATAAAAAATATACACCTATAAAAAGAGCACGAAGTGTAATTAATATCAATTCACCTATAAAAAGAACACGAAGTGCAATTAATATCAATTCGCCTATTAAAAGAGCATTAAGGCAATTAAAGACTTACTGCATGCAGTCGCCTGCGATTTTATTATATTCTCTTATATAATAATGTATTAAATATTATTAGAAATGGTACAAAAGGTAATATAAAAACATAATATGTATTAAAATAAAACTTTTTATTACATTGTAGACTAAATTAATTTTAAATTTATAGAATTAATATTTAGTAGCGATTTATTTTCTTTAGTGAAAGGAAGTGGGATTTTGAAGGATAACGAAACTAAAAAAGAAAATTATGAATTTAATGTACATCCTTGTAACTTCAAAGTTAATATTAAAGAAATAAAGCCTTTTTATGTACACTCACGAAATTATATTTTTTTAGACTTACAAGTATTAGATTGTTATAGTGCTAAAAGCCGTTTAAGGATAAAATCATGTCCTCACAATGGTAAGCTATATTCAGTTGAACCCTCTATTCTTGTATATAAGCCAACAGCTGGATTTTGTGGTTATGATTTAATACAAGTACTGATTGAAGATGAGTTTGGTGGAAGCCATATAGAAAATATCATAATTCGTGTAATAAATTAAAGAGTGAGATTTTAAATTAATCTCACTCTTTAACTACAAAGATATAAATAAAATTTTATTCATTTGATTCATAATTAGTTATTTCTTTTATTGTATTATCATCATTCATAAAAACAACTGAAGGCTTATATTTTCTAGCTTCATCCTCATTCATTTGTGCGTAAGCTATTATAATAACTTTATCACCAGGTTGTACTAACCTTGCTGCAGCACCATTTAAACAAATAACTCCTGATTCCCTTTTACCCGGAATCACATATGTTTCAAGCCTTGCACCATTATTTATATCAACTATTTGAACTTTTTCGTTTTCTAAGATACCTGCTGCTTCCATTAATGTTTTGTCTATTGTAATGCTTCCTACATAATTTAATTCTGCCTGTGTAACTGTAGCTCTGTGTATTTTTCCTTTTAACATTGTAAGTATCATTAAAATTTCCTCCTGAAAATCTGTTTATTTATCTGTTCATAATAATCAAATTAGTATATATTCCTTTTCGGTATCTTCATAGATACTCTCATTAAATTGAACTTATCTTTTGAAGTATATTCCATATCAGAAATGAAGGTCATGCTTTTGTGGAAGCGTTACATTAGAGGATTTAGCTGTAGATATTTCTTTAGTGGAAGTTGTTCCATTTTTGCTTGTCCTGAACTCGTTTCAGGATCATGCAGAAATGGTGCAACTCCTGCTATTAGAAATTCACAGCTTAATCCTCAGTAACCTGAACAAATGCATGATCTTTATTTCGGTGGATTTTACGCATAAGTACATTTTCACCTCAGATATCTATATTATTATATTTCAAATGTAAAATTATCTATTAATCTTGTTTTTCCTATATAAACTGCAATTGGAATCAATACATTTCTCTCAATGATTTCAACGCTTTTTAGTGAATCACTATCTACGATTTCTACATAATCTATTTTTGCTAATGGTTCTGAATTTAGTACCTCTTTTATTGAATTTTTAATATTATTAGCATTTCTTTCACCTTTTCTTAATGCATCTTTAGCTATTTCTAAACTTCTACTTAATACTAATGCTGCTTTTCTTTCATCTTTAGAAAGATAAGTATTCCTTGAACTTTTTGCTAGTCCGTCTTCTTCACGAATTATAGGACAAGCAACTATTTCTACATCAATATTTAAATCTCTAACCATTCTTTTTATAACAGCCACTTGTTGAGCATCTTTTTCTCCAAAATAAGCTTTGTCCGGAGTAACTATATTTAAAAATTTTGAAACAACTAAACATACTCCATCGAAATGCCCTGGTCTTTTAGCACCGCAAAGTACACTTGTAAGACCCGATACACTAACACTTGTAGATTTATCTCCATAATACATTTCACTTGGTTCTGGATTGAACACTATTGCTGCGCCTGCATTAATACAAAGTTCCAAATCTTTATTTATGTTTCTTGGGTAACTATCAAAATCTTCATTTGGACCAAATTGTGTTGGATTTACAAATACGCTTACAACGACCTTATCATTTTCTTCAACAGCTCTTTTTATAAGACTCTCATGACCTTCATGCAAAGCTCCCATTGTTGGAACATACCCTACAGAAAGCCCCTCTCTCTTCCATGCCTTAATCAAGCTTCTAAGCTCTTTAATCTCTTTAACTAACATTACTGATCCCCCTTCTCATCCTAATACTAAAATTTAGGTTCATTATCACATAAGTATAAACTTACAGTTGAATATCTATATAGATACTACAATCTTAAACTATACTTAGATCATGAAATATCTTCCAAACAAAAGTATATTATTCATTTCGTGAGTTATCGCATAAATCTAAGATTTAGTACAATTTCTTTAATTCATTTTCATCTATTTTAAAAGTGTGTTTTTCTTCTGGGAAATCTCCAGCTTGTACTTCTTTAACATAGGAGCTAATTGCATCTCTCATAACCGTACCTACATTTGCATATTGTTTTACGAATTTTGGCACAAAGTCATTAAACATGCCTAACATATCTTGATAAACTAAAATTTGACCATCGCAATATTTTCCGGCTCCTATTCCTATTGTTGGAATTGAAACTGCATTTGTTATAAGCTCTGCAACTTTTTCTGGAATTCCCTCAAGAACAATTGAAAATGCCCCTGCTTTCTCAATAAGTACAGCATCATTTATAAGCTGTTTTGCCGCTGCTTCACTCTTCCCTTGAACTTTAAATCCTCCAAAAGCATTTACTGATTGAGGAGTTAATCCTATGTGTCCCATAACTGGTATTTGAGCATCTACAATAGCTTTAATTTGAGCTGCAACATTAGCTCCACCCTCAAGTTTAACAGCATTAGCTCCACCTTCTTTAATTAATCTTCCTGCATTTAAAACTGCTTGTTCGATAGATACATGATAAGATAAGAAAGGC
Organism: Clostridium beijerinckii; assembly: GCF_018223745.1. Classification (NCBI taxonomy): domain Bacteria; kingdom Bacillati; phylum Bacillota; class Clostridia; order Eubacteriales; family Clostridiaceae; genus Clostridium; species Clostridium beijerinckii. Next base: position 2,951,217 of record NZ_CP073653.1, read on the forward strand.
ATATCACTTACAATAAGAGCATTTTTAGCACCTCTCTTAACAGCTTTTGTATGATAAATGATTTCATCCATAGTAACAGCTAATGTATCTTCTTCACCTTTAATAACCATGCCAAGAGAATCTCCAATTAAAATCCCGTTAACACCACTCTCATCAATGATTTTTGCCATTGAGTAATCATATGCTGTAAGCATACTTAATTTGCTTTTTTGTTCTTTGGCTTGCTTAAAAGTTAATACTGTATTTTTCACTAATTTACGCCTCCTAAAAACTTATAAATTTCCAAATGCTTTTTTGAATTACTTAATACATTTTCTATTTGACTCTTATTTTCCATGCTATAGAAACATTCTTCTATATTTTCTGTAATATCTGCATTATTTTTATCTCTCAAAGCCACAAGTTTTAATAGATTAAAAGATAATATCTTATATAAATCTTTATCTTTGTCCTCTAAAACAGAAATATGCTTCTCAATTGTTGTAATATCTCCCCTTGCTATAGGACCTGTTAAAGAATTAACAAACCCTTTTGCATAAATACTATCAATATTACCCTTTATTAAAGGTTTTAAAGCATTTAAAGCTTCTTCATCATCTAACCCAAGTTTTTTTAAATAACTCGTTCCTATATCAAGCAAAGATAATGCCAAATTAGATACAAAAACGCTAGCTAAATGATATGTTGAGGAATCTTCTGCTTTTCTAACAAAGTACTTATTTCCAATAAGCTTAAGTACACTAATAATAGATGAATCTTCTAAAATATCACCTTCAATTGAAAAATATATATCTTCCAATTCTTTTAATTTTGTTTCTTTACTAGAGAATGCAAATATTGGATGTAGAGAATAAATCATTGCACCAGAATGTTTCGCATTACATAATACATTTGATTTGAGTGAACCACTTGTGTGGCAAATAGATTTGTTATTTAGATCAAATTTTGATAATTCAATATCTATAATTGAAATGATGTCATCAGGAGTTGTAATAAATAATATATCACTATCTTTAATAATATCTTGAATGTTGTTATAAAATTTAGATTTTGTAATATTTGCTGCATCTATGGTATTTAAGTCATCTTTTCCATAAAAGCCGCTTAATTCTATCCCTTTATGAGTAAAGTAGCGTCCTAAACTCACGCCTACCTTCCCTGGACCAATAAATCCAATTTTAATGGTATCACCTCCATATACGTGTGAGTGATACAACATCCTAATTTCAATCTCATTCATTATAGATATGAGTTGTATTATATATAATTAATGCTAAAAAATTTGGTGTAACTCTTTTTCGATACTACCCACTGATATTCTACCACTATGTTTTGATTTTAACAATGATAAATTTTTTTATTCTTTAGGAATTTATATTCCTGTAAAATCTATGGGTAACTTAAAAAAGGTTGATTGGATAGTTTGAGTATTTAAAAAAGAATAAAAAGAAAATCTTATTCGCCTGCCAGATTTTTCTCACATGCATTCGAAAAGGCAGATGCGTGAAAAAAATCTCCTGCTCCACAGTCGCCTGCGATTTTTTTATTTAAATACAAAAAAAAGCAAGATTACTTTTTAATTCTTGCTTTCTCGTATTTTTATAAAAATTTACATAATTTCCTCTATTGTAATTACATTTTCAAGGCTATGAAGCTTTAAAATGTACTCTGAATGATTAATTTTTTCAGGTAATGTTAAAGTCATTTTAAGCCCAATTATATGATTGTCAAGCTCTTTCGCTTTCTTAAGTTCTAGATTAGAAATTTTTGTTCCATCTAATTTTATTGCATTCATAAAGTTCGTAACGCCTGCTATATGCTTGAGTTCAGCATATATATCCAATTCGTTAGACTTAGCCCTATAATGTAAATCTGCTTTATGAAGTACTGTTAATACACCTAATAAGAAAAAGCATGAAATAATAGCGCCTTCATAAAAACCAATTCCAATGGCAAGTCCCATACATGCGCAGGCCCAAAGACCTGCGGCAGTTGTAAGGCCTTTAACTTCATTACGCCCAACTACGATAATAGTACCTGCTCCTAGGAATCCAATACCACTTATAACTTGAGCACCCATTCTGCTTACATCATCCTGAATGTGTAATATATCTCTCATGTATTGTCCTGTTATCATAATTAAAGTTGCACCAATACAAACTAATATATGAGTTCTAAGACCAGCCGGCCTTTTTTTTCTTCCTCTTTCAAGCCCAATAATCCCTGCACAAATTGTAGCAAGAGTAAGCCTTAAAATTATAGATGCAGTATTAACTTCCCTCAAGTAGTTTGTCAGTTCATTTATTGTATTATCCATATAACCACCTTCATAATTGCTGGTATCTTATTGTTAATTATAATTAAATAATTCTAAAATTTCATTTTCATTTAACGAATGTATGAATTCTCCTACGGATAAATCATCACCTAAAATCTTATTTATTAGCTCTCTTTTGGAATCCTGTAATTCCACTATTTTTTCTTCTATAGTTCCTTGGGCAATTAACTTAATCACTTCTACCACATTTTTTTGACCAATTCTATGTGCTCTATCAGTTGCTTGATCTTCAACAGCAGGATTCCACCATGGATCAAAATGTATCACTATATCCGCGCTTGTTAAATTCAGCCCCGTACCACCAGCTTTCAAGGATACTAAGAATACAGTGTTTTCACCATTATTAAATTCGTCGACCATCTTCATTCTATTGATTGATGAAACTGATCCATCTAAATATGAAAATAAGAAATTTTTTTCTTTAAGTATTTTGCTTATATTCTTTAATACAGAAGTAAATTGCGAGAATACTAATATTTTATGTCCCTCATCTATACTTTGTTCCAATAATTCAATTAATGCATCAATTTTTCCACTACTTCCTAAGTAATTATCCATAGTTACAGACGGATCTAAACATATCTGACGAAGCTTAGTTATATAAGCCAAAATTTCTATTTTGCTCTTACTAAACTCAAAATCTTCGACTTTCTTTTGAATTAAATCTTTAGTATAGTTAGCATAGGTTTCATATACGACTTTTTGCTCATCACTTAAAGGAACAAGAAGTCTTTTTTCAATTTTATCAGGTAATTCTTTAATTACATTCTTCTTATACCTTCTAAGAATAAATGGTTTTACAAGTCTATTTAACTCTTCAAGAATTTCTGGTCCTTCTTCAAGCCTCCTATGATATCTAGTTACAAATTTCTTCTCATTATATAAATACCCTGGCATTATAAAATCAAATATTGACCATAATTCCATTAATGAATTTTCTATTGGTGTTCCAGTCAACGCAAATCTTATTCTTGCTTTTATTTCCTTGACTGACTTAGAACTTAAAGAAGATTGATTCTTTATGTTTTGAGCCTCATCTAAGATACAGTAATCAAAATTCATATTATATAATTCTATGTCACGTCTCAATAAATTATAGGTAGTCAAGATTACATCATATTCTTTATAGTTATTAATCAATTCTTCTCTTTCTTCTTTTACCCCATTGCAAATAGCAATTTTCATTGATGGAGCAAATTTATTAAATTCATTTTTCCAATTATAGATTAAAGAAGTAGGTGCAATAATAAGAGTTTTTGAATCTGGCTTTGAAAGCAATAATGTTATTGTTTGCAGTGTCTTTCCAAGTCCCATTTCATCACCAAGTATTCCACCAAACCCTAAGTAATCTAAAGTTCTAAGCCAATTATAGCCTTCTTTTTGATACTTTCTAAGTTTAGCTTGAAGTCCATATGGAGGTTGAAAGGCTTTATCTTTAATGTTACTTAATCTTTCTTTAAGATCCTTAATTTCATCACAACTATTTATATACCTTAACTCTTTGTCTTCTAAATAATCTTCAAGATAAGCTCCCTTGTTAATTGGAACATTAATGAGATTCTCATTTAATTTCTCTTCTAAAAGTAAATTATCTATAAGGGTCAATGATTCTTTCAATACTTCATCTTCTAGGTCTAAGAATTCTCCATTCTCAAGCTTATAATATTTCAAGTTATCTCTAAAGCTTCTAAGTATTTTTGCAGTTTCTTCTGGAGATATATCAGAAATTTTAAATTCAAACTCAAAATAGTTGAATTTACCTTTTCTAACTTCTCCAACAAAATCTGATTTCTTAATATCTTTTATTCCCTTAAATCTCTCAGAATAAAATACCTCACCATATCTTTGGAGCTTTTCTATTTCATATTTAAAGAATTTAAAAGCCTCATCATCATCTCTTAAAAAGAATAATCTTCCATTGACTTCTTCAAATCCAAGACTTTTTAATACTCCTAAAACTTCATATTCTTTATTAGTATCTCTGTAAATAATTTTATCTTTGTATTCTTCAAAAAAATTAAATTCATGTCCTTCATATGATACCTTAAATAACAACGAAATGTCCTTATCTTTATCAAAATAAAACCTGAAGATTACAGGCGCGATTACAACTTTTTCTCTAATATCCTTAGATAAAACTAAATCATTTGTTACTTTTTGAATCGAAGGTATTAATTCTTTTAAAATTCTACTTTCATTGATCTTATTGAAACTAACTTTGTTAGTAGCATTAAATATTTTTAAATATGGCGATAATCTCTCACATTGTTCTATTGATGGAATGTATATGGAAGTACCAAATAAGAATACATCTTCATCTTGAGTTAATGATTCTGGTATTCCATTAGGAGCTTCTAAAATTATATTGTTATTCTTACTCAATAAAGCAAATGGAATAGGCATATCCCCTTCTATTATTTCAGATTCTAATATTCTATAAAAGAATCCATCGCCTAAAAAAACTCTATTCTTTTTTATAATGTATAAAAATTCTTTAAACATCATATCAGGAATTGTAAGGGTCTTTCCTTCTATTAACTTATCCTGATAACGTCTAAAATTTCTATCATGATCTGCTAAATTTTTTATATTATTCATGAATTTTATTAATCTTCTATCTTCATAAGAAAGACTTTGAGTTTTTATATCAAAAATAAATTCTTTCCCGTACTTAATTGGTACTTTATTATAAACGCATGTCAAAAATTGATTAATATCTTTAACTATATACATTTTATTGCTTTTTCTTAATCCTATTTTAAACTCGATTTGAAGTTTAGAGGACCAATTGTTTTTATTAATAATAACTTCGAATTTTAGCTTTTCCTTATCCGTATCCCCAACAAGTAAAGATAATAAATCATCATTAGAATTCTCCTTAATTCTAGCTTTATTATCTTTAAGAGATAAATTATTATTTAACTTGGTTCTTAACTCTTCATCTTCATCAATATTTCTTAAGAATGTATAAAAAGTAGCTATTATATGTTTACAACAGTAATTATCACGAGAAAATTCGTTTTTCTCAAAGTCTAGACAACTACAATGGGTTCCTATAATTTCTTTAGTCATATTATCAATTTCAAGCTTACACGAATATTCACTTAGAAGGCTTTCTGAAACTACAGTTGAGTTTATTTTTATATAATCTTTATCTACTTTAACATTTATTTCTCTTAACAAATCATTTTTTAGAACACGTTGACCTTTTGTAAGAGATGAATTTGTTATGTTCTTATTAAAACCCTCTAGTAAAATTTGTTTTATCAATGTTTATCACCTGCATTTTTATTTTTAACTTCTTTAATTCTTTTAATTAAATCTACACTGATATATTGGGATTTAGAAACCCCTTTTCTAAAATATCTTATTTGCTTATAGTCACGGCCTTCAATATTTATATCTAATATATCAATTCTTTCAGCATTAAATATAGTAGGTTCATTTTTTCCTTTTAAATATATATGTATTTCCATTTCATTAGGTGAGATTATTTAAATTAGTAATTTAAATATAATCCCAATATCCTCCTTTTAAAATTATATTTAGTTATTATTTTTGAATTCTTCAATTGCTTCAGCAATTTCATTTAGATATTCCCATCGTTCGTATTTATTATCTAGTTCACTTTGTACGTCTTCTTTTTCATGCATCAATTCATTTAGTTTCCCATAGTTTGAAGAGTTCTTTGCCATTTCCTTTTCTAAAGAATTGATTTTTTCTTCAAGCTTAGCAATATCTTCATCTATAGTTTCATATTCTTTTTGTTCTTTAAAAGTAAACTTAGGTTTATTGTCTTTAGTTTTTTCTTTAACTCCCTTCCCTTTATCTGCTGCAAATTCATTGCTACTTTTCTCACTTGACTCAACAGATTTAATTTTCTCAATTTCTTTTGAAATCAAAAAGTCGCTATAGTTACCGTTATACTCTTTGATATACCCATTTCCTTCGTAAGAGAATATCTTCGTACAAATTCTATCTAAGAAATATCTATCATGGGATACAACAATGATTACACCCATAAATTTATCTAAAAAGTCTTCTAATATTTTTAAGGTTTCGATATCTAAATCATTAGTAGGCTCATCTAATATCAAAAAGTTAGGTGATTCCATTAACACTCTTAAAAGATGAAGTCTTCTTCTTTCCCCACCAGATAATTTTTCAATCGGAGTATACTGCATAGTGCTATCGAATAGAAATCTTTCACACATAGTAGAAGCCATTATCTTAGTTCCATCTTCTACTGGTATATATTCTCCGCCTTCTTTAACATAATCAATTACTCTTAGTTTAGGATCCATGTTACTATTATCTTGTGCAAAACATCCTATTTTAACTGTATCACCAATTTCAATTTTTCCGCTGTCTATTGGAAGTTTATTTCTAAGAATATTAACTAAAGTTGTTTTTCCAGCACCATTTTCTCCAATGATACCAATTCTATCATTTCTCAAAAATATATAGTTAAAGTCTTTAATTATAACTTTATTTCCAAATGACTTAGAGATATCGTATAATTCAACTACTTTTTTCCCCAGCCTAGAACCAACAAATGATATATCTACATCTTCCTGTCTTTTAATGCTTTCTTCGCTTACTAACTCGTCAAATCTTTGAAGTCTTGCCTTTTGCTTAGTAGTTCTGGCTTTAGCACCACGTCTAACCCACTTTAATTCGTTCCTTATAAGAGCGTTTTTCTTTTCTTCTTGTGATTGTTCTACTTCAATTCTTTCAATCTTTTTTTCAAGGAAGGCAGTATAATTTCCAGGATAAGTATATAAATTACCTCTGTCCAATTCAATAATTCTATTTGTAACTCTGTCTAAGAAATATCTATCATGAGTAATCATTAAAAGAGCGCCTTTCCTAGAATTTAAGAATTCTTCAAGCCATTCAATGGAATCTGAATCTAGATGATTGGTAGGCTCATCTAATATAAGAAGATCACATGGTGTTATAAGTGAACAAGCAAGTGCTATTCTTTTCTTTTGTCCTCCAGATAAGTTTCCAACCTTTTCTGAATAATTCTTTATTCCAAGTTTATTTAAAATTGTCTTTGCGTCACTCTCCATATCCCATAAGCTTAAGGAGTCAATTTCACTTTGAACCTTAAGTAATTCATTATTTAAAGAATCAAAGTTTTCACCACTGCAACTATTAATCTTATCTAATAACTCCTCATATCTTTTTAAAAGTTTCATTTCTTTAGTGTCACCTTTAAAAATTTGTTCTAAAACAGTTGCATCTTCATCAAATAAAGGATTCTGATCAAGATATTCAATTCTAACATTTTTACCCTTTACTATATTTCCATCAAAAAATTCCTCTCGGCCAGAAACCACTTTTAAAAATGTTGATTTACCAGCACCATTTATTCCAATTAAACCAATTTTATCTCCATCATTAATTCCTAGTGAAACATTATTTAATAATATTTTATCACTATAATTTTTGCTTATATTTTCCAAAGTAATTATATTCATTAATTTTAAACTCCTTTATGTGATTATATACATACTATTTTAACATAGGATGCTCATAAACAGAAATTTAGATTGAATTTAAACAAAAAAAGACTACCTATTATAATATAGATAGTCTAAAAGTAACATATCTTGTTTCGAATAATTACTGTATATATTAATGATTCACTTATTTTTTTTTAGATTTTGACTTGAGATTTCATATCTTTCTTCATTATCTTCTGTATTATAAAAAGCATTACAACCAATCAATAAAGCACAAACAAAAATTACTATTCCTAGCATAATTATTCCCCCTTTAATATGGATTTGATTATATATTTATTATAGCACAATTCGTATGTAAACGATATACTATTTTGTTTTTTTTTATTTCTATTTACATCAATTTCTTGATTACTATTTTCTTAATTTATGATTTTGCAGAATTTTCAAAAAATTATTGACAAAGCTTATATCTTTTGACTATAATTTATATAAACCTATATAATTTAAAAACTGTGAAAAGGAAGAGTACATATATTATTGAAATAAAGAGAGAGAATATTTGCTGGAAATTCTCATGATGTATATATGGAATGTAGCCTTGGAGTTTTTAATCGAAATCTTAATTGTTAGAGAGTAGAATTAAACGGATTGTCCACCGTTAAAAGGGCAATAATATCGGTTATTTAACCCGTATTATTAATAAGTGTGTATTTGATTATACAAAATTAGGTGGTACCGCGGTGATTATCTCTTCGTCCTATATTATTTATAGGATTGGGAGTTTTTTTTTACACAAAAATAATATTTATTCTTATATCAAATATTAAAAAATAGTAAAATCGAACTTTTTATCTAATCAATAAACGTTAATGAAATATTCTAAGATATTTATGTAAGGAGTGATTTCTTTGAAATATAATGGTGCTGAAATAGTTATTAAATTATTAGAGAACGAAGGAGTAGAATATATATCAGGCATTCCAGGAGGATTCAATCTCCCACTTTATGATGCTTTATACAAAAGCAAAAAAATCAAACATATATTAGCACGTCACGAACAAGGCGCTGGATTTATTGCACAAGGCATTTCAAGAAGTACAAATAAAGTTGGAGTATGCTTTGCAACTTCTGGCCCAGGAGTAACTAATCTTCTAACTGCCATTGCAGATGCTAAACTTGATTCAATTCCTCTTGTTGCTATAACAGGCCAGGTTCCTCTATCAGCAATAGGTACTGATGCTTTTCAAGAAGTTGATGCTTATGGATTAACAATTCCAATTACTAAGCACAATTTCTTAATTAGGAACATACATGAACTTTTTACAGTTATAAAAGAAGCTTTCAAAATAGCTTTAGAAGGAAGACCTGGACCAGTACTTGTTGATATTCCTAAGAATATTCAGAATGAATTTATAGACTTAGAAGACTTTCCTTCTGAAATTGCATCTGAAAATTTGCCTAAAAGAGATTCAATAAAAAGCTCTACGCTTTATTGCATAGCTGAATTAATCAATGATTCAAAGAAGCCTATAATTTATGCAGGTGGAGGTGTAGTGAATTCAAATGCTTCATCTAACTTATATAAAATTGCAAAGAAAAATAATATACCAGTTTCTTTAAGTCTTATGGGACTTGGTGCTTTTCCTTGTGATGATGAATTGAGTATTGGAATGCTTGGAATGCATGGTGCACCATATACAAATTATCTTCTAAACGAAGCTGACTTAATTTTGGCCCTAGGAGTAAGGTTTGATGATAGAGCAACAGGTAATATAGAAAAGTTTTGTCCTAACGCTTCTATAATCCATATTGATATTGATCCTTCTGAAATAAATAAAGTTAAAACCAGTAGTTTATCTATGATTGCAAATGTTGATGACTTCTTAGAAGATATACTTCCACATATTGAAAGTAAAAGTCGAAACACTTGGAGGGAAAGAGTTAAATGCTTTAAATCTAAATATCCACTCCCTTCTTATAAAAACATACTGCATCCTGCTAATATAATTCCTTTTGTAGGAAACATAGTTCCTAGTGATGCAGTTATTACTACTGATGTTGGGCAGCATCAAATGTGGGTAGCTCAAAGATACCCTTTTAAATTACCAAAGGCTTTACTAACTTCTAGTGGTCTTGGAACTATGGGATTTGGACTTCCAGTAGCCATAGGTGCTGCATTGGCCAATAAAGATAAGACTATAATCTCTTTCTGTGGTGATGGATCTATTTTAATGAATATTCAGGAACTAGCTACCCTTGCTGACTTTAATTTGAATATAAAAGTAATTATTTTAAATAATCATCATTTAGGCCTAGTACGTCAGCAGCAACAGTTGTTTTATAATGAGCACTATATAGCATCAAAATTTATATCAAATCCTAACTTCAAAATGATAGCAGAAGGCTTTGGAATACAATCTTGTGATTTATGTAATGAGGAAAAACCTTTAGAAAAATTAAAAGAATTGTTAACTACAGATGGACCATGTGTAATTAATATACCTATTGAAGAAACTGAAAATGTACTTCCTATGGTTCCTCCTGGTAAATCAAATATAGATATGATTGGTGGTGAAAATTTAAATGATTAATACTAAATTTTATCTTATAGAGCTACATGTTAGAAACCATTCTGGTGTTATGAGCCACATAACTGGGCTTTTTGCAAGACGTGCATTTAATTTAGAAGGAATTTTATGTGCACAAATAGGTGATGGTTCTACAAGTAAAATGTATTTACTTGTCAAAAATGATTCTGTGCTTGATCAAATAATAAAGCAATTAGAAAAACTCTATGATGTTATCGAAGTTTCAGTACACCAAGATTATGATCAATCTGTATTTGAAAACTTAAACAAAGTACTAAAACTTAAACAAGAGGATATTTGAGATTTGATTCTATAACTTAAGCTTAGAATAATAAATAAAACTTAGTTTTAATTCAGAAATAAAAATAAGGATAATAAACAATATCTCTACTGTTTATTATCCTCATTAAATGAACCGCTCTATAAGAAAGTTTGTAATTATCTAGTTTAGTTCTTCTATTTCTATTTTAATTAAATGAACCTAATAAATACATACCCAAAAAAATAAAAATAGCTACTAATACTCCAGCCAGCGATAAGCGCAATGGGGTTACTTTTTTAATTTCACTAGAATCATCATTCTCTCCTTCAGATGATTCTTTTCTAGATAGCACATACTCTGCGTATTCAGAATTTTCACGTATGTACAATTCTTTATTTTCTGGATTCTTAGTTTTACTAATATTTAATTTATTCACCTATTAATTCATCTTTAACATATTCATTAATATTTTCTTCTTCGCCTTCAAATATTTCTGTCAAATGTAATATTATCTCTTGCTCATCTTCAGGAAGATATTTTATTGTTTCTTTGATTGTATCTACATTTACATCTTTCATAAAATAAAATCACCGCCTTAATATTATTTTATTTCTAAATCTCTTAGAGTACAGCTTTTTCATGTTTATATGTTACTATAAATCTCTGTTTATTATCTTTAGATTATGTTAATAATTCCTTAATATAATATTACAAAAAGTTAAATTAGCTCCAAATAGGGATAAACTTATTATGCAAATAGCCTATTGTATTTTCCCATTTGACATTATAACTTATTTGCTTGTAACTTATTGTCTTTATGTGAAAAGAACTTCAAGTTAATATCACTTATTTTTCTACATATTTATCCATATAAAGAGTTTGTTCGAAAATAAGTAAGCTATAAACTAATATACAAGAAACATTTATTTAATTATTATATAGAATATTAAAATTATTGCAATAAAGATAAATAATTGATTATATAATTAAATTGAATACTCTCATGTTTGTTGCTGTTTTCTAAATATGATAAGAAAATATCACAAACTCGATTAGCGAGAAATTGATATTTTAACTTCATAAATTTTATATTGAATATTAGTTGTTCATTTTACTTAATTTAAATGATTTTGCTATATTGATTTCTTTATTTTTTAATAACTTTAAAGCCATATAGTTAATAAAAACTATGGTGTAGCTGATTAACCTTACCCAATCTATTTCCTTTTCATTTAAAAGTATAAGTAAAATATGAAAATATGTTAAAAAGTAAAACAAATATGCCCATCTTTGAAGCCTCTTCCATTGCTTTCCTTGCATTTTACGCCTTATTTTCTTAAATGAGGTTATAAATAATGGTATCATTATAATAAATCCAATGAGTCCAACTGCTATATAGCTTAAGTATAATACAGGAAGCGAACCTTCATTAATGATTCTAGGAAGCTTTAGTATTATAAAACGAATAAAATATACTATTCCATGGGGTAACAGCATGATTGCACCTATAATAGCTAATTCTGCTCTAATGCTGCGTAATTTCTTTGTTATTGTCCATTTTTGATTTAAAGCCCCTGCATACATTACTAATATAAAAAATGATACTGATATCAATCCTCTTATTGAAGTTTTTTCAAGGGTTAGAATAACCCCTTCAAGCTTTGCGTTAGATGTTATTCGTAGTATTTCATAAAATGATGTGATTATCGCAATACCCGTTGCCAGCGAATAATAAAGATAATAATTTTTCTTAATAGATGATGTTAAAAGTAATGATAAAATCGTTACTAGAATTAATGTGCAAATAAAGATCATATTTCTACTCCTTATAATTATTATTGATAATGAATATCACTAACAATTATATTTTATCATGCCTATTACGTCAAGATTTAGAAATCTTTATTTTATCTAATGGCCAGGAAATAAAGTAGAATGGAATTATAATCACTTTTCTTGTATATTGCTTTAATATTGGTATATGTTGGTATATGTTGGTCAATATTACATTGAAAAAGAGATAACCATAATTATTATAGTTATCCCTTAATCTTATTTCCTATATAGTTTATATTATTCTACCATTCAGCTTTTGTTCCATCATAATTTCTCTAATTTGGATTAGATTAGTTAAGACCTTTCATATTAACTTCTCTTACTTTATTCTCTTCAATAATAAGTCATAGACCTGGTTTTGTTGGTAAGTCTGCAAAACCGTCTTTATAGATAATTATAAAATTCTAGTAACTGATTAACAGACCATCTCTAAATGCACGAAAGGAATCTCATAGCAAACAAAGATAGGGACAACTTTTACTTCATATTTATATTTATATTTCCATTTCCTTAACATTATCATCTATTATCAAATCGGCATCCGTTGTTTTCAACACTTCATCAACAGTTAAACCTGGTGCTACTTCTATTAGAACTAATCCTTTATCTGTAACTTTCATAACCGCTTTATCTGTAATTATTAGATTGACACATTTGGCAGCCGATAAAGGCAATGTACATTTTTTTAATACTTTTGAGTTCCCTTTTTTATCATTATGGCTTAATGCAGCTATTACATATTTAGCTCCCACTAAAAGATCCATTGCGCCTCCCATACCAGGCGAAAAAATACCAGGTATTTTCCAATTTGCAATATTTCCTTCTTGATCTACCTCTAAAGCGCCCAATGCAGTTATGTCAACATGTCCACCTCTTATTATTGCAAAAGATAAATCCATATCAAAGGTTGATGATCCTGGTAGTAAAGTGATTGGAGATCCACCTGAATTAGCTAGATCTGGGTCAGATTCTCCTATCTTTGGAGTTGCGCCAAACTTCAATGCGCCATTTTCACATTGTAGTGTTATTTCCATTCCCTTTGGTAAATAATTGGCAGCCATATTAGGTATACCGAATCCTAAATTAGCAACCATTCCTTCTTTAAATTCTTTTGCGATTCTTCTTGCAATTATCTCTTTACCATTCATCATTTTCACCCCTATCTCATTTTATTAGTTCTTGTCCATAAATCTTCAAAATATTTTCTTCTATCTTCAAAAGAATCACCTTGAACTATTATATCTACTAATATACCCGGTGTTCCAACACTATCAGGAGGGATTTCACCCACATCAACGATTTCATCCACTTCGGCTATAACTAAATCAGCAGCAAGTGCCATACTTGTATTTGTTCCTTTTGTTGTTCCTCTATATAAAATATTTCCGAACTTATCAGCCTTACAGCCTTTAATTAATGCAACGTCTGCTTTTATAGCTGGAAATACTAAATATTCCTTTCCATCTACAATAAGTTTATCTCTTCCATTCTCAATTTCTGTACCAAGCCCAGTTGGTGTTATAACTGCGCCAAGTCCAGCTCCACCAGCTCGTATACATTCAACTATGGTTCCCATAGGTATAAATTCTACTTCTAATGTGCCTGCATTATATTGTTCTTGTGCTTCAGGGCAAGTCCCAATATGTGCACCTACAAATTTTTTTATTTGTTTATTTGCTATGAGCATACCAACATCATGAGTCTCCCCTGGTTGAGCTGATACAGCTTGAATAAGTGTAAGATCCTTAATATTTGTATTCGCTAGCTCCTCTATCATCTTTAATGGAGCACCCACTCCTAAAAAACCTGCTGTCATTATCTTCATGCCATCTTTAATATTTTTTACTGCTTCCTGTACTGTCTTAATCTTTGTCATTTCTCTATACACCTCCAGATTTTAATAATATGCTATCGATTATTAAAGAAAAATTATTATTTAAGACCAATTATCCCTTTTAGAAATTTAACTGTTATAATAATATTATTATTGATGAATTTATATTCCAATTAAATCCAAAAATTGAAAGCATAACGTCTAATAAGTTTTTATAAATTATTTTGTAACATATGGAAGTATATAAGAATTACTATTTTCAATTTATATGACATAATGAGTTATAAGTTTATTAAATAAAATAATTGATTTGAATTTCACTGAGCTCTTGAGTAAAAAAATAGATGTGAATTAGAATAATTTTCCCTAATTCACATCTGTTTTTATTTTAATTAAAATTTTAGTTATCGCTTAATATATCTTCAATTATATTTTTTAAGTTTTTACCCTGTTCAAAATCTGAATCTAATCCAATAGATTTCTCTGTATACTCTAAGGCTTTATCAATTTGCTGTAAATTATAATAACAAAGTGCAATTTCGTAATTTGTTTCTGGGCATTCACCATAAAACTCTAGTGAAGATTCTAGAAGCTTTAGTGCATCATTATCATAGCCAAGATAACCTAATATAGAACCAAAATAATATCCTAAGTCGCCTTCTTCACCAATAGGGAAATAGTATTCCCAAACTTTATTGATAT